>NZ_MECK01000087.1 GCF_014596465.1 Streptomyces sp. CBMA123 | reverse complement strand
GCGACCATCCGGGCGGTGCGCGGGGTGGTGAACGGGAAGGCGTAGATCTGGCCGTGCGGGTGGGCGAGGGTGACGCCGATCTCGGCGCCCCGGTTCTCGAAGCAGTAGACCTGCCGCACACCGGGCAACGCGGAGAGTTCGGCGGTGCGGTCCGTCCACGCGTCCAGGACCAGGCGGGCGCGTCCGGGGGTGAGGTCGGCGAAGGAGGCGTCGTGGTCAGCGGTGAAGCACACCACCTCGCACCGGCCGGACGCGGGACCGCGGGTGTGCAGCGGGCCGGACTCCGCGGGCACGTGGTCGGCCGCGTCGAACGAGAGCGACGGGAAGCGGTTCTCGAAGACCGCGACCTCGTAGTCGAGGGCCGGGATCTCGCTCGACCAGTCCGGCCGGGAGGGGCAGAGCGGGCACTCGTCGGCGGGCGGGAGGTGGGTGCGGGCCTGGCGGTGGGCGGCGATGGTGACCCAGTCGCCGGTGGCGGGGTCGAGCCGGATCGCGGAGAGGCTGGTGGTGGCTTCCAGCGGCCGCGGGTCGGTGGCGTCGCGGACCACGGACTCGTCGGTGTCGTAGTAGGTCAGCTCGCGGCCGTCCGCGAGCTTGGTGGCGGTCTTCTTCACTGTTCTGCCTTCCGGGACCTCCGGCACACGTCACGGAGGTCGGCGTTTCCAGGATGGTCGGCGGCGTCGGCGGCGCCCATGGCGGAGGCCGCCTCCGGTGGGGGGCGGAGGCGGCCTCCAGGGGAGCTCAGGAGCGGGCGGGTCAGGCCGGCAGGCCGACGGCCCGCTCGCGGCCGCGCCGCTGCTGGATGACCACGGCGGCGACCAGCAGGAGCCCCTGGGCGACGTTCTGCCAGAAGGTGTTGATGCCCTGGACGGTGAGGCCGTTCTGCAGGGCTCCGAGCAGGGCGACGGCCAGCAGGGTGCCGCCGATCCCGCCCTTGCCGCCCTTGAGGGCGCAGCCGCCGAGGGCGGCGGCGGTGATGGCCTGGAGTTCCAGGCCCTCGCTGCCGGAGACGGGCTGTCCGGAGCCGGTGCGCGCGGTGAGCAGCACACCGGCCACGGCCGCGACCATGCCGGTGAGCGCGTACACCGAGAGCAGGTACTTGTTGAGGTTGATGCCGGCCAGCCGCGCGGCGGTGTCGTTGCCGCCGAGGGCGTAGATGTTGCGCCCGATGTCGGTGTACGTGAGCAGGACGTGCACGGCGGCGGCGATCAGGATGAGGATCCACACCATCGTCGGCAGGCCGGCGATCTTGCCGCGGCTGAGGAAGACGAAGAGCGGGTCGCCGAGCACGTAGCCCTGGGCCCGTCCGTCGGAGATCAGCTGGGCGACGCCCTTGTACGCGGCCAGTCCGGCCAGGGTGGCGATGGTCGGGTTGACCCGGCCGTAGATGATCACGGCGCCGTTGAGCAGGCCGACGGCGGCGCCGACCAGGACGGCCGCGCCCATGCCGAGCAGCGCGCTGGAGCCGGTGGAGGTGAACACCATCGCGCTCACCACGGAGGCGAGGCCGGCCTGGGAGCCCACCGAGATGTCCAGGCCGCCGCAGATGATCACCACCGTCTGGACCACGGCGAGCAGCCCGGCGATGGTCGCCGCCTCGGCGATCACCTGGATGTTGTTCCAGCTCAGGTAGTTGATGTCGAGCGAGCCGAACAGGGCGAGCACGGCCGCGAGGGCCAGCAGCAGGATGAGGTTCTGGCCACCGACGACGTCGAGCAGCGCCCGCGGACCGGTCGGCCGCGCGGGCCCGGCCGGGGCCTGCGGCCGCTGGTCGGCGGTGGCGGAGGGGGTGGTCATCGGGCAACTCCGGTGGTGGCGTCGGTGTCGGTGGTACGGGGGCCGGTGGCGAGGTCATCCGTCATGGCCAGGGCGAGGACGGCCTCCTCGGAGGCCTCGGCGCGACCGAGTTCGCCGGTGATCCGGCCGTTCTGCATGACGAGGATCCGGTCGGCCAGGCCGAGGACCTCGGGCAGCTCGGAGGAGATCACCAGGACGGCGACGCCGTCCCGGGCCAGGTCGGCGATGATCTGGTAGATCTCGGCCTTGGCTCCGATGTCGACACCGCGGGTCGGTTCGTCCAGGATCAGCAGCTCGGGGCGGCGGGCGAGCCAGCGGGCGAGCACCACCTTCTGCTGGTTGCCGCCGGAGAGCGTCCGGACCTCGGTCTCGATCGAGGGGGCGCGCACCCGCAGCCGGTCCGCGTACTCCTGGGCGAGCTGCTTCTCGGCGGCGCGCTTGACGAAGCGCCGGCGGCGCAGCCGGTCGAGGCTGACCAGGGAGGTGTTGTCCCGGATGGCGCGGTGCAGGAACAGCGCCTGGGCCTTGCGTTCCTCGGGGGCCAGGCCGAGGCCGGCCCGGATCGCGTCCCTGGGCGAGCGCAGGCGCACCGCCCGGCCGCCGAGGAGGATCTCGCCGGAGCGGATCGGCGCGTCCCCCGCGAGGGCGAGGGCCAGTTCGGACCGGCCGGCGCCGATCAGCCCGGCGAGGGCGACCACCTCGCCGGCCCGGACCTGGAGGCTGACGTCGCGCACGTCGTCGGTGGTGAGGCCGCGGACGTCCAGCACCACCCGGTCGGTGGCGACGTCCTGGCGGACGAACAGGCCGGCCAGGTCGCGGCCGACCATCAGCCGGACCAGCTCGCGCTCGTCGGTCTCGGCGGCGGGCAGGACGCCGGTGAGGGTGCCGTCGCGCAGGACGGCGACCCGGTCGGCGAGCCGGAAGATCTCCTTCATCCGGTGCGAGACGTAGACGATCGCGATGCCCTGGTCGCGCAACCGGCCGATCAGGGCGAACAGCGCCTCCACCTCGTGCTCGGAGAGGGAGGAGGTGGGCTCGTCGAAGGCGATCGCCCGGGGTGGCACGGCGCCGGTGAGCGCTCGCATGATTTCGACCAACTGCCGCTGGGCGGCGGTGAGTTCTGATCCGAGCAGGTCGGGGTCGAGGACCTGCTCGAAGCCGAGTGCGGCGAGGTCGGCGGTGATCCTGCGGCGCAGTTCGGCGCGGTCGAAGCGGCGGCCGGCCCGCCGGGGGAGGCTGCCGGCGTAGACGTTCTCGGCGACCGACACGTGCGGGATGATCTCCGGCTCCTGCGGGATGATCCGGATGCCCGCGCGGCGCGCGTCGGTCGGCGAGGAGAGGTCGAGGGGGGCGCCGTCGAGCAGGACCCGGCCCTCGGTCGGGCGGTGGTCGCCGCTCAGGATGCGCAGCAGGGTCGACTTCCCGGCGCCGTTCTCGCCCATCAGGGCGGTGACCTGCCCGGGCGGGAAGGCGACGGTGACGCCGTGCAGTGCCCGGACGCTGCCGAAGGCCTTGCCGACGTTCTCGGCGGCCAGGCCGAGGGCGGGCTGCGGGGACGGTCCGGCGCCGGGCGGGGACTCGGGTGCGGTCATGTGTGCCTCGCTGGAGGTGCGAATCGGAGGTTCTGGTGCGGCACCGTCAGCTGCAGGTCATGCCGCTGCTCTGCCAGGTGGCGGCGTCGACCATGGTGGTGGAGGCGAAACCCTCGGCGGGGAAGTCCTTGTTGTTCTTGAGCTTGTCGTACATGGTCTGGACGGCCAGCGCGCCGACGTCCTTGCCGTTGATGAAGAGTGCGGCCTTCATGCCGGAGGGCTTGCCGCTGGTCCAGTCCTTGCAGGCGAGGTAGGCGCCGAGGCCGACGCCGGCGATGTCGTCGGGGCTGACGCCGGCGTTCTGCAGGGCGGTGACGGATCCCTGGACGTTCTCGTCGTTGCAGCCCCAGACGATCCAGTGCTTGACGCCGGGGTTGGCGGTGAGGGTGGCGGCGGTCTTGTCCTGGGCGCCGGTGGGGGTGTTGTCGGTGGCGACGTCGATGTTCTTCACGCCGTCACCGGCGGCCTGGGTGAATGCGGCCTTGGCGGCCTTGACGCGGTCGCCGCAGACGGTGACGTCCTGCTTCCAGGCGGAGATGATCCGGGTGTCGGCCGCGTTCCAGCCGGCCTTCTTGAACTCGGCGGCGGCGCGCTTGCCGACCTCGCCGCCCATCTGCTCGCCGCTGAACCCGACCCGCGGGACCAGATCGCTCTTCGCGCAGGCGGCCGGGGCCGGGCCGGTCACGCAGATCTGGTCGTCGGAGGTGAGCAGGGCGACCTTGGCGTCCTTGGCGGTCTGTACGACCTGCGGGCCCACCGCCGGGTCCGGCACGACCACGATCAGCCCGTTGCTCTTGCCGGCGATCGCCGACTGGACCTCGCTGACCGTCTTGTTGGCGTCGTCGCCCAGGTTCACGACCTTCAGGTCCACCCCCAGCTCCGCGGCCTTCGCCTTCGCACCCGCCGCCTCGCCGACGAAGTACTCCTGATCCCCCTGCTTCTGCAGGTACGTCAGCGACACCTTGCCTTCGACCTTTGCCGTGTCACCCGCACCCGACGACGACTCCTGGCCCGTCGAACACCCCACGACGGCTACGAGGGACACGCAGCCCAGTACGGCAACGGACAGGACCCGACCAGGACGACGAATGAACATGCGAAAGGCTCCCGACAAGGAGAAGGTGAGGGGGAAGGGCTTGCGGAGAGACCCCGCGTAGCCGGTACCGCTTGAATCAAACACAATCGATCAGAACTCAACTTGATCAAACGTGCTCGCACAGGAAACTCCCCGGCCGGGCGTTCGTCAAGACCTTCGTTCCGCTCACGTCAATTCGAGACGATCCCGTTATCCGCCGGAGCCGCACCGCCCCACCCCACCCGCTCTCCCCGCCGGGAGTCGAGTGACCGACTACCGTCACCAGCCGGTCAGTTGACCGACTCTGCGACGATCACCTCGCCCACCCGCTCGGCCACGACGGCCCGCCGCTCGGCGGACAGCCCCTCGTCGGTGACCAGCACGTCGACCTGGTCCAGGGTGGCGAAGGTGGCCAGGCCGACGGTGTCCCACTTGGTGTCGTCGGCGACCACGACCACCCGGCGCGCGGAGCCGATGAACACCCGATTTGTCTCCGCCTCGGCCAGGTTGGGCGACGTCAGCCCGGCCTCGGCGGAGATGCCGTGGCAGCCCAGGAAGAGCACGTTGACGTGCAGCGAGCGGATCGCCTGGTCGGCGAGCGGGCCCACCAGGGCGTCGGAGGGCGTGCGGATCCCGCCGGTGCGCAGCACGGTGGTCCCGGCCCCCGCACCCGGGCCGGCCTGCTCGAACACCTCGGCGATCCGCAGCGAGTTGGTCACCACGGTCAGCCCGTCCACCGACGCCAGCTCCCGGGCCACGGCGTGCGTGGTCGTACCCGCGCCCAGGCCCACGGCCATCCCGGGCCGGACCAGTTCCGCGGCGGCCCGGGCGATCGCCTCCTTGGCCGACGGCTGCCAGGACGACTTCGCCTCGAAGCCCGGCTCCTGGCTGCTCGGGGCACCGGCCGGGACGGCCCCGCCGTGCACCTTGTCCAGCAGCCCCTGCCGGGCGAGGGCGTCCAGGTCCCGGCGGATGGTCATGTCCGAGACGCCGAACTCACGGGTGAGTTCGTTCACCCGTACCCCGCCCCGCTGCCGGAGCCATTCGAGGATCATCGCGCGCCGCTGCCGCGCCAGCAGCTGTGCGTTGTCAGTCACGTGGCACTCCTAGGTCAGCACGCGGACGCGGCCGGCCCACGGGCGGCACGGCCCGACGGCCCGACCGTTTCGGGTGCGTCTGTTGTGGTGGAACGTGTGACTATACGTCTCCGATTCGTGGTAACCGGGGTGTGGCGAGGGTGCCGTGGAAGCTCGGTGCCCGCCTCGTCCTCGTCGTCGCTGAACGGCCTTGCGGCAGGCACGTGGTCGGCTTGGTCCTCGTGGTCCGGTTGGTCCACATGGTCCGGTCGGCCGACATGGCCCGGTTGGCCCACGTGATCCGGTCGGTCCGCTGCTCGGTCACGTCCGGGCCGAGTGAGTGCCAGAGGTGACAGCGCGATCGCCTGTTCAGATGTGTTGAGTAATGTCGAAAGCACCGGAAGCCGCTCGGGCCCCAGTCAGGGCCGACGCAGCCCGGCAGCTCGCCCTGGTCCGGCCCAAGTGCCGCTCGCGGCAGCGATAACGAGCGAGTATCGGCCTGCATCTCGTGGTCGCGAGATCTTGACGGCCAGATGAACGTGGCGTTTCCTAGCAGTTCTGCGTTCGAATGCGTTGGCTTCTGAGCGATTTGAACGTTCAAACGCTCACGCTCACCCTGCCCTGCCCTTCCGCCCTCACGCTTACTCTGCCCTGCCCTCCTGCCCTTCCGTCCTCGCGTTCATCCGCACCGCCGGCCGCACGTCGGGCGGTCGCCGTTCAAAGGAACCAGGCCATGCGCACCACTCGAGCCCGCCGACCGGCGCCCGCCGCCGCCGTCGGCGCGGCCGCTCTCGCTCTGGCGCTGACCGGATGCTCGGGCGGAGGGCAGAGCACCTCGGGCCACGGCCCGATCTCCATCACCTTCCTCCAGAAGCAGGGCGACCAGGGATACTTCGTCGACGAGGCGGCCGGAGCCAAGGCCAAGGCCCGCGAGCTCGGCGTCGAGCTGACCGTCGTGAACGTCGGCAACGACCGCGACCGCTCGCTCGCGGAGGCCAAGAAGGCGATCGACAACAAGACGAGCGGCCTCATCGCCGTCGTCCCCGATCCCTCCGCGGGCCCCGAACTCGTCGCCCTCACCCGTCAGGCGGGCCTTCCGCTGCTCTCCGCCGACGACCAGATCTGCGCCGACTACACCGATCCCAGTGCCTGTTTCACCAAGGGACTGGTGCCCCGGGTCGGCTTCAACGGCGCCACCATGGGCGCCGCGGTGGGTGAACGCGCGGCCACCGAGTACACCAAGGCCGGCTGGAAGGCCGCCGACACCTGGACGCTGTCGATCGGGAACAGCGACATCCCGGTCTGCCGGGACCGGATGAACGCGGCGGTGGACGCGTTCTCCGTCCACGCCGGTGCCGTGCTGAAGACCGCGAAGGTGTGGACGGAGAACACCGTCGAGGACGCCCACCACCGAACCGCCTACACCCTCGCCCCCAAACCCGGCGTCAAGCACTGGGTGGTCTGGGGCTGCAACGACGAGGACACCGAGGGCGGCATCCAGGCCCTGACCGAGGCGGGCTTCGGACCGGACAACATCATCGGCATGGGCATCGGGGCCTACCTCGCCTGCAAGGACTGGCTGCCCGGCAAACCCGCCGCGATGCGGGCCGCGCTCCTCCTCAAGGGCTCCGAGGTCGGCGCGCTCGCCGTCCAACAGATGGTCGACCGGCTGAAGGACGGCAAGGAGCTCCCGCACGAGACCACCGTCCCCGCCACCATGGTCGACCCCTCCAACTGGCAGGCGTCCGGCGCCGTCTGCACCTGACGGCCTCGGGAGCGACGGCCGACACGGCCGGTGTCCGACGAACCGCGCATCACCCTGCAGGCGGTCGTTCCCTGCCGGCAGGTGTTCAGCGGGACCCAGCACGCTTGGCCCGGCGCCTGTCGCCTCACCCATCGCCTCAGCCGGCGCGCGACGCCTCCCTCGGCCTTGGGCCGCCCGGATGCGCTACCTGGTTGGGTCTTTGCTGCTGGTGCCCTGACTCGCGGCCGATCCCGCTCTGTCAGCCTTGGGTGAGACGTCCGAGTCCTGGAGGCCGCCGAGTCCGGACGCCTCTACTGGCGAGACGGGCAGGCAACACGGCACGGCGTGTGGACCGGTGGCCGGCGGATCAGCCGCGAGTGGACCGAGGCCCTGTTCGTCGCCGAGACTTCCTCGTCGCCGTCCGTCAGGAGGGCGGCACCCGCTTACTGTCCCCAACTCCGCTGGGCCAGGCCGCCCTTGAGCTGGTTCGCCTCCATCCGGCCGGGCTTCACGACAGCGGCCGAGACGCCTACGAGGCACGGTTCGCCCGAGTCCGGCGACGCCACAAGTGCCGAGACGACCAGAAGGCCGCCGCCCGCGTACTCCAGCCCCTCGACTCCAGCGCGCGCAAGCGGTACCGAAGCCGGTCACGCCCACCGAACCGAGGGCTCGCGCCGAGCGCGATGCCATCGACCGACGGGAGGGCAAGGGCCGCCTCAGTCCCCACGCAGTACTCCCGTCCCCATGTAACCGTGCCCATCGCCGACGCATGGACAGTGCCCATTCGGCCTTTTCATGCATTGGTTGTCGGTTCGAGTCCGACATGGCCTCCGCACGGCGGGAGCGGGGCCAGCCCCTTTCACCTGCTACGGACCGCCCCGGCCGGAGATCACCGGCTGGGGCGCTCCGGCGTTTCAGGAATCGCGCGGGGGCGCCCCGGTACCGACATGGGTGGCCGGTACCGGGGCAGTGTGCGTTCTCCTACTCGTCGAAGTGCACCGACTTGAACAGCCGCAGGGGCCCGGCCGTCGCGCCCGCCTTCAGAACCGTCCACGGACCCTGGCAGTCCGGTTCCAGGAAGAGGTTGACGTCCGAGTCAGTGCGGTTGATCGGGCTGAAGGCGTCCCAGAGCGGATGCCCCACGATCTCGGGGATGTTGATGCAGTGGGTGGCGGTCGGGTCTTGCAGCAACGACGTTTTCGTGGATCCCGGGAGGCCGTAGTGGTAGTCTAGGCGGCCATTGGCCGCGTGGGCCGAGGTGGGAATCGCCACGGTGAGGACCAGGGCGCCGAGAGCGGCACCGACCGCATGACGAAGACGAAGACGCATAGGGGTTTCCTTTGCTCGGAGGCGGCCAACCGGAGGCAGGCCATCCGATCCGAGCATGGGCCAGACGTTCCCTCCGCGGGCCTCGACACGAAGGCGCACAGGGGTGACCAAGGGGCACGCGAGGATGACGCGGCCGGGCCTTTCATGCTGTGCCGCGGACTTCCAGAGCCCGTCGGAGAGTCACTGCCGCCGAACAACTCCTCGCAGACTAACGCTCGAAACAGCGCGCAAACTACGAGCCGAAACCCCAGCTCGAAGACAACGGGCTCGCAAACTACCCATCGGAGTCACACCTGACGCCCGGCGCGACGCGGCGGAAGGCCGACGGCCTGGGGGCGCCGCCGGTCCGGCGTAAGGCGAGGAAGTGGCGGACGGCGATCTCGGTGTCCGCCGGACCATCGTGCGCTGCACACGTCCCCGCGCCCCCGTCAGGCGACGGCGACCGGCTCCGCCGGAACCGCCGAGGGCGCCTCCAGGGACGCGAGCCGCCGCAGGCTGGCCCGGCGTTGGAGGGCGGCGAGGGCGGTGGAGGCCGCGCCGAGGGTGAGCCAGCCGGCCGGGCCGGCGGCCATCACCACGCCGGTCAGGAGCATCGGGCCGACGGACTTCTGCACGGACTGGGACATCCCGGCGACGCCCAGGTAGGAGGCCCGGGCACGGGGCGGGGCGAGGCTGACCGCCAGTTCCCAGGAGCTGACCGAGCGCATCAGTTCGGCGAGCGTGACCAGCGCCGCGGCGGCCAGCAGGGCGAGCGAGGCGGTGAGCGGTCCGCCACCGGTGGAGAGCGCGATCAGCAGGCAGCTCGCGAACAGGGTGACGCCGTACCAGCCGACCGCCCTGATCGCGCCGCGCGGGCGCTCGGCCCAGGCGGAGAACCGGAGTTGGAGCAGCACCACCAGGGCGGTGTTGAGGGTGAGGAAGACCGGGACGACGGCGTGCGGCGCGTCGGTGTGGTGGATCAGCCAGAGCGGGAGGCCGACGTTGAGGACGGAGTCGTCCAGGCACATCGGCAGGTCCAGCAGGACGAACAGCAGGTAGCCGCGGTCCCGCCAGGGGCTCGGCACGGCGCCGGCGGTGGTCTCCCCGCCGTCCGACGGTACGGGCGCCGCCGGGGAGGCCGTCACCAGGCCCCGCCCGGCCGGCTCCCCGGTGCGCCGGATCAGCGCGGCGGCCAGCAGGTACGAGAGCGCGTTGGCCACGATCAGCACCCGGTAGGCGGTCGTGGTCCCGACGGCCAGGCCGATGGCCGCGAAGCCCGTCCCGACCGCGTACCCGCCGTTGGCGACGCTGCGGAACAGCGCCTGGTAGGTGGCGCGCCGCTCGCCCGCGACCCGGGTGGCGAACAGCATCTCCAGGGTCTTGGCACCGCGCTCGGCGAGGCAGGTCAGGGCGACGGACACCAGCAGCGCGGTGAAGTCGTCGACCACCAGCAGCAGCGCCATGGTGGCCACCCGCAGCAGGTGGCAGCCGGTCAACAGGCCGCGCACCGACAGCCGTTCGGCGGCCCGCCCGGCGAGCGGGGAGCCGATGATCCCGGCCACCGCGCCGACGCCGAGCAGCAGTCCGAGCCGTCCGGCGTCCATCCCGCAGACGTAGGTGAAGTACAGGACCGAGGCGGCGGCCCACACTCCGGTGCCGGTCCGGTCCACGCCCTGGGCCAGCAGCATGATCCGCGCGTCCCGCCCGCCCGGCGGCCGCCGCAGCTGCGCCCACAGTCCGTTCCCCCGCATGACAGGTCCTCGTTTCGCGTCCACCATCAATCTCGACATCAAGATACTTCACGTCGAGATAGATGTGGAACCCCGAATCCGGAACCGCGAATCCGGAACCCCGGCCCCGGCTCCCCACCACCGAACCCGCCGGCGACCCCCTCGCGGATCCACCCCGGCAACCGTCCCGAAATGAGGGAGTCCCTGCCCGACACACGGCGTTGTTACCATCGACCGACGGCCACGGCGACGTAGCGGGACCCGGCGGGATGGCGCGGGCCACAGCGGGCCGGGGCGGCGCGGGACTGCGCGGGGCGGGTCGGCATGCGGCAGACGGGGGTCGGGCGCAATGATTCGGATCTTGTTGGCTGAGGACATGCGCATCCTGCGCGGGGCCCTGGTCGCCCTCCTCACCCTGGAGGAGGACCTGGAGGTGGTCGCCGAGGTCGCGACCGGCAACGGCATCCTCGCCGCGGCACTGGAGCACCGGCCGGACGTCGCCGTCATCGACGTCAACCTGCCCGGCCTGGACGGGATCACCGCGGCCCGCCAGGTGCGGACCGAGCTGCCCGGCTGCCGGACGCTGATCCTCACCGCCCTCGACCAGCCGGGGATGATCCGCCGGGCGATGGACGCCGGGGTGCACGGCTACCTGCTCAAGGACGCCCCGCCGTCCGAACTCACCGCCGCCATCCGCACGGTGGCCGGCGGGCGCCGGGTGATCGACCCCCAGCTGGCGGTCGCCCTGTGGGACCGCGGCCAGAACCCGCTGACGCCCCGCGAGACCGATGTGCTGGCCCGCGCCTCGGCGGGCGAGGAGGCCGTCGACATCGCCGGACAGCTCCACCTGTCCGTCGGCACCGTACGGAACTACCTCACCACCGCCGTGGTGAAGCTCAGCGCGCGAAATCGGCTGGACGCGGTTCGAATCGCTCGGGACAACGGCTGGATACCGTGACCTCCCGCCCGGCCTCGACCGGGCAGTCCGCCACCACGTGGAACCAGCCCTCCCGGTCGACGATCGACGTCAGGCTGCCGCCGATCCGCTCCACCCGCTGCGTCAGGTTGTCCAGCCCGCCGCCCCGGCGCCGCACCCGGGGCGCCTTCGGCCGCACCCCGTCGTTGGAGAGGGTGAGCCGCACCCGCCCGCCCCGCCGGCGGACCGAGATCCGGCAGTGCCGCACCTCGCTGTGCCGCAGCAGGTTGGTCACCCCCTCGCGCAGCACCGTCGCCAGCACCGTGTTGACCTCCGGCGAGCCGACCTCCACCAGTGGCTCCACCACGGTCTTGATCCCGGCGGCGTCCAACACCCCGTGCACCGAGTCGAGTTCGTCGGCGAAGCGCATCTCCCGGTAGCCCCAGGCCACTCCGCGGACGTCCGCGAGCGCCTGCCGGGTGATGGTCAGCACCTCGGACAGTTCGACTCTGGCCCGCTCGTCGTCGCGGCCCATCAGCCGGTACGTCAGCTCGTTCTTGAGCATGATCGCCGAGAGGCTGTACCCCAGCAGGTCGTGGAGGTCCCGGGCGACCCGCAGCCGCTCCCGGTCGACGGCCAGCCTGGTCACCTCGGCGCGCACCCGGTGGAGTTCGGCGACCAACTCGGCGACCCTGGTCAGCCCGTAGACGATCAGGCCGATCACCACCGTCGACGTGGTGAGCCAGGCGACACCCAGCACATCGCCCGAGAGCACCTCCGCCAGCAGACCGGTGGAGGCCGCCTCGACCGCGAACAGGGGCCAGGCCAAACGGGGTTGGAGCAGCAGCAGGGTCGAGCCGGCCAGGAACCCGGCCATGCCACCCCAGTTGAGGCCGCAGAGCACCATCGGAAGGTAGGTGAGCGCGGCCTGCACGGCGAGGCTCAGCCGGCCGTGGCGGTCGCGGAACCGCCGGCCGGCGGGCAGACAGTGCAGCAGTTGCAGGGCGAACACCCCGACCGAGGCGCTCAGCGCTCCGGCCAGGCGGGCCGGAGTCGGCTGCTCGGCAAGGAGGTTGAGGACCATCATGAAGGCGATGCCGCACTGGACACCGAGCGCCATGCGGACAGCGAGTCGGGACGGAAGTTTCTCATCGGGCAGGCGTGACATCCGGTACTCCCCCGTACAGCGGACCTGGTCGCGGACTCGCCATCGACTCTATGCCGGACGGGCGGGCGCTGTCCGCAGGCCGTGTTCGAAGGCTGCTGTTCGAGCCGAACTCCACCCACCGCGTGGATGGTTGGGCGTCATCGGCCCCGCGCCTCCCGGCCCCCCGGGAGCGTGCCGCGACGACGACCGAGGAGAGCCCCCGTGACGACCACCGACCGCACCCCGACCGACTCCACCCCGACCACCCGACGAGCGCAGGACGGACGCCTGGAGGAAGTGGCGGACGGCGTCTTCGCGTACGTCCAGCCCGACGGCGGCTGGTGCCTGAGCAACGCCGGCCTGATCGTGTCGGACGGCCGCTCGGCACTGGTCGACACCACCGCGACCGAGGCCCGCACCCGCCGACTGCGCGAGGCCGTCGCCACGGTAGCCCCCGAGATGCCGACGTACCTGGTCAACACCCACTTCCACGGCGACCACGCGTTCGGCAACTTCGTCTTCCCCGAGGCCGTGGTGGTCGGCCACGAACGCACCCGGACCGAGATGACGGCCGCCGGACTGCACCTGACCACGCTGTGGCCGGAGGTCTGCTGGGGCGAGGTCGAGCTGTCACCCCCCACCCTCACCTACCGGGACGGGGTGACCCTGCACGTCGGCGGCACCGTCGCCGAGGTGATCCACCCCGGGCCGGCCCACACCGGCAACGACTCGGTGGTCTGGCTGCCCGAGCAGCGGGTGCTGTTCACCGGGGACGTGGTGATGTCCGGGGTCACCCCGTTCTGCCTGATGGGCTCGGTGTCCGGGTCGATCGAGGTGGTCCGGCGGCTGCGCGCGCTCGGCGCCCGGACGGTGGTGGCCGGCCACGGCCCGGTGGCGGGCCCCGAGCTGTTCGACGAGACGGAGCGCTACCTGCGGTGGGTCCAGCAGGTCGCGGCGGACGGCCTGGCGGCCGGGCTGAGCCCGCTGGAGGCCGCCCGCGACTGCGAACTCGGCGAGTTCGCCGCCCTGCTCGACTCCGAACGGCTCGTCCCCAACCTGCGACGCGCCTACGCCGAACTGGGCGGGGCGCGGCCCGGCGCCGCGCTGGACGTCGGCGCGCTGTTCGCCGAGATGGTGGACTTTCACGGGCGGCTGCCGACCTGCCGGGCGTGAGGCCGCCACGGCTCGAAGACGCCCCGGTGGTACAGCACGGGCGTGCGCGGCAGCGTCTCGGCACCGTCCACCCGGGCCACGAAGATCCAGTGGTCGCCGGCCTCCAGGCTCCGCACCACCACGCACTCCGCATAGGCGAGCACCGCGTCGACCAGCACCGGCGCGCCGCCGGCCGCCACGGACGGCCGCCACCGCTGCCCGGCGAACTTGTGCTCCGCCCGGCCGGCGAAGGTCCGCGCGACGTCCTGGGCGCCGTCGGCCAGCACATTGAGCACGAAGGCGCCCGCGGTGTGCAGGGCGTCCAGGGTCTGCGAGCGGCGGTCCACGCACACCAGCAGCAGCGGCGGCTCGACGGACACCGCGGACACCGCGTTACAGGTCAGGCCGCGCGGCTCCCCGCCCGCGTCGATCGCCGTGACGATGGAGACCATCGTCGGGAAGGCGCCGAACAGGTCGCGAAAACCCCCCGCGTCCACGGCCATGCACGCTCACCCCATTCCCACTCGGTCGGGTCGACCGGTCCGGTCGTCCGGTCCACCGAAAGGCTGTTCACCGGAGCTGGACCGCCGGTGGACCGGCGCTGGAGGCGGCCCGGCGGACGGGCCGCCGCAGGCCGTCCCCACCGGCACCGCAGGCCGTCCCCACCGGCACCGCGGGCCGTCCCCATCAGTACCGCGGGGGCCCGTCCGACCCGCCCCACCTATGACCGGAGCACATCCCGCATGACGGCGTCACACCAGAATGCGTGACGGCGTCACTGGGCCCGTCCCCGCCCGGATGACATGCTCAACCGCAGGACGGAAAGCCAACCTTGAAGGGGGATCCCATCGTGGATATCGAGGTGTTGGGTCAGTTCTCCATCCGCGAGCACGGCAAGTCCATGGTTCCGAGCGCCGGCAAGCCCCGGCAGGTGCTGGCGCTCCTGGCGCTGCGCGCCGGCCGCATCGTCCCCGTGCCGACCCTGATGGAGGAGGTCTGGGGACAGCACATCCCGCGCAGTGCGGCCACCACGCTGCAGACGTACATCCTGCAGTTGCGCCGGAAGATCACGGCCACGCTGCCGGCCTCCGCCCAGCGGTCGGCCAAGGAGGTGCTGGTCACCTCCTTCGGCGGCTACCAGCTCGCCGTCCGCCCGGACAGCTGCGACCTCGCGGAGTTCGAGCGGCTGGCCGCACTGGGCAACGCCGAGCTGGACGGCGGCGACCCCCGGGTCGCGTCCGGGCAGCTCGGCCGGGCGCTGGCGCTGTGGCGGGGGCCGGCGCTGGTGGACGTGCCGGTCGGGCGGGTGCTGGAGACGGAGGTGCTCGGCATGGAGGAGACCCGGATGCAGGTGCTGGAGAAGCGGATCGAGGCCGATCTGCTGCTCGGCCGCCACCAGTTGCTGCTCGGCGAGCTGCGGATGCTCGTCGCGCAGCACCCGATGAACGAGAACCTCTGCTCGCTGCTCATGACGGCGCTGTACCGCTCGGGCAGCCCGTGGCGGGCCCTGGACGCCTTCCGGTCGCTGCGCCGGACGCTGATCGACGAGCTCGGCGTGGAGCCGTCGGCCCGGCTGCAGCGGCTGCACCAGGCGGTGCTGGCGGGCGATCCGGCACTGGAGGCGCGCGAGCCGGCCGAACCGGTCCGGCTGGCGTCCTGAGCCGAGGCGGGACGCCACGAGGGGAGGCCGCGGCGGGCCGTGCCGCCCGACAGCACTCCGCCCCGCTGGACCACGTCCAGCGGGGCGGAGTGCTGTCCGACACGGCCTACAGCTGGTCGTGGGTGACCAGCCGCGAGCGCAGCAGAAGGCCGTCCTCGCGCGCCTCCAGCACGTCGTGCACCACGCAGCTCGGCGCGATCACCGGCGTGCCGCCGGGCCGGACGGTCACCACCAGCGCGTACACCGTCGAGCGGATCGAGCCGTCCGGCTGGGCCTCCAGCGCGATGTGGTTGAACCAGTGCCGGCGCTGCACCGGGTCGTCGGCGAACCGCTCGTGGAAGCGCACCAGTTCGGCGACGATCCCGGCCCGGCCGACGGCGGGCTCGGCCTGCGGCGAGTGCTGGAACGTGCCGTCCTCGGTGAAGGTCGCGGCGTAGTCCGCGAACCGGCCGCCGTCCAGCGCCTGCATCTGGTGCGCATAGAAGTGCTGGACCTGCGAGTGGAGTTCGGTCTGTACGGGGGCGACAGTCATCGGCGGTCCTTCCGAGCAGAGGGGCGGGATTGCCCGCCCACCGTGCCCGGCCCGCCTCGAAGGGGGCTTGAGCGCCCGGCCCGGGCTCCTCCAGCCACCTTCCAGCCCGCCTCTAGCGCCGGCCGGAACGCTCGCTGCCGCACGCACCTACGGGCCGATCACCACAGTGGAGGCAGCATGACGAACGCAACACGGCCGGTGGCCCTGGTCACCGGTGCGACCAGCGGAATCGGCCTGGAGGTCGCGACCAGGCTCGCCCGGCTCGGCGCGAGCGTCTTCATCTGCGCCCGCCGGGACGAGGAACTCCGCTCCACCGTCAAGGAGTTGCGCGAGCAGGGCCTCGACGTCGACGGCACCGTCTGCGACGTCGCCCAGCCCGAGCAGATCCACGCCTACGTCCGGGCCGCCGTCGACCGCTTCGGCCCGGTCGACATCCTGGTCAACAACGCCGGCCGCAGCGGGGGCGGCGCCACCGCCGAGATCCCGGACGACCTGTGGATCGACGTGATCAACACCAACCTCAACAGCGTCTTCATGATGACCAAGACGGTGCTCAACGCCGGCGGCATGCTGGCCAAGGAGCGCGGACGGATCATCAACATCGCCTCCACCGGCGGGAAGCAGGGCGTGGTGCACGCCGCCCCGTACTCGGCCTCCAAGCACGGCGTGGTCGGGTTCACCAAGGCCCTCGGGCTGGAACTGGCCCGCACCGGGATCACCGTCAACGCGGTCTGCCCCGGCTTCGTCGAGACCCCGATGGCCGAGCGGGTGCGCGAGCACTACGGCGCCATCTGGCAGGTCGGACCGCAGGAGGTGCACGACCGGATCACCACCCGGGTGCCGCTCGGCCGCTACGTGGAGGTCCGCGAGGTGGCCGCGATGGTCGAGTACCTGGTGAGCGACGACGCGGCCGCCGTGACCGCGCAGGCGCTCAACGTCTGTGGCGGACTGGGGAACTACTGATGGCCGCCGCCAAGGTCGCCCTGGTCACCGGCTCCTCCTCCGGCATCGGCGCGGCGGTGGCCCAGCGCCTGGCCACCGCCGGGTACCGCGTGGTGGTCAACTCGGCCCGCTCGGTCGAGGCGGGCGAGAAGGTCGCCGCCGGACTGCCGGACGCCCACTACGTCCGGGCCGACATCTCGGTCGAGGCCGAGGCCCGGCGGCTCGTCGCCGAGACGGTGGCCCACTACGGGCGGCTCGACCTGCTGGTGAACAACGCCGGGTTCACCCGGCCCGTCCCGCACGCCGACCTGGTCGGCGCCGACCCCGAACTGTGGCGCACCGTCCTGGGATTGAACGTCATCGGCACCTGGCAGACCACGGTCGCCGCCATGCCCCACCTGACCGACACCGGCAGCGGCGCGGTGGTCAACATCTCCTCGGTGGCCGGCAGCCGACCGGCCGGCAGCTCGATCCCGTACGCGGTCAGCAAGGCCGCGATCGAGCACATGACCCGGCTGCTGGCGAACACCGTCGGCCCGCGGGTCCGGGTCAACGCGGTGGCGCCCGGCCTGATCGAGACGCCGTGGACCAGCGGCAAGGACTTCTTCGCGCCGATCGCGGCGAAGGTCCGGGAGAGCACCCCGCTGCGCCGCACGGGCCTGCCCGAGGACGTCGCCGAGGCCGTGCTGAGCCTGGCCGGGGCCGCCTACACCACCGGGCAGGTGCTGCTGGTCGACGGCGGCGCCCACCTGATCTGAGGACTGCCGCAAGGACCGCACAGCAAGGACCGCACTGCAAGGACCACGCAGCGAAGAGACCGAGGAGCGAGGAGCAACCGTGCGACTGGCAGCGAACCTGGTCTACCAAGGAGCCGCCGAACTGGCCGTTTCCGCCGAGGAGTTGGGCTATGCTTCGGTGCTCGCCCCGGAGGGCTACCGGTCCGACGCGCCCAGCGTGCTCGGCCTGGTGGCCGGCCGGACCGAACGGGTCGAACTGATCTCCGGCGTGATGCAGATCCCGGCCCGCCCACCGGGCCTGGCCGCGCTCACCGCCGCGACCCTGGACGCGCTCAGCGGGGGCCGGTTCCGGCTCGGGCTGGGCGTGTCCAACCCCGACGTGTCCGAAGGCTGGTACGGGGTGGCCTTCGACCACCCGCTGGAACGCACCCGCGAGTACGTGGAGATCGTCCGCCGGGCGCTGACCGGTGCCCCGGTCACCCACCAGGGCAAGCACTTCCAGCTGCCCCCCGCCGGACGCGACGGCGCCCCGCTGCACCTGCTCACCCAGCCGCTGCGGCCCCGGCTGCCGGTCTACCTGGCCGCCGTCGGCCCGCGGAACCTGCGGCTCACCGGGGAGATCGCGGACGGCTGGATCGGGGTGTTCACCTCGCCGGAGGCCGTCGCCAAGGCCGTCGCCGAACTGCGCACCGGCCGCGAACGCGCCGGCACCGACCTGACCGGCTTCGACGTACTGCCCAGCCTGCCCACCTCGGTCGCGGAGGACCTCCCGACCGCTGCCGACGCCCTGCGCGACCAGTACGTCTACCTGCTCGGCATCGGCGACCCGGCCCACAACTTCTACCTCGGGCTGGCCCGCGAGATGGGCTACGAGCGCGAAGTCGAGCTGTTCCAGCGGCGGTTGGCGGCCGGGGACCGCGCGGGAGCGGGCGCCGCGCTCCCGCTGGACTTCATCGACCGCACCTCGCTCTGCGGCCCGGTGCCCCGGCTCGCCGACCGGCTCCAGGCCTACGCGGAGGCCGGCGTCACCACCCTCGGGGTGATGGTCTCGGCCGCCGCCACCTCCCTCGACGGGCGGCTGCGGATCCTGCGGGCCGCCGCCGAGGCGCTGGACCGCTCCGGGGTCGGCGACTGACCGACCCGCCGCCCGACACCCGTGTACCGAGACAGGGAGCACCGCGGTGACGAACACCCAGGACACCTCCGGCGAGGTCCTGCTCGCCGACGACTTCCGCTCGCCCCGGCCCGCCCCCGACGGTCTGCCGTCCGGGTGGCGGGCCCGCCCCGCCGGCGGCCGCCCCGCCGGGGACGGCCG
>NZ_MECK01000086.1 GCF_014596465.1 Streptomyces sp. CBMA123 | reverse complement strand
CCCTGCCCAGCAGCGCCCCGGACGCCGTCAACGGCCTGGTCGGCGACCTCACCAGCGGGCTCACCGGCGCCGGTCGGCCCTCGCCGAGCGCCGACGCGGCCCCGCCGCAGGTGCCGCAGCAGCCGTCCGGTGCGCCCAGCACGCCGAGCGGCGCCCAGCAGGGCGTGGACGTGCCCCCGCTGGTCCCGGGCCTGCTGCCCGGGCTGCGGATCCTCGGCGGCAGCTGAGCGAAGTGCGGCGGGGCCCCGGCGGACGCGTTCCGCCGGGGCCCCGCCGCTTCGAGGCCGATCAAGGGCCATCAGGGCGATCGGGGTCTATCGGGGCCGATCGGGGCCGATCGGGTTCAGAAGAACACCGAGCGCCGCTGCACCAGCAGCTGGTAGAGGGTGTGCTGGATGGTCTCCCGCACCTCGTCGGCCAGGTCGAAGACCAGCATCGGATCGTCCGCCGCCTCCGCCGGGTAGCCGTCGGTGGCGATCGGCTCGCCGAAGCGGATCGTCCACTTGGTCGGCAGCGGCAGCACCCCGAGCGGCCCCAGCCAGGGGAAGGTCGGCGTGACCGGCACGTACGGCAGGCCGAGCAGCCGGGCCAGCGTCTTGACGTTGCCGATCATCGGGTAGGTCTCCTCCGCCCCGACGATCGAGCACGGCACGATCGGCACCCGCGCCCGCAGCGCCGAGGAGACGAAGCCGCCGCGGCCGAAGCGCTGGAGCTTGTAGCGCTCCGAGAACGGCTTGCCGATGCCCTTGAAGCCCTCCGGCCAGACCCCGACCACCTCGCCGCGCTCCAGCAGCGCCTGGGCGTCCTCGTTGCAGGCGAGGGTGTGGCCGGCCTTGCGGGCCAGCTCGTTGACGCCCGGCAGCACGAAGACCAGGTCGGCGGCGAGCATCCGCAGGTGCCGGTGGTGCGGGTGGTGGTCGTGGATGGCCACCTGGGTCATCAGGGCGTCCAGCGGGATGGTGCCGGAGTGGTTGGCGACGATCAGCGCGCCGCCCTCGGCCGGGATGTTCTCGATCCCCTGGACGTCGATCCGGAAGTACTTCTCGGCCAGCGGGCGCAGCAGCGAGAGCAGCACCTCCTCGGTCAGCTCCCGGTCGAAGCCGAACTCGTCGACCTCGTAGTCGCCGGTGATCCGGCGGCGCAGGAAGGCCAGCCCCTCGGTGGCCCGGCCCTCCCAGCCCTTGCCGAACAGCCGGGTGGCCGCCGGGCCGAGCTGCCCGGACAGCGCCCCTCCGACGGCCCCGGCGAGCCGGTCGGCCAGGCCGGGGCCCTCGGGCGAGGTCCAGCTGGGGGCGGACTCGATCGGGATGACCTTGGCCGTCTCCGGCGTGTTCTCGGCGGCGGCACTCATCGCGGGCTCAGCTCCTCGGGCGGTGGGGGCGGTTCGGTACGGCGGTCGCAGGGCTTTCCGGGCCGAGCAGGGCGGTCAGCCGGTCGGTGACGGCGGCCAGCCGCTCGGGCGGCAGCAGGCCGGGGTCCAGGGCGGCGGCGAAGTCGGCGAACGCCTCCGGGGTGCTGAACGCCGGGCGGTAGCCGAAGGTCTCCCGCAGCCGCGTGGTGTCCACCACCCGGCCGTGGGTGAGCAGCCGCAGTTGCTCCGGCGAGACGTCCACCAGCCGGGTCTGCCGGGCCAGCGCGGCCATCCAGCTGACCGCGGGCAGCAGCAGCGGCAGGGTGGGCCGGCCGAGCCGGCGGGCGCACTGGGAGAGCAGCAGCACGCCCTCGCCCGCCACGTTGAGGGTGCCGGTGTTGACGGTGCCCGGCACGGGCTCGTCGGCGGCCCGGCAGAGCACCGCGACGGCGTCGTCCTCGTGGACGAACTGCAGCCTGGGGTCGTAACCGAGCACGGTCGGCAGCACCGGCAGCGCGAAGTACTCGCTGAGCGGGGTGTCGGCGCCGGGGCCGACGATGTTGGCGAAGCGCAGCACCGTCACCGCGACGTCCGGCCGGCGCCGGGCGAAGCCGCGCACATAGCCCTCGACCTCGGCCGCGTCCTTGGCGAAGCCGCCGCCGGGCGGGTCCTTCGGCTGGATCCGCTCGCTGAACACCGCCGGGTCGCGGGGCGCGGAGCCGTAGACGCCTGTGGTGGACTTCACGACCAGCCGGCGCACCCCGGGCGCCTTCTGGCAGGCGCCGAGCAGCTGCATGGTGCCGATGACGTTGGACTCCTTCACCGCGGAGCGGTTGGTGGAGCCCAGTCCGGTGGCGCTGACGCTCAGGTGCACCACGGTGTCCACCCGGTGCTCGGCGATCACCCGGGAGACCGCGGGCCGGCGCAGGTCGAGCTGGTGGAAGGTGTACGGCGCGGCCGGTCCGGCCGGCTCCTCGACCGGCAGCCGGGGCGGCTGCACGTCCACGCCGACGACCCGGTCCACCCCCGGCCGGCGGCGGAGCTCGGCGGCGAAACGGGCACCGAGATGGCGTGCCACGCCGGTGACGAGCACGACCACGCCCACGGTGCTGCACCCCATTCCCTCGGCCCGAGCGGCCTGCGTGCACCGTACCGCGCCGGGCCACCGGGCCGGGAGACGACACCGCCCGCCCTGGCCACGAGGGCCAGGACGGGCGGTGGAAGCGCTGGGCGCGCTGGGCGCGGCCGGGGGCGCTTACTTCTTGTTGCGACGCTGAACGCGAGTGCGCTTGAGAAGCTTGCGGTGCTTCTTCTTGGCCATACGCTTGCGACGCTTCTTGATGACAGAGCCCACGGAACAACCCTCGCTCACTGAGACTCTCGTCCGTGAGAGACGGAGTCCATACGACTGACGTGAGGGCCTAGCCTACCGTCCGCGTGGCCGGGGCCGTAATCGCGCTCCCCGTGACCGGGAAACTCGGGGGAAATCCGGGGCGAACGGGGACGGATCCACGGCTGTGGACCCGCCCCCGCCCGCCCGTCGGCTACGCGCTCTCAAGCCGCACGTAGGACTCCTTGAGATACTCGTGCACCGCCTGCTGGGGCACCCGGAAGGACCGCCCGACCCGGATGGCCGGCAGCTCTCCGCTGTGCACCAACCGGTACACGGTCATCTTGGACACCCGCATGACCGCGGCAACCTCGGCCACGGTCAGGAAGACGACTTCCTGCAGGGGACGCTCGACGGAACTCATGACCATCACCCGACCCTTACCCGTGTGCAAGGCACCGGCTTCCCCTCCGGTGACTCCACCGGCACACGTGTATCCCCAGAGTAGTTATGGGTGGTACCAGTGGGAAGAGGGGAGGTGCAGTCCTCGTACGGTGAGAGATAGGACCGTTGCAGTACGTAGTCACTCGGCGGATCGCCCCAGGGGGCGTACGCACGGCCCGTCCGGCGCGTGGCCGGGGAGGCGGTTTCAGGCCAGCAGACCGTGGTGGGGGAACACCGCGCGGCGGCTGGCGAGGATGGCCTGATCGAGTCGGTCCGCCGGATCGTAACCCTCGTCGAAGTCGCGCCAGACCGGCCGGGCGCCGTCGGTCATCCGTAGCGGGGCCGGGCCGCGGGTGCGGCGGTGGACCTCGGCGCGCCAGCTGTCGGGGGTCTCGGTGGCCGGGTCGACGGGTCTCCCGGCGGCGGTGGCGACCAGGTGGGTCCAGGTCCGCGGGACGACGTCCACCACGGCGTAGCCGCCCCCGCCGGTGGCCACCCAGCGGCCGCCGGTGAGCCGGTGGGCCAGCTCGTGCAGTTCCTCGGCGATCAGCCGCTGGGCGTCCACGGTGACGGCGAGGTGGGCGAGCGGGTCCTCCACGTGGGTGTCCGCGCCGTGCTGGGTGACCAGGACCTGCGGCCGGAAGGCGGCGAGCAGCTCGGGCACCAGGGCGTGGAAGGCGCGCAGCCAGCCGGTGTCGCCGGTGCCGGCCGGCAGCGGCAGGTTGGCGGCGGAGCCGGGGGCGTCGGGGCCGCCGGTCTCGGTGGGCCAGCCGGTCTGCGGGAAGAGGGTGGCCGGGTGCTCGTGCAGCGAGACGGTCAGCACCCGGGGGTCGTTCCAGAACGCCTCCTGGACGCCGTCGCCGTGGTGGACGTCCACGTCGACGTAGGCGACCCGCTCGGCGCCGAGTTCGAGCAGCCGGGCGATGGCCAGGGCCGGGTCGTTGTAGATGCAGAAACCGGAGGCCTTGCCGGGCATCGCGTGGTGCAGGCCGCCGGCGAAGTTGACGGCGTGCGGGGCCTCGCCGCGCCAGACCGCCTCGGCGGCGGCCACCGACTGGCCGGCGATCAGCGCGGAGGCCGTGTGGACGGCCGGGAAGGCCCAGTTGTCGTCGGTGCCGAGCCCGTGCCGGGGGTCGGTCTGCTCGGGGTGTGCGGCGGCGTGCTTGACCGCCTCGACGTACTCCCCGGTGTGCACCAGCCGCAGGGTGGACTCGCCTGCGGGCGGCGCGGACCGGACGGTCACCCCGGGCCCGGCGGCCAGTCCGAGATCCTCGACCAGGCGCATGGTGAGCGCCAGCCGGGTCGGGTCCATCGGGTGGCCGGGGCCGAAGTCGTAGGCGGTGACGGCCTCGTCCCAGAAGAGGTGCAGGCCACAGGGGGTGTCACGCTCGGCTTCGGGCATGGCCTCCACCGTAGTGGGTGGGGGCGTCGGGCCCTACCGAACCCCCGCCGTCACGCGGCGGCGGGGGCGACCGCGGGCGCGGGGGCGAAGCGCTCGGCGAGCGGCAGCACCGCGAGCACCAGCAGCATCGGGGCGAGCAGCGCCCAGCGGTACGAGCCGGCGGCGGCGATCGCCCCGACCAGGGGCGAACCGACCAGGAAACCCACGTAGTTGAAGAGGTTGAGCCGGGCCACGGCGGCGTCCGAGTCGGCCGGGAAGAGCCGGCCGCCGGCCGCGAACACCTGCGGGATGATCGCGCAGATGCCGAAGCCGAGCACGGTGAACGAGGCGATGCCGGCCCAGGGGGCGGGTGCCACGGCGGCCAGCCCGAAGCCGAGCGCGGCCAGCGCGGCGCCGCCGCGCACCACCGGGACGGCGCCGAAGCGCTGCACCGCGCGGTCCCCCAGGGCCCGGCCGAGCAGCATCGCGACCATGTAGCCGAGGTAGGACAGCTTGGCGAGGTCCTCGCGGCTGCCCAGCCCGTCGGTGAGGTACTTGACGCTGTAGTTGGAGACCGAGGCGTCCGCGATGTAGGCGAAGGCCATCGCCAGGCAGAGCGGCAGCAGCGGACGCCAGGGGATGGACCGGGCGGCGGCCGCCGCGGCCTCCCGGACGGCGTCGCCGAGTTCGGCCGGGCCGGCGGTGGGGGTCCCCCCGGCCGAAGGCTGGGGGAGGGTGCCGGTCAGCACCGCGAGCGGCGCGATCACCGCCGCGGCCGTGCCGAACAGTACTGGCAGCCCGAGGTCATAGTGCGAGCCGAGGCCCGCGATCGCCGCGCCGAGGATGCCGCCGAGGCTGAACGCGGCATGGAAGCCGATCATGATCGAGCGGCCGTAGCGGTGCTGCAGGCCCACGCCGAGCATGTTCATACTGGCGTCCAGCGCCCCCACCAGCAGCCCGAACGCACCAAGTGCGAGGGCGAGTTGCCACAGCGAGTCGCCGAGCCCGGCGCCCGCCAGGCTGAGGCAGACGGCCGGCTGGACGGCCCGCAGCACGGCCCGGGCGCCGGTGCGCTTCACCAGCTGCTCGGAGAGGATCGAGCCCACCCCGGCCAGGATCGGCACCGCGGCCAGGAAGACCGGCAGCAGTCCGTCGCTCAGCCCGTACCGGTGCTGGATCTCCGGGATGCAGGTGACCAGCAGCGCGAAGGTGGTGCCCTGCAGCAGGAAGCTGCCGGCGAGCGCGGCCCGCCCGACGCGCAGGCCGGGCGCCACCGGGGGCGTGGCGGGACGGCCGGGCGGTACGGGCGGTGCGGCACTCATACGGACCTCCACGCACGGGCCCGCGCTGGCCCGCGTACGGACCCCGCTACCGGCCGGTAGAACGATGTTGGCCGAGAGCGTAGGCGGTGCGCCGCCTTTGCGGGAGGGGTCGTGCAAGGACTTCCGCGGCCGGTGCCCGCGGGCTACTTCCCGCCGGAGGCCAGCTCCCGGGAGCGGTCCCGGGCCGCCTCCAGGGCACCCAGCAGCGCGGCCCGCACCCCGTGGTTCTCCAGCTCGCGGATGGCCGCGATGGTGGTGCCGGCCGGGGAGGTGACCGCCTCGCGCAGCTTCACCGGGTGCTCGCCGGAGTCGCGCAGCATCACCGAGGCGCCGATCGCGGACTGCACGATCAGGTCGTGCGCCACCTGCCGGGGAAGGCCGAGCAGGATGCCCGCGTCCGTCATCGCCTCGACCAGGAAGTAGAAGTAGGCCGGGCCGGAGCCGGACAGCGCGGTGGCCGCGTCCTGCTGGGACTCCGGCAGCCGCAGCGCCTTGCCGACCGAGCTGAAGATCTCCTCCGCGCGCGCCAGGTGCTCCTCCCGCGCGTGCGAGCCGCCGGAGATGACGCTCATCCCCTCGTCCACCAGCACCGGCGTGTTGGGCATCACCCGGACCACCGGGGTGCCGGCCGCCAGCCGCTCCTCGAACCAGGCGGTCGGGACGCCGGCCGCCGCCGAGATCACCAGCCGGTCCGGGCTGATGTGCGGGGCCAGTTCCTCCAGCAGACTGCCCATGTCCTGCGGCTTGACCGCCAGGATCAGGGTGTCGGCCAGCTTGGCGGCCTCGGCGTTGGAGACGGCCACCACGCCGTAGCGGTCGGCGAGTTCGGCCGCGCGCTCCGGTCGGCGGGCGGTCACCAGGACGTCCGACGGGTCCGTACCGGCCCGCAGCAGGCCGGAGAGCAGGGCCTCGCCGATCTTGCCGGTGCCCAGGAAGGCGATCTTCCGCCCGTGCGCTGCGCTGCTGCCCATGGTCCGCTCCTTGCCTCGGTACTGCGGCCATCCTCGCACCGTGCGGCGACGCCCGTCGGGCCCGTCCGGTCCGTGGTCCCCGGTGGCCGGTGGTCCCGTTGCCCCTAGGGAGAAAACTCGGGGGTTTCCCCTATGGCCTCCCGGCCCGCGCGGGCGCACCGTGGAGCCATGGCACACGACGGAATGTCCCGACGAGAGAACCGGCAACTCGCGGTCGCCGCGGCGACGGTGGGCCCGTGGCGGACGGCCGCGGGAGTCGGCGCGGTGGTGGGGGCGACGTCCCTGGGGATCGAGGCGATCTCCGGGAACTGGTCGCTGAGCATGCTGGCCGGACCAGCCGGCTGGGCCCTGTTCTTCTTCTTCCTGGTCGGCAGCGTGGGCGGCCAGCTTCGCCGCGACACCGCCGAGCGGCGGCTGCGCCGCTGGGCCGAGGCGCACCCCTGGAAGTCCGCCCTCCCGGCGGCCGGCGGACTGCTGGTGCTGAACATGCTGGCGCAGCTGTTCCTCGGCGACGCCGGGCTGTTCGGCGCCTTCTTCGTCTCCCTGCTCCCGGCCGGCATCCTGCTGGCGATCGCCGGAGTGGTGGGCTCGGTGAAGCAGGCCCGCGGCAAGGGCTGAGCCGCCCTCGACCCGGGGGTGCGTTCTGACCGCGGCGACGTTCTGACCGGGGGTACGTTTTCGGACAAACACCGGTGAACCCTCAGGCTCCGAACACAGGTTCACCACAAGGTGTGCCCCCGATCGACGAATCGTCACACCCCCTCGGCATACTGGCGCGATGCCGATAGTCGAAGATCCGGAACCACGCCCTTCCGAGGGCCGTGAGCCGGGCGGGTCCGACCCGTCCGGAGCGGGCGGGAAGGACCCGTTCGCCGACCTCGTCCTGGACGAGGAGTTCATCAGGAGCGCCAGCGTCAAGGAACAGTCCGGCCGCACCCGGATGCTGTCCGCCCGCTGGAAGCACACCCCGCCCGTCGACCCGGGCGGCCGACGCTCGGTCAACGACGGCCCGGCGGCGGCCAAGCGCCGGTTCGGCCGCAAGCCGAAGCTCCAGGCGGTCGACCCGTGGGGCAACCCGCGCCCGGCCAAGCGCCGGCGCGGATTCGAATGGCGCACGCCGCTGTTCATCGCGCTGACGGTCGCTCTGCTGCTCGCCGCGCTGAACATCGACGCGCTGCGCACCTGGTTCTCGGACACCTACGGGCGGGGCTCCTCGGCCGCCCACACGCCCGTCCCGACCGTCGCCCCGGAGACGGCCAGGCCGACCACGGCGCCGCCGACCACCCCCGCCGACCAGCCGACCGTCGCTCACCCCTGGGTCGGCTCCCCCGCCGAGGGCTGGCCGAACGGCGCGGAGGCCTTCGTGCTGCCCGAGGCCAAGGCCGTCGGCGTCTTCTCCGCCGACGAGGTCGCCGGGCAGCTGCGGCAGGTCAAGGACTACCTGACGGCGAGCTACCTCGACCCCAAGGTGATCGGGGGCGCCCGCCCGGACGCCGCGCTGGCGATGCTCGAACGCGAGGACCGGAAGAACGCCACCGCCGCGTTCGACCACCCCTCCAAGGACAGCGACCCGACCAGCTGGTTCAACCGCTTCGACCCGCGCGAGGCGCAGCTGGTCGGCGACGTGGTCAAGGTGCAGGGCCGGATCGGCTACGAGGGGGACGGCGACGGCGGGGTCCTGGTCCACACCGACTTCACCTACGTCTACCCGCTGAAGCCGGGCCCCGACGCCGAGAAGCTGGCCAAGGAGCGCAGGCCCGCCACCGACGCCCCGCAGCCGCCCGCCGGGCAGGGCGGCACCGCCCAGCCGGTGGACCTGGTGGTCCGCGCCGCCGACACCACCGGTGACACCTGGACGGCCCGGACGATCGTCCGCCGGACCGAGGACTACCGCTTCTACGACCCGGACCGCTACAAGGTCGAGCCGAAGAAGCCGGCCATCGAGAAGACGCTGTCGGACGTGGGCAACAGCTTCTGCCACATCTACGACGGCTTCCTGCACCCGCAGTTCCGCCAGTTCGCCCGGCCCCACCCCGAGCAGACCGGTCCGACCAGCGATCCGTACGACCGCAGCCGGGACCTCTCGGAGAAGGGCGAGTGCGGCACCATCAGCCGCAGCTGACCGCCGTCAGCGCTTGCGCTTGCCGCCGGGTCGGCCGCCACGGCCGGCCCGGCGCTTCTCGTACTGCTCGACGGCCTTGCGGTGGGCGGCCCGCTCGACCGCCTCGCCGGGGGCCTCGACCAGGCTGCGGGCGAAGTAGGCGGCCAGGCTGCCGACCCCGCCGATCAGCCAGACCGCGCCGAGCGACTTGTCCTCGGCCATCCAGCCGGTCAGCTGGTCCTTGCCCTCGGTGAGCGCCTTCCAGGTGCGCCGGACGGCCATCATCGAGCAGACCGCGATGGCGGCGGTCAGCAGGCCGTTCAGGAAGCCGCCGCTGTCGGAGAGGGCGACGCCCTCGACGCCGAAGCGCAGCACCAGCACGGCGGCGGCGGTGGCGACCAGGGCGCCGGCCGAGACGCCGACCCGGCGCAGCCAGTAGCCGTTGTCCCGGTCGACCCAGCTGGTGCCGAAGAAGCGGATCGGCTCCGGCTCGGGGGCGCCGACGGGCTTGGGGGCGGGGATGGGGGGCTGCTCGCTCACATCGTCGATTATCACCCGGGCGGCACACATGGCAGGAGGAGCCGTCCCGGGCGGGACGGCTCCTCCTGTCTCGGGCGGGGTTCAGCCGAGCTTGCTGACGTCCCGGACGGCGCCCTTGTCAGCCGAGGTGGCCATCGCCGCGTAGGCCCGCAGCGCCTGGCTGACCTGGCGCTCGCGGTTCTTCGGCCGGTAGCCGCCCGCGGCCTCCAGCGCGCGGCGGCGCTCGGCGAGGACCTCGGCCGGGACCTCCAGGGAGATCGTCCGGCCCGGGATGTCGATGGCGATGACGTCGCCGTCCTCGACCAGCGCGATGGTGCCGCCGGAGGCGGCCTCCGGGGAGGCGTGGCCGATGGACAGGCCCGAGGTGCCGCCGGAGAAGCGGCCGTCGGTGATCAGCGCGCAGGCCTTGCCGAGGCCGCGGCCCTTGAGGAAGGAGGTCGGGTAGAGCATCTCCTGCATGCCCGGGCCGCCCTTGGGGCCCTCGTAGCGGATGACGACGACGTCGCCCTCCTTGATCCGCTTGGCGAGGATCGCCTCGACCGCGTCCTCCTGGGACTCGCAGACGACCGCCGGGCCGCTGAAGGTCCAGATCGACTCGTCCACGCCGGCCGTCTTCACGATGCAGCCGTCCTCGGCGAGGTTGCCGTGCAGCACGGCCAGGCCGCCCTCGACCGAGTAGGCGTGCTCGACGCTGCGGATGCAGCCCCCGGCGGCGTCGGTGTCCAGCGAGTCCCAGCGCTCGGACTGCGAGAAGGCCTCGGCGGAGCGCTTGCAGCCGGGCGCGGCGTGCCACAGCTCGACGGCCTCGGCGGAGGGCGAACCGCCGCGCACGTCCCAGGTCTTGAGCCACTCGGCGAGCGAGTCGGCGTGCACCGTCCGGACGTCCTCGTTGAGCAGCCCGCCCCGGTACAGCTCGCCGAGGATGGCCGGGATGCCGCCGGCCCGGTGCACGTCCTCCATGTAGTACGAGCCGTTGGGCGCGACCTTGGCCAGGCAGGGCACCTTGCGCGAGATGGCGTCGATGGCCCGCATGTCGAAGTCCAGCTCGGCCTCCTGGGCGGCGGCGAGCAGGTGGAGGATGGTGTTGGTCGAGCCGCCCATGGCGATGTCGAGGGCCATGGCGTTCTCGAAGGCGGCGCGGCCGGCGATCGCGCGCGGCAGCACCGAGGCGTCGTCCTGGCCGTAGTGGCGGTTGGTGATCTCGACGACCGTCCGCCCGGCGTTCTCGTACAGCGCGCGGCGGGCGGTGTGGGTGGCGAGCACCGAGCCGTTGCCGGGCAGTGAGAGGCCGATCGCCTCGGTGAGGCAGTTCATCGAGTTGGCGGTGAACATGCCGGAGCACGAGCCGCAGGTGGGGCAGGCGTTCTCCTCGATGATCGCGATGTCCTCGTCGGAGACGCTCTCGTTGACCGCCTGGGACATCGCGTCGATCAGGTCGAGCCGGCGCACGGTGCCGTCGACCAGGGTGGCCTTGCCGGCCTCCATCGGGCCGCCGGAGACGAAGACGGTCGGGATGTTGAGGCGCAGCGCGGCCATCAGCATGCCGGGGGTGATCTTGTCGCAGTTGGAGATGCAGATCAGCGCGTCGGCGCAGTGCGCGTTGACCATGTACTCGACCGAGTCGGCGATCAGGTCGCGCGAGGGCAGCGAGTAGAGCATGCCGCCGTGGCCCATCGCGATGCCGTCGTCCACCGCGATGGTGTTGAACTCGCGCGGGATGCCGCCTGCCTCCTTGATCGCCTCGGAGACGATCCGGCCGACCGGCTGGAGGTGGGTGTGGCCGGGGACGAACTCGGTGAAGGAGTTGGCGACCGCGATGATCGGCTTGCCGAAGTCCTCGCGGGCTACGCCGGCGGCCCGGAGAAGCGCCCGGGCGCCTGCCATGTTGCGACCGTGGGTGACCGTACGGGACCTCAGCTCGGGCACTGTGCTCCACTCCTTCGGGGCTCTCGCCGGCGCCCCGCCGGTGAGGAGGGTGCGGGGGCCGTGTGAGGTACGAGCCTACGCCCGCCGTCCGGCCGGCGGACGGGGCGTCCGCGATGCGGGCAGCGGGCGGGCCCGGCGCGTCAGTTCGGCTTGACGGCCACGGTGAGGTCCAGGACGAACGGCTCGACCACCACGCCGTCCGGGAACTCGGCGAGCGCGGCCTCCCGTTCGACGGCCAGCACCGGCGCGCGCTCCTCGGGGCTGAGCGAGGCCAGGTAGGAGCGGGAGGTGAGGTCGGTGAGCAGGTGCTCGACGGTGATCCGCCGTTCCCAGCGCAGCGCCGCCCGCTCGACCGCGAGGCCGGCCGGGGCGAAGTGGCTGGTGTGGCCGCTGATCCCGCGGTAGCCGTGGTAGCGGTCGGGCAGGGCCGCGGCAAGCCGCTCGCCCCGGGCCCGGACCCAGGGCACGGTCTCGTCCTGCACGTTCCACCAGGTGGCGAGGGCGCCGCCGGGCCGCAGCACCCGGATCGCCTCCGGGACGGACCGCTCGGGGCGGGTCCAGTGGAAGGCCTGGGCGTAGCCGATCAGGTCGGCGGAGGCGTCGTGGAAGGGCAGGTCGTCGCCGGTGCCGCGGACCAGCGGCAGGGTCGGCGAGGAGTCCTGGAACTGGGCGGCCATGCCGTCACTGGGCTCCACCGCGACGACCTCGGCGCCCCGTGCGGCCAGCAGCCTGGTCGCGATGCCGGTGCCGGCGCCGACGTCCAGGACCCTGGCGCCCTTGAGGCGGCGGCCCCACAGCCGCTCCAGCGCGTCGAACAGCTCGTCCGGGTAGCCGGGGCGGCCCCGGTCGTACTCGGAGGCGACCCCGCCGAAGCTCAGGGCGATCTCCCGCCGCTCCTGACGCCCCGCCATCTCTCCCCCTCCGTACGGACGTTCGCGCCCGGCCGGGCCCGACGGCTCAGCGTACGCGCGAGGGGGTCGCGAGGTGCAGGCGGGTGAAGGCGAGGGCCTCGGCCAGATCGGCCTCGCGTTCGGCGGGGGACGCGGAGCGCCGGGTGTTGACCTCCAGCACCACGTGGCCGTCGAAGCCGGTGCGGGCGAGGTGCTCCAGGAGTTCGGCGCAGGGCTGCTTGCCCCGGCCGGGGATCAGGTGCTCGTCCTTGCCGGAGCCGCTGCCGTCGGCGAGGTGGACGTGGGCGAGCCGGTCGCCCATCCGCTCGACCATGGCGAAGGCGTCGATCCGGGAGGTGGCGACGTGCGAGAGGTCGATGGTGAAGTGCCGGTACTCCTCGTCGGTGACGTCCCAGCCGGGGGCGTACGCCAGCACCTCGCGGTCGCGGTAGCGCCACGGGTACATGTTCTCGACGGCGAAGCGGACGTCGGTCTCGCCCGCCATCCGGTTGATGCCCTCGACGAACTCCCGGGCGTACTGCCGCTGCCAGCGGAACGGCGGGTGGACGACGACGGCGCTCGCGCCGAGCTTCTCGGCCGCCGCCCGGGCCCGGACCAGCTTGGTCCACGGGTCGGTGGTCCAGACCCGCTGGGTGATCAGCAGACAGGGCGCGTGCACGGCCAGGATCGGCAGCTGGTGGGCGTCGGAGAGCCGGCGCAGGGCCTCCAGGTCCTGGCTGACCGGGTCGTTCCAGACCATCACCTCGACCCCGTCGTAGCCGAGCTTCGCGGCCAGCTCGAAGGCGACGGCGGTGCTGGCCGGGTACACCGAGGCGGTGGACAGCACCACCTTGGTGTCCGGGATGTGCAGGGTCGGGTGCGGGGGCAGCACCAGCCGGTCGGTGGTGCGCAGCAGCGGCGGGCGGGCGGCGTCCCGCTTGGCGGCCTTGACCGAGCGGACGGACTGGACGGCGGCCTTGGCGGCGCCGGCGGCCCGGGCGGTGCGGGTCTCCTTGGGCGGCGGCTGGGCGGCGCCGTGGGGCGGCTTCGCGGTGGCGGCCTGCTGCGTGCCGGTCTTCTGCGGGGCGCTCTTCCTGGTGGCGGCCTTCTTCGTCGCCGTCTTCGCCGCCGTCTTCGCCGCGGCCGTCTTCTTCGTGGCGGCCGTCTTCGCGGTGCGCTGGGCCGCCTTGACGGCCTTGGTGGCCTTGGCGGCCTGTGCCGCGGTGGCGCCCTTGACCGCCTTGCCGAGCCCTGCCGTACCCAGACCCGTCTTGCCGAGTGCCGCCTTGCCGAGTCCCGTCTTGCCCAGCCGGCGGCGCGGGCTCTCCGGCCGCGGCTGCCCGTCTCCGGGAGCGCGGCCCTCCTGCGTTCCGTCCTCGCCCGCTGGTTGCACCACGGGAGACAGCGTATGCGGAGCACGCCGCGAACGGGGTCGGATGCCGGGCGGAGTGACCACCGGCACGCTCGCGCCGGGGCGGGCCCTACGAGGTGAGCGCGGGCCGACGGCGGTCGGCGGGGCTGTCCATGGCGTCCAGCTCGCGCAGGATGATGCCCTCGCGCAGCGCCCACGGGCAGACGTCCAGTTCCTCCAGGCCGAACAGGTCCATCGCGGCGTCGGCGACCAGTGCCCCGGCCAGCAGCTGCTTGGCCCGGCCCTCGGAGACCCCGGGGATCTGCGCGCGCTCGGCGACGGTCATCGTGGACAGCCGCGGCAGCCAGGCGGACAGCCCGCTGCGGGTGAGCCGGCGGTCGGCGTACGGGCCGGCGTCGGCGGGGGCGGCGCCGGTCATCCGGGCGAGCTGCTTGAAGGTCTTGGAGGTGGCGACGGCGTGCTGCGGCGGCCCGAGCCGGGAGACCTCGCCGACCACGTGGGCGATCTCGGCCCGGATGTGCCGCCTGAGCTCGCGCAGCCCGTCCGGGTCGGCGACGTCCCCGGGCAGCCAGCGGGCGGTCAGCCGCCCGGCGCCCAGCGGCAGCGAGCAGGCGACGTCCGGCTGTTCGTCCAGGCCGCAGCCGATCTCCAGCGAGCCGCCGCCGATGTCCAGGTTGAGCAGCCGGCCCGAGGACCAGCCGAACCAGCGGCGGACGGCCAGGAAGGTGAGCCGGGCCTCGTCCTGCCCGGAGAGCACCCGCAGTTCGACCCCGGTCTCGGCGGCGACCCGGCGCAGCACCTGCTCGCCGTTGGCGGCCTCGCGGACGGCGGAGGTGGCGAACGGCAGGATGTCGACCACGCCCTTGTCCTCGGCGACCCGCAGCGAGGAGGCGATGTGTCCGACCAGCCGCTCGACGCCGGCCTCGCTTATCGCGCCGGTCCCGTCCAGCAGCTCGGCCAGGCGCAGCTCGGCCTTGTGGGAGTACGCGGCCAGCGGGGCGGCACCCGGATGGGCGTCCACCACGAGGAAGTGGACCGAGTTGGAACCTACGTCGAGTACACCGAGTCGCATAACTCTCCACGCTACGCGATCCGGCCGTGGAGGTGATCGGTCGTGACGGCATGAGCGCTGGTCCCGGTCGTTCGCGACCGTTCCGGGTGCGATCGGCGGGTGCGATCGGCGGGTGGCGTCCCGGTGGGTCCGGCCGGCGTCGCTCAGTGGCCGCGCGGTCCGGCCCGGCGCTCGGTACGGCAGTTGCCGTCCACCCAGCGGCGGGCCGGGCCCGGGGTGTCGGTGATCAGTCCGTCGGCGTCCCGGGCGGTCATCAGCTGCCAGGCCTCCTCGCCGTCCAGCGTCCAGACGTAGACCTCGCGCCCGGCCCTGCGCTCGGCGGCGATCCGGGCGGCGGTGGCCAGGCCGGTGTCCAGGGCGATCCCGTCCAGCCTGAGGTCCTTCGGGTCCTCGGCGATCCCGCCGCTCTGGATCAGCACCACCGGCAGCGCGGGTGCCACGGCGTGGGCCTGGCGCAGGTGGTCGGCCGAGAAGGAGTAGAGGACGACGTGCGCCCGGCTGCCGGCCGCGATCCGGGCGATCCGGGCGACGTCCTCGGGGCGCTGCCACTTGATCTCCATCAGCAGCGTGGCGCCGCTGCCGGAGAGGCGTTCGAGCAGCTCCGCCAGGGTCGGGACGGGCTGGGCGGCTCCGGGGCCGACGGTCACCCGCAGGGCGGCGATCTGGGCGGCGGTCAGGTCGGCGACGGCGCCCTTGCCGTCGGTGGTGCGGTCCACCGTCGGGTCGTGCATCAGCACCGGGACGCCGTCCCGGGTGGTCTGGACGTCGGTCTCCAGCCAGTCGGCGCCCTGGTCGAGGGCGGTCTCGAAGGAGGCCATGGTGTTCTCCGGCGCGTTGAACGGCGCCCCCCGGTGGCCGATCACCACCGGGGACCCGCACACCGGCGGCGCGGCGGCGGCGCGGGCCCGCAGCGCGGGGCCGCCGGAGGCGCACCCGGCGGCCAGGACCGCGAGCGCGGCGAGGAGGGCCGTCTGGGCGGCGCGGGGCGGGGCGGTCACGGCTCGGCGCTCCAACTGGTGTTCCGGTGGCGGCGGTTCGGGCTCCGCCCGGTCCGGCCGGTGTCTCCGATGATCCCTCTGACAGCCGCGCACCGAAGTCCGGTTCCCGGGCCGGTCGGGTGTGCCGGCCGAGGCCGGATCAGAGCAGGCCGTCCCACAACTGTTCCACGATGACGGCCCACCAGTTCTCCGGATCGCCGAAGACCGTGCCGTCCAGTCGGGCCAGACCCCGCTGGAGGACGTCCACCGCCGGGCCCGCCGCGGCCGGGTCCAGTCCGCGCAGGGCGGGCCACCAGCCGGCGAACAGCTCCAGGCAGCGGAGGAAGGCGCGCAGGTCGGCGTTGCAGTGGCGGGCGGTCGCGTCGTCGGGGTCGACGGCCCGGACGGCGCCCTGGCGGGAGTCCAGGGTGATCAGCGCCCAGCCGTCCGTACCCAGCACCAGCTGCCCGGCGAGCGCCAGCCGCTCCCGTTCGGCCGCCCTGGTGCCGAGGCCGAGCGCCGCGAGGTGCGAGGCGAGCGGCGGCAGGACGGTGCCCGGGCGGGAGCCGTCCGCGATCGCCTCGACACCGGGGTGGTGCAGCGCGAAGAAACCGTCCACAGCCTTCGGGACGCCCGCCGTCAGCAGCAGCGCGGCCGCGTCCCCGGGCAGTTCCGCGCGCACCACGTCCGCCGGCTCGAAGCGCTGCACGCCCGCCGGGCCGAACCGCCCGGCCAGCCGCTCCGCCAGGGCGGCGTCCGGTTCCTGCGGCAGCGGCGGCACCGCCCGCGGGAACGGTACCCGGTTGCGGCCCGGCCCGGCCGGCTCGGCGGGCAACTCCCTTACGGCGGAGGCCCGGTGGTCGAAGCGGGGACCGTACGGCAGGTCGGACTCCAGCCGGGCGTGCGGCAGTTCGGCCGCCAGCGCGTACGCCCAGTAGCCGCCGGGCAGCGCGGCCGGCCGCAGGTCGGTCCGCACCGCGAGCACGTCCTCGGCCGCGACGCCCTGCTCGCGCAGCCACCACCAGCCGCGCAGGGCCGGATGCGGCAGGCCGGCGGCCGAGCGCAGGGCCAGCGAGCGGGTGCCGTCGGCGCCGTCCCGGTACGTCAGTTCGGCCCGGGCACCCCGGCCGGTGACCGGCGGCCTGGTCGGGTCGTGGCCGCCCGCGCCGACGAAGTCCCGGTAGAGCCCGACCACTTCGTCCACCGGGACGGACGGCCAGACGGTGAACCGCCCGCTCTCCCGGTCCACCACGGCGCACGCGGCCCCCACCTCCCCGGGCGCCCGCCGCTCCCCCGTCCGCGGATCCACCTCCGGCCTCGGCGGCTCCGCCCACACCACCCACCCCAGCTCGAACTCGTGCGCGCACACCCGCCGCACCGCCCCGGCCCCCTGCGGCAGATCCCCGTTGATCCACCGGTGCCCCGCCTCCACCGCCTGCGCCCGCGAGATCATCCGCCCACCCCCGTCACACCGACTCCGATCCCCACCATCATCCAGCCCCGTCCGGCTACCGGCGCACTCCGTCCGAGGAGGACGCTGGTAGCGGTCCCGCCCGAAGAGAGCCTCCGGAGGAACGGTGAGCACAGCACCCCCGCACGGCCACCACGACGGTCACCAGCCCATCGCCCGCACCCAGGACGCCGTCGCCGCCGCACTCCCGCCGGCCCAGCGGAGGGAGTTCTACCGGGAGACGGGAGAAGCCGATGACGAGACGATCGGCGGCGTCCTTCGCCGCTGGTGGCTGCGTGCCCAGCTCTACCGCGCCCCGGAGGGGGACCGCATCCACGCCGCCCTCCGGTCCGGCACCGCTCCCGGCAGCCCGGCGTCCGCGGTCCTGCGCCGGCCCGGCGCGGGGTGAGCGACCACGTCGAGGTCCCGGACGAGGATGATCCGATCACCCTTTCCCCCGCCGTGGAAGAGCTCCTCGACGACCCGGGCACGGCACCCGATCTGTTCCCCGCTGTCGTGGCGTTCCCCGTCGACGTCCGCGAGAACGCCGTCCCCCACCTGAGCATGCCGGTGCCAGGCCGGCCTGGCATGCACTCGGCACCGCTGCGCCGCGACCTGGGACTGGTGGAGTACGCGGTGGACGAAGAGCAGGATCCGCCGCGGATCTACGTCTCCCGCATTCTTCGCATGGACTGATCGAGGCGCTGCGACGCGATCGTTCCAGCACGATCACCCGGCCGCCGCCAGGTCCAGCGGCCGCCCTTCCGGGCTGAGGGCGATGGCCCAGAGGCCCTGGGTGGCGGGGTGGAGGGGGGTGGGGCTGTGGCGGGCGAGCTGGTGGTCGAGGTAGCTGACGGCGTCCCGGTGGTTGACGGCGTTCCAGGCGTGCGGGCGGCCGTAGGCGTCCAGGGTGAGCAGGACGGCCTGGGCACCGTGGCCGGCCCGGCGGAGTTCGTCGGTGAGGCGGGTGAAGGCCTGGCCGCCGTCGCCGAGGTCGCGGAAGGGGGCGCCGAGTTCGCGTTCGGCGCGGTCGCGGGCGCCGCGTTCGCCGGCGTCGCCCTCGGTGGGGATGCGCGGGGCCGCGCAGGTGGGGCGGCCGGTGTAGGTGTCGACGGCGGAGAGGGCGATCTCCAGGCTGTTGTTGGCCCGGCCGGGTTCGCGGTGACCGCCGGCGTTGACGGCTTCGGCCCAGCCGCCGACGGCCGGGTCGGGGTGGCGGACGGGCAGGCCGTCCTCGTCGACCGGCACCCGGCGTTCGAGTTCGGCCTGGTGCGCGGGGTCGACAGGGCCGAGCCCGCCGGGCAGACCGTAGGGGCGGCTGTCCGCGATGGTGCGCGGCCCGGTCTCCGGGTCGTCAGCGAGCGGGCCGCGGCGGGCGCGCAGGGCGAGCTGGAGGGCCATCGCGTGGGCGGTGGCGACCGGGACGACGCCCCAGACCAGGGTCGGGTCGGTGAGGGTGGCGGCGGTGTCCCGGCGGCGGCCGTCGGCGTGCTGGGGTTCGGGCCGGCCGATGACCGGGGTGGTGCCGACGATCGGCGGCTCGACCGGGGGCTGCGGCGTGCCGACCGGGCCGGGTGGCGGGGGCGGTGGCGGCGGGCGTCTTGCCGGCGAACTGCCACACCACGCCGATCAGCGCGTTGGTGCTGGTCACCTGGGTCGCGGGGTCGACGTTGGCGAGGTTGTCGCACGCGTCGTGGAGG
>NZ_MECK01000085.1 GCF_014596465.1 Streptomyces sp. CBMA123 | reverse complement strand
ACTGCGGCGGGAGCGGCGGGCGGTCGCCGGGCTGGTCGCCGCCCTGGCCGCCGTGCTGGCCGCGGTCGCCGTCCGGACCCTGGCCGGGCCAGGGGTTGCGGGGGTGCCACGGCTGGTCCGGGGCGTCCGCGGGCGGCGGCGCGAAGGGGTTGCGCTCGTCGGTGTCGTCGCCGCTGCTCATGGGTTCAGCCGTTCCTTCTCGGTCGGGGCGCGTGCGGGGGATCCGCCCGGGAGCGGTCTTCCCCGTCCCCAATGATCCCGCAAGCGTTCGAGAGCCCGGCGGGGGCCTGCCGTACCGGTGCGGGCCGCGGGCGAACTCCGGTACGGCGGGCCCGAGGAGATCCCCGTCTCAACTACGCGCGTAGCGCCGCAGGGAGGGTGCCGGGGCCCTCCGACCAGCCGTTATCGTGGTGACGGTCAGCAGCTCACATCGGTTCCCGGGGCCCGCGTCGCGGCGGGTTCTCCTGGTGTTCCCCCTCGCTCGACCTGCCGTTCGTAGTGGCCCCACCGTCGGTGGACGTACCAGCGGGCGGCGCCCGACCTACGGAGAATCGCGCAGTGGCCGCCGCCCCCGCTCAGCTCTTCCCGCCCCGTACGCCCGGACCGGCCCGCCTCCTGGTGCTGGTCTCCGGCTCCGGTACCAACCTCCAGGCGCTGATCGACGCCGTCGCCGACCCGGCCTACGGCGCCGAGATCGTGGCCGTGGGCGCGGACCGGGACGGGATCGCCGGCCTGGAGCGCGCCGAGCGGGCGGGCCTGCCGACCTTCGTCCACCGGGTGAAGGACTTCGCGGACCGCGCCGACTGGGACCGCGCGCTGACCGCCTCCGTCGCCGCCCACCAGCCCGACCTGGTGGTGACGGCCGGCTTCATGAAGATCCTCGGCCCCGGGTTCATCGCGGCCTTCGCCGGACGGATCGTCAACACCCATCCCGCACTGCTGCCCGCCTTCCCCGGCGCCCACGGCGTCACCGACGCGCTCGCGTACGGGGTGAAGGTCACCGGCTGCACCGTCCACCTGGTCGACGCCGGTGTGGACACCGGGCCGATCATCGCGCAGGGTGTCGTCGAGGTCGTCGACGCCGACCACGCCGATGGCGGCGACGCGCTGCACGAGCGCATCAAGACTGTCGAGCGCAAGCTGCTCGTCGACATCGTGGGCCGGCTGGCCCGCGAAGGTCACCGCATCGAGGACCGAAAGGTATGGATCCCGGCATGACTGCCAGCTCCACCACGCCGCCCCCCGTTTCGGAGAACATCCGTCCGATCCGTCGCGCGCTGATCAGCGTGTACGACAAGACCGGTCTGGAGGAGCTGGCCCAGGGCCTGCACGCCGCCGGGGTCGCCATCGTCTCCACCGGCTCCACCGCGGGCCGGATCGCCGCCGCCGGGGTCCCGGTGACCGAGGTCTCCGAGCTGACCGGTTTCCCGGAGTGCCTGGACGGCCGCGTGAAGACGCTGCACCCCCGGGTGCACGCCGGCGTGCTCGCCGACCTGCGCCTGGAGTCGCACCGCGCCCAGCTGGCCGAGCTCGGCGTCGAGCCCTTCGACCTGGTCGTGGTGAACCTCTACCCGTTCAAGGCCACCGTCGCCTCGGGCGCCACCCCGGACGAGTGCGTCGAGCAGATCGACATCGGCGGCCCGAGCATGGTCCGCGCCGCCGCCAAGAACCACCCCTCGGTGGCCGTCGTGGTCGACCCGGCCCGCTACGCCGACGTGCTGACGGCCGTCCGCGAGGGCGGCTTCGACCTGGCCACCCGCAAGCGCCTGGCCGGTGCCGCGTTCGCCCACACCGCCGCCTACGACGTGGCCGTCGCCTCCTGGTTCGAGGCCGGCTACGCCCCCAGCGACGAGCGGTTCCCCGAGTTCCTGGGCGCCACCTGGGAGCGGCAGAACGTGCTGCGCTACGGCGAGAACCCGCACCAGGGCGCCGCGCTGTACAGCGGCACCGGGCTGAGCAGCGGCTTCGCCGCGGGCGGCGGCCTGGCCGGCGCCGAGCAGCTGCACGGCAAGGAGATGTCGTACAACAACTACGTCGACACCGACGCCGCCCGCCGCGCCGCGTACGACCACGCCGAGCCGGCCGTCGCGATCATCAAGCACGCGAACCCGTGCGGCATCGCCACCGCCGCCGACGTCGTCGAGGCGCACCGCAAGGCGCACGAGTGCGACCCGGTCTCCGCGTACGGCGGCGTGATCGCGGTCAACCGCCCGGTCACCGTCGAGCTGGCCGAGCAGATCGCCCCGATCTTCACCGAGGTCGTCGTGGCCCCGGCCTACGAGGACGGCGCGGTCGAGGTGCTGGCCCGCAAGAAGAACCTGCGGGTGCTGGTCGCCCCCGGCGCCCCGGCCAACCGCCAGGAGGTCCGCCCGATCTCCGGCGGCGTGCTGCTCCAGGACGCGGACCGGGTGCAGGCCGAGGGCGACGACCCGGCGAACTGGACGCTGGCCACCGGTGAGGCGCTCTCCGAGGCCGAGCTGGCCGAGCTGGCCTTCGCCTGGCGGGCCTGCCGGGCCGTCAAGTCCAACGCGATCCTGCTGGCCAAGGACGGCGCCTCGGTCGGCGTCGGCATGGGCCAGGTCAACCGGGTCGACTCCTGCAAGCTCGCGGTCGAGCGGGCCGGCGAGCGGGCCAAGGGCTCGTACGCCGCCTCGGACGCCTTCTTCCCGTTCCCGGACGGCCCGGAGATCCTGATCGCCGCCGGCGTGAAGGCGATCGTCCAGCCCGGCGGTTCGATCCGCGACGAGCAGGTCGTCGAGGCCGCCCAGCAGGCGGGCGTGACGATGTACTTCACCGGCGCGCGGCACTTCTTCCACTGAGTGGCACGAAGCGGCCCGGCCCCCTCCGAGGAGGGAGCCGGGCCGCTTCGTCGTGGCCGTGCCGTCCGGTCAGTAGCGCGGCCGGTTGAACCAGTTGACGCCGTCCCGGGTGCACATGGCGACCACCCAGATGATGGAGATCGCGATCCACAGCGCGCCGACGACCACGCCGAACCCGGCGCCCGCGCCCATCGTGGAGGCCCCGGTGATCCCGCTGATCAGCACCGCGATGCCGAGCAGCGTGGCGATCGAGCCGTACACGATGGTGGTGATCCGGGTGGCGTTGCCGCCCTTGCCGAACTTGGCCCCCAGCGTGAGGGAGAGCACCGCGGCGAGGAGGTAGACGACCCCGACGACCATCAGCACGCTCGCCGCGGCGTTGCCGAAGACCGCCGTGTCACTGCTCGTGGTGTGCTCGTTGGCGACCTTCTTGGCGCCGGCGGCCGCGAGCAGCAGGATGCCCGTGAGGATGACCTGGACGCCGCCGACGACGAACAGCAGCACCCGGGCGGTCAGCACCAGGCCCGGCATGGTCTGCGGCGCGGCCGGCGCGTAGCCGTAGGGCGAGGGGGCCGGCTGCGGGTAGCCGTAGCCCGGCGCGGCCTGCGGGGGCTGCTGGGGGTAGCCGTACCCGGGTGCGGGCGGCTGCTGGCCGTACGGGTTGTTCGGGTCGGGCGGGTAACTCATGGGTGCCTCCGGGCGGTTACGGGGATGCGGGGCCGGGACGCGGCATCAGTAACGCGGCCGGTTGAACCAGTTGACGCCGTCCTGGACGCACATGGCGGTGATCCAGATGATGCTGATCGCCAGCCACAGGCCGGCCATCACGAAACCCATGGCGGTGCCCGCGGTGACGGCGCCCAGCAGGATCAGCAGGCCGACCAGGCCGCCGAGCGAGCCGTACACGATGGTGGTGATCCGGACGTTGTTGCCGCCCTTGCCGAACTTGGCGCCGAGCGTGATCGAGAGCGCGGCGAACAGCCCGAACAGGACCGCGACGACGATCAGGACGCCGGCGGCGGCGTCGCCGATCGCGGTGAACGGGTCGTCGCTGCTGGAGGCCTTGGCGGCGGTGCTGGTGACGTCCTTGGCGGCGGCCCCGATGAGCAGGTAGACGATCGCGAGGATCGCCTGCACACCGCCCACGATGAACAGCAGCACCCGGGCGGTCGTCACCAGGCCCGGCATGGTCTGCGGCACGGCCGGCGCGTAGCCGTAGCCCGGCACGGTCGGCGGGGCCTGCTGCGGGTAGCCGTAGCCCGGCGCGGCCTGCGGGGGCTGCTGGGGGTAGCCGTAGGACGGCGCGGGCGGCTGCTGGCCGTACGGGTTGTTCGGGTCGGGCGGGTAACTCATGGATGCCTCCGGGCGGTTACGGGGACGCGGGGACGGGACGGCGGAGGACCCGGCTGCGGCCGGCGAGTCGGATCGTCGACGGAACGGGACGCTAGCGGAGCGCGGTGACAGCCCGGCGGCGGTGACGGGCGCGCCGGCTCAGTGCTGGGAGGAGCGGGTGATCGGACGCCGGGACGGACACGGCGGGGTGAGGGCGCCGTGGCGGTCGGGCTGGTCGGTGTGCTGTGGTCGGATCACTGGCTCTTTCCCCCGGGTACGCCCCGCCGCGGGATCCGTCGGCCCGTCACCGGGCCGGGTCGCGGCAGGGAATGCCCGCTTATCGTCAACCGGACGGCAGCGCGCTGTCCAGCCGGTTGCGGGCGCAAGGTCAAGACTGTGGCGCAACCGCAACGTGGTGCGGACCTTCCGTACCCGTCCGGTCGCCCCACCGGTGGTGGGACCGGTCGGGGCCCCGGCGTCCTGAGCCGCCTGACCGGCCCCGGTACGGGGGGCGGCCGCGATCCGGGAGAATGGGGTCATGACTGCCCAGATTCTCGATGGCAAGGCCACCGCCGCCGCGATCAAGTCCGAACTCGCCGCCCGCGTGGCGGTCCTCAAGGCGAAGGGCGTCACGCCCGGCCTCGGCACCGTCCTGGTCGGCGACGACCCGGGCAGCCGCTGGTACGTCAACGGGAAGCACAAGGACTGCGCCGAGGTCGGCATCGCCTCGATCCAGCGCGAGCTGCCCGCGACCGCCACCCAGGAGGACGTCGAGAACGTCGTCCGCGAGCTGAACGCCGATCCGACCTGCACCGGCTACATCGTCCAGCTGCCGCTGCCCAAGGGCCTGGACCAGAACCCCGTCCTGGAGCTGATGGACCCGGACAAGGACGCCGACGGCCTGCACCCGACCTCGCTCGGCCGCCTCGCGCTGGGCATCGAGGGCCCGCTGCCGTGCACCCCGCTGGGCATCGTCGAGCTGCTGCGCCGGCACCAGGTCGCGATCGACGGCGCCGAGGTGGTCGTGGTCGGCCGCGGCGTCACCGTCGGCCGCTCGATCGGCCTGCTGCTGACCCGCCGCAGCGAGAACGCCACCGTCACCCTGTGCCACACCGGCACCCGGGACCTCGCCGCGCACCTGCGCAAGGCCGACATCATCGTGGCCGCCGCGGGCGTCCCGCACCTGGTCAAGCCGGAGGACGTCAAGCCGGGCGCCGCGGTGCTGGACGTCGGTGTCAGCCGCAGCGAGGGCAAGATCGTCGGCGACGTGCACCCGGGCGTGGCCGAGGTGGCCGGTTGGATCTCCCCGAACCCCGGCGGCGTGGGCCCGATGACCCGCGCGATGCTGCTCAACAACATCGTCGAGGCGGCCGAGCGCCGCGCCGGCGTCTGACCCCCGAGGGACGGCGAGCATGACTGAACCGCGACCGGCGCGGCCCCGGCGGAGGCCGGTCAAGACCACCGGCACCCTGCCGCCCGAGGGGGCCGCCCCGGCCCTCGGACGCGACCACGCCCTGCCGGTCCGGCAGTGGCCGATAACCCTGGTCCTGTCGGTGGTCGGCGCCGGCCTCGCGGTCACCTGGTTCGCCGACTTCAAGGACGGCTTCAAGTACGGGCTGCTGATCCTCGGCACCGGGGTGCTGCTCGGCGCGGTGCTGCGGCTGGTGCTGCCGGAGGTCGGGATGCTGGCCGTCCGCAGCCGCTTCACCGACGTGATCGTGCTGGCCTTCCTGGGCGCCTCGATCGTGCTGCTGACCTTGGTCGCGCAGCCGAACCCGTGGCTGGAGTTCCCGCTGCTGGACAACATCGGGCACCTGATCGGCCGGCCCAAGCACTGAGCCGCCGCTCCGCCCCGTTCACCGCGGCCCCGTCCGGGAATCCCGGGCGGGGCCGCGGTATGTCTGTGACGCATCAGCCACGTCCGCGCACGCGGCGTACGCTTCCCTTTGCGATAACCTGACGCCGGTCTCTCGATGTCGAGAGATCATCCTCGGCTCCAGTGCGCCGGTGTGCCTGGGGCACCTGGCGATTTGCTGGAGAAGGTAGAAATGACCCGCACCCCCGTCAACGTCACCATCACCGGAGCGGCCGGCCAGATCGGCTACGCGCTGCTCTTCCGCATCGCCTCGGGCCACCTGCTCGGTGCCGACGTGCCGGTGAACCTGCGCCTCCTGGAGATCCCGCAGGGCCTCAAGGCCGCCGAGGGCACCGCCATGGAGCTCGTCGACTGCGCCTTCCCGCTGCTGCGCGACATCACGATCACCGACCAGCCGAACGAGGCCTTCGACGGCGCCAACGTCGCGCTGCTGGTCGGCGCCCGTCCGCGTACCGCCGGCATGGAGCGCGGCGACCTGCTGTCGGCCAACGGCGGCATCTTCGGCCCGCAGGGCAAGGCCATCAACGGCCACGCCGCGGACGACATCAAGGTCCTGGTCGTCGGCAACCCGGCCAACACCAACGCCCTGATCGCCCAGCGCAACGCCCCGGACGTCCCGGCCGAGCGCTTCACCGCGATGACCCGCCTGGACCACAACCGCGCGGTCGGCCAGCTGTCCGGCAAGACCGGCGCCCTGGTCTCCGACATCAAGCGCGTCACCATCTGGGGCAACCACTCCGCGACCCAGTACCCGGACATCTTCCAGGCCGAGATCGCCGGCAAGCCGGCCTTCGAGGCCGTCGGCAGCGACCAGGCCTGGCTGGAGAACGACTTCATCCCGACCGTCGCCAAGCGCGGCGCGGCCATCATCGACGCCCGCGGTGCCTCCTCGGCCGCCTCGGCCGCCAACGCCGCCATCGACCACGTGCACACCTGGGTCAACGGCACCGCCGAGGGCGACTGGACCTCCATGGGTGTCGTCTCCGACGGCTCCTACGGCGTCCCGGCCGGCCTGATCTCCTCCTTCCCGGTCACCACCAAGGACGGCAAGTTCGAGATCGTCCAGGGCCTGGAGATCTCCGACTTCTCCCGCGCCCGCATCGACGCCTCGGTCAAGGAGCTGACCGAGGAGCGCGACGCGGTCCAGGAGCTGGGCCTCATCTGAGCCCCGCCGCACGGCCTTCCCGACGGCCCGCCCCCTCCCGCTCCCGGGAGGCGGCGGGCCGCCGCCGCATCCCGGGGCCGTCCGTCCGCGCCGCCTACACTGGCCCGCTGTGAACGAAACCCTCGGGGACGCCGCGCTCGTCCTCGTCTTCATCCTGCTGGGCGGGCTGTTCAACGTCGCCGAGATCTCGCTGATCTCGCTGCGCGAGGGCCAGATCCGGGCGCTGGAGGCGCGCGGCACCCGTCGCTCGGACCGGGCCGCGCACCTGGCGGCGGACCCCAACCGCTTCCTGGCCGCCGTCCAGGTCGGCGTGACCTGCATGGGCTTCCTGTCCGCCGCGTTCGGCGCGGACACCCTGGCGGGCAAGGTGGCCCCGCTGTTCGTCCAGGCCGGGCTGTCCCAGGGGGTGGCGGACGCGCTCGCGCTGGTCGGCCTCACCCTGGTGATCAGCTACGTCTCGCTGGTGCTCGGCGAGCTCACCCCCAAGCGGATCGGCCTGCAGCGCGCCGAGTCCATCGCGGTGGCCGCCGCGCCGGTGGTGGACGTGATGTCGGTGGCGCTGCGCCCGGTGATCTGGCTGCTCGGCCACTCCACCAACCTGATGGTCCGGCTGTTCGGCGGCGACCCGGCGGCCGGGCGCGGCTCGATGAGCTCCGAGGAACTGCGCGGACTGGTCGCCTCCAACACCGAACTGGGCAGCGACGAGCGGGCGTTGATCGCGGACGTGTTCGCCGCCGGGGAGCGCCAGCTGCGCGAGGTGATGGTCCCGCGCACCGAGGTGACCTTCCTGGACGCCGAGCGCCCGCTGGCCGCCGTACGCCACCAGGCCGAGACCTCCCCGCACTCGCGCTACCCGGTGGTCGAGGGCAGCGCCGACGCGGTGGTCGGCTTCGTCCACGTCCGGGACCTGTACGGCGCCCGCGGCGAGCAGGCCGTCAAGGTCCGCGACCTGGCCCGCCCGGTCAAGCTGCTGCCCGGCACCAAGCGGGTGCTGGAGGCGATGGGCGAGATGCGCCGGGAGGGCCACCACCTGGCCATCGTGGTGGACGAGTACGGCGGTACGGCCGGCATCGTCACCCTGGAGGACCTGGTCGAGGAGGTGGTCGGCGAGATCCGGGACGAGTACGACCGGCCGGAGGCCGCCCCCACCCGCCGGCTGGCCGGCGGCGGCACGGAACTGGACGGCCTGCTGAACCTCGGCGACTTCGAGGAGGAGACCGGCGTCACCCTGCCCGAGGGCCCGTACGAGACGGTGGCCGGCTGCCTGGTCGCCTCGCTCGGCCGGCTGCCCCGGGACGGCGACCAGGCCCGCGTCCCGGTCGAGGGCGGCGGGGAGGTGCTGCTGACGGTGGCCAAGGTGGAGGGCCGGCGGATCGCCCGGGTGAGGGTGAGTGCGGTCACACCGGAGGAGCCTCCTGGGACGGAGGTTTCCTGAGCGACCGGGGGAACTGGAAGAATGGCCCGCATGGTCAACGCAGCGGTCACTGGTCCGGTCAAGGACCGTCCCCGGGTGCTCTCCGGCATCCAGCCCACCTCCGGCTCGTTCCACCTCGGCAACTACCTGGGCGCCGTGCGCCAGTGGGTCGACCTGCAGAAGGAGAACGACGCCTTCTACATGGTCGTCGACCTGCACGCGATCACCGTGCCGCAGGACCCGGTGACCCTGCGCCAGAACACCCGGGTCTCCGCGGCCCAGCTGCTCGGTGCCGGCCTGGAGCCGGAGCACTGCACCCTGTTCGTCCAGTCGCACGTGCCCGAGCACGCGCAGCTCGCCTGGGTGATGAACTGCCTCACCGGCTTCGGCGAGGCCTCCCGGATGACCCAGTTCAAGGACAAGTCCTCCCGGTACGGCGCCGACAGCACCACCGTCGGCCTGTTCACCTACCCGATCCTGCAGATCGCGGACATCCTGCTCTACCAGGCGGACGCCGTCCCGGTCGGCGAGGACCAGCGCCAGCACGTGGAGATCACCCGTGACATCGCGGAGCGCTTCAACTCGCGCTACGCGCCGGTGTTCACGATCCCGAAGCCGTACATCCTCAAGGAGACGGCGAAGATCATGGACCTCCAGGACCCGGGCATCAAGATGAGCAAGTCGGCCTCCTCGGCCAAGGGCCTGGTCAGCCTGCTGGACGACGCCAAGGCCAGCGCCAAGAAGTTCAAGAGCGCCGTCACCGACACCGGCACCGTGGTCTCGTACGACGAGGAGCAGAAGCCGGGCGTCTCCAACCTGCTGCGGATCCACTCCGCGCTCAGCGGCCAGTCGGTCGAGCAGTTGGTCGCGCACTTCGAGGGCAAGATGTACGGCGCCCTGAAGACCGAGCTGGCCGAGCTGTACACCGAGTGGGTCACCCCCTTCCAGGAGCGCACCAGCACCTTCCTGGACGACCCGGCCGAGCTGGACCGGGTGCTGGCGATCGGCGCCGAGAAGGCCCGCGCGGTGGCCTCCGAGACGCTGGCGACCGTGTACGACCGGATCGGCTTCCTGCCGGCCGCCAAGCGGTGACTCCGCTCACACACCTGCCCGATGGTGACGACCTCCCGGAAGTCGTCACCATCGGCGTGTCCGTGAGCGTTCCGGACCCGCACGGCGCGCGGATCCAGGACGCCCGGGCCGCCCACGGGGACCCGCAGGCCCGCTCGATACCGACGCACGTCACCCTGCTGCCGCCCACCGAGGTGCCGGCCGAGGCGCTGCCGAAGATCGAGGAGCACCTGGCGTCGGTGGCCGCCGCGCACCGGCCGTTCCGGATGCTGCTGCGCGGTGGCGGCACGTTCCGCCCGGTCTCCCCGGTGGTGTTCGTCCGGGTCGAGGAGGGCGCGCAGGAGTGCCGGCTGCTGGAGGCGGACGTCCGCTCCGGTCCGCTGGCCCGTGAGCTGGCCTTTCCGTACCACCCGCACGTGACGGTCGCCCACGGCCTGCCGGACGACGTGCTGGACCAGGCGTACGAGCAGGCGCGCGGGTTCCGGGCGTCCTTCCTGGTGCCGGGCTTCTCGCTCTCCCGGTTCGACGTGGACGAGGTCTGGCGGCCCTGGCGGGACTACCGGTTCTGCTGAATCGGCGCAGCTCCTGAACTACCGTGCGGTGCGGCCGAGTTCGAGCATCCGGTCGACCACCCGCCGGGCCGCGCCGCCGTCGTCCAGGGCGCAGTGCTCGGCCCGGAAGCGCCGGTAGCGCTCGGCGTGGCCGGGCGGCAGCTCCGCCCCGCTGTCGGCGAGTTCGCGCAGCGCGCCGAGCAGTTCGGCCGAGTCCGGCACCAGCGGGCCGGGGGCGTCCCGCTCGAAGTCGAAGTAGAAGCCGCGCAGGGTGTCGCGGTAGTGCTCCAGGTCGTAGGTGAAGAAGTAGACCGGGCGGCCGGTGATCGCGAAGTCGAACATGATCGACGAGTAGTCCGTCACCAGGACGTCCGCGATCAGCAGCAGTTCCTGCGGGTCGGGGAAGTCCCCGCAGTCGAACAGGAAGCCGTCGCCGGAGCCCGGCAGCGGGTCGCGCACGTGCGAGTGCGGGCGGACCAGCAGCACGTGGTCCTCGCCGAGCAGCCGGCGGGCGTGGTCGAGGTCCAGCCGCAGGTCGAGCCGGAAGCCCTCGCCGTCGCCGCGCAGCTGGTCCTCGCGCCAGGTCGGCGCGTACAGCACGACCCGCTTGCCCTCGGGGATGCCGAGCCGTCGGCGGACGGCTGCGGCGGTCCGCGGTTCGGGCCGGGCCAGCACGTCGCCGCGCGGATAGCCGGACTCCAGGATCTCGCCGTCGTAGCGGAAGGCGCGCCGCAGGATCGGGGTGGCGAAGGGGCTGGGGGAGAGCAGCAGGCTCCACTGCGGGGTCTCCCGGTCGAGCGCCTCCAGGTAGCCGTGGTCGGCGAGCCAGGGGTTGTCGACGTCGTGGGCGATCCGCTTGAGCAGCGAGCCGTGCCAGGTCTGCACCACGACCTGGCCCTGGCGGCGCTCCAGGAAGTCCGGGTAGTGGGTGTTGCCGACCAGGTACCGGCAGGTGGCCAGCGCGCGGTACCACTGCGGGCTCCAGATCCGGAGCGGGACGACCCCGGGCGGCAGCTCGGCCTGGCCGTCGTCGACCACCCACAGGTGCTCCAACGGCTCGCCGCGGCGGACGAGTTCGGCGTGCACCGCGCGCGGGGAGTCGGCGTAGCCGCGGCCGCCGAAGACGTCGTACAGCACCGCCTCGCGCAGCGGCTCGCGGCGGGCGGCCGGGTAGTGCTCGGTGCGCAGCCGGGCCTGGGTCCAGGCGCTGCGCTCGGTGGCGTCGAGCACCGGGGTGGAGTCCACCAGCAGGGTGTCGTGCCAGCGGCGTTGCAGCAGGACGTCCTTGCCGCCGGTGGTCGTGGCGACGGGCAGCGCGGGCAGGACGGGCGCGGCGGCGAGCAGCGGCCGGGCCGGTCCGGAGCCGTCGGCGGGTTCCAGGGCGGCCTCCCAGACGCCCTTGCGCAGCGGCAGCACGGCGCCGTCCGAGCTGGTGCGGGTGGCGGGCACCCGGACCCGGAAACGGCCGTCCGGCTCGGGCTCGACCGGGGTGCGGACCTCTCCGGCGGTGCCGCCGTGCCGCAGGACCAGCTCCAGCCGGTCGGCGGCCGGGTCCGGGCAGTGGCCGGACAGTTCGAAGCCGCCGAAGTGGACGGCGACCCGGTCGACCACCCCGGCTGCGGGCTGGACGCAGACCTGGAGCCGGCCGTCGGCGAGGTGCTTGAGGTAGAGCACCCGGTCCGGGGCGTCCGGCAGCGGGTACTGGTGGGCCACCGGGCCGCCGCGCTCGTCCAGGCAGAGCTGTTCGGTGCCGCCGTCGGGGCGCAGCAGTTCGGCGTCCCAGTGCTCCAGTTCGCCGCGGCCGCGCCCGTCGGCGGTGAACGGCCGGTACGGCAGGTCGACGGCGAAGGTGTTGCCGGTGCGGGTGAGCGGCTGGTGGACCACCGCGTCGCTCTGCCGGTGCCGCAGCCGCAGTAAGGTGCCGCCGGGGCAGTGGTCGGCGGTGCCGGCCAGCCGGAGGCCGTCGGCGGTGGGCCCGGCGTGGTCGAGCCGGACGCCGGGGCGTTCCAGCCGCAACTGCAGCCGGCCGTCCTCGAAGCGGGGCTGGAGGCGTACGTCGCGGTCCACCCAGCGGGCGGGCGGGTATTCGCCGGAGCCGCACCAGTGGGGGGCGAGGGCGCCGTACTGGCGGCGCAGCCGGGTGGGGCGGGGGCGGGTGAAGAGGGTGGTCTCGATCTGCCAGTCGCCGAGCTGCCAGCGGTCGTCCTGGCGCAGCCGGGAGGGTTCCACCAGGGCGGTGAAGCCGGACCAGTCGTGGTTGTGGTCGGGCTGGGCGCTGTCGTCGGTGACCTCGGGCAGCCGGCGGGGCCGGGAGCGCAGGTGCAGCGGCGGTACCGTCCCGTTCTCGTGCCGCAGGGTCAGCCAGGTCCAGGCCGAGCCGGGGCGGCCGGTGTCCAGGTTCAGCGGGCGGGCGAAGCCGGTGAGCTCCAGTCCGCGGCCGTGCCAGCGGGCCCGCAGCAGCCCGAACTCCACGTCGTCGTCGACGGCGGGCCGGCCCGCGCGCACCCGCGGGGCGGCGTGCGGCTGGACTAACCGGGTGAGCGCAGGCATGGTGCGGGACCCTTCGGGGGACGGGATCCCGGCTTCGGTGGCGGCCGGGACGGCCGCCGTGCCGGTGCCGACCGGACCGGTGCCGAATTGTTATCCCATACCTGGAAGGCATCTCGGGTCAACTCCGCGGTTCGCAGAATTTCCTTTGAAATTCGCCGACTAAACACCAGTTCGAAGGCAAACTGGACGTAAAGCGCGGGCAGTTCCCGGGAAATTCCCAGAGAGCACGGAGGCGCCCGGCGCGGATCGCGCCGGGCGCCTCGACGGCGTGCCGGTGACTACTCCTTGCGGAGCATCGCGTCGACCACCCGGGCGGAGGCCTTCCCGTCGTCCAGGTCGCAGTACGCCTCGCGGAACGCGGCCGCCTTGTCCGCGTACTCGGCGGCGACCTCGTCCACCCGGCCGAGCGCGTCGACCAGTTCCGCGGAGGTGGCCAGCAGCGGGCCCGGGGCCTCGGCCTCGAAGTTCAGGCTGAAGCCGCGGAGGTTGTCGCGGTAGTGCTCCAGGTCGTGGGTGAAGAAGAGCATCGGCTTGCCGGTGTCGGCGAAGTCGAAGAGGCTCGACGAGTAGTCGGTGACCAGCACGTCGGCGATCAGCAGCAGCTCCGCCATGTCGGGGTAGGTGCCGACGTCCCAGACGTAGCCGTTGCCGGCGCCGGGGATCTGGCCGCACATCAGGCTGTGCCGGCGCACCAGCAGCACCTGGTCGTCGCCGAGCGCGGCCTTGGCCGCCTCCAGGTCGATCCGCAGGTCGATCTGGTAGCCGCCGTTCGGCCGGCGCCGGTCCTCGCGCCAGGTCGGCGCGTACAGCACGACCTTCTTGCCCTCGGGCAGGCCGAGCCGCTCGCGGACCTGTTCGGCGGTCTTCTCCCGGTCGGCCGCGAAGAGCAGGTCGTTCCGGGGCGAACCGCTCTCCAGGATCTCGCCCTGGTAGTCGAAGGCGCGCCGCAGCACCGGGGCCGACCAGCTGTTGCCGGCCACCAGCAGGCTCCAGTTCGGGACTTCGCGGGCCAGGCTCTTGAGGTACCGGGAGTCGGTGAACCAGACCTTCTCGAAGTCGAAGCCGACCTGCTTCAGCGGGCTGCCCTGCCAGGTCTGCACGACCACCTGGCCGGGGCGGCGGACGAAGAAGTCGGGCAGGTGGGTGCTGGTGACGATGTACTTGGCGGTCGCCAGCGCCTCGAACCACTCCGGGCTCCACTGGCGGAGCGCCCGCGCGGTGCGCGGCAGGTCGGCCTGCAGGTCCTCGTTGCCCCACAGGTGCTCCAGCGGCAGGCCGCGGCGGACCAGCTCCTCGTGGATCGCCTTCGGGGAGTCGGCGTAGACGCCGTTGTTCCCGGCGTTGTACAGCACGGTGTCGCGCACCGGCAGCCGGCGGGCGGCCGGGTAGTCGATGCTGCGGATCTGGCGCTGGCGGAAGCCGGACCGCTCCTCGGGCAGCAGGGCCGCGTGCGACTCCAGCGACAGGCAGTCGTGCATGCGGCGCTCCAGCGCGATCCGCTTGCCGCGGGACTCCACCTCCACCGGCAGCGAGGTGAAGCAGTCCGGGGCGATCTGCGCGTAGCCGTTCGGCAGGTCGCCGGCCGACACGCCGACCGGACGGAAGAAGACCCGCCAGGTGCCCTGGGCGAGCGGGACCTGCCCGGCGAAGGAGGCGGTCGGCACGGCGGGCAGCGCGGTGCGGAACCGGCCGTCCGAGATCTCCACCGGGTAGACGTGCTCCTCCTCGCGCCAGTGGTGCCGGACCACCAGCTCCCAGCGGTGCGCGCCGGGCAGCGGGAACGAGCCGCTCAGCAGGAAGCCGTCGGCGCCGCGCGGGGACACCTCGTCCACCACCGGCTGCAGCAGCTGGTCGGAGAACTGCAGGTGCCCGCTCGGGGAGGGCTTGGTGTAGATCGCCCGGCGCTGCTCGACCGGCGCCTGCGGGTCCAGCGGCAGGTGCAGCTGCTCGGGGGCGTTGCGGTCGTCCCAGACCAGCGGCAGGACGCCGCCGTCGGCCAGCAGCAGCGCGCTGTCCCAGCGGTCGCGCACGCGCTCGGCGGCCACCGGGTCCAGCTCGGCCCAGGCCTCGCGGACGGCGGTCAGTTCGGCCACCTCGACGCCGGAGGCGAACGGCTGCAGGGTGCCGACCGGCGAACCCAGCTCCACCGGGAAGGTCAGCTCGCGGTCCGACTCGACGTGGGTGAGCCGCAGCCGGGCCCCGGCGAAGCTCGCCCCGGAGCGGGCCGCACCGGAGACCTCGATCCGGCCGTCGTGCGCGGCCAGACCGGTCACCCGGGCCTTGACGGTCTCCACCTGGAGGTAGACGAAGTTGTCCCGGACCCACGGCACGATCCGCACGTCGGGCTCGACCCAGTGCGGCGGGATCGACTCGGCGGTGTCGCTCCAGCCCGCCGAGATCCGGCCCTTGTAGATGCCGCCCTTGCCCGCACCGGCCACCAGCACGCGCCAGTGGCCGTCCTTCCACTGGCCGCGGTGCTTCAGCTTCTTCGGGTCCAGGGCGACGGTGAAGCCGGACCAGTCGCAGCTGTACAGATCGTGGTTGCAGCTCGCGGTGGCCTCGGGGCTGTACTGGGTCTTCATCGGCACCGCGATCACCCGGCGGCCCTTGGCCTCGCGCAGCACCAGGGTGCGGACCATGTCGTGCTTGTTGGCCGCGCCCAGCTGCTCCGGGTAGGCGTGCCCGGTCAGCTCCAGCTTGCCGCCGACCCAGGCGCTCTCGTACAGCCGGCTGCGCATGACCAGCGAGTTGTCCAGCTTGAGCACGCCGGCCGGCACGCTCTTGCGCCCGCCGCGCAGGAACGGGTAGTCCGCGTACGGCCGCAGCAGGCCGCGGGCCTGCACGCCGCCGCCGCTGTCGCCCTCGTACTTGATCTGCTCGACCAGCTCGTCCATCCGGTTCTGCAGGGTCAGGTGGTACTTCAGCCGCAGCGGCGCGCGCAGCTTGCGGACCTGCTCCTGGCCGATCGACCGGAGCAGCCGGCTGACGTGCTGGACGTAGGCGTCCCGGTACTCCTTGTCGCCGTCCACGACGGACCAGAAGAACATCGGGATCTCCTCGACGAGGGTGTTCTCGTCGTAGGAGCGCAGGTACTCGGCGAAGCGCGGCTCGGTCTGCTTCTTCAGCCAGCCGCGGACCAGCTCGACCGAGGCGACCCGGTCGACCAGGCCCTTGGGGTTGGTGCGCATCTGGGTGATCGACATCTCGCCGACCTCGCGCTCGCGCCAGTGGTAGATCGGCTCGGAGAGCACGTCCACGCTCTTGGCGAGGTAGTGGTGCGGCACGCTGACCGGCGCGTCCTCATACAGGATGCCCTCGGGGTAGAGCAGGTCGGCGGCGTCGAAGAAGGACCGGCGGTACACCTTGTTCCACGCGGTGCGGTCGGTGACCAGCGCCGGGAGCTCGGTGATGTGGGTCTTGAGCCGGGTCTCCTTGAACGGCTTCACGTGCCCGCCGGACTGGTAGTAGCCCACCGCGCGGAACCGCAGCACGTTGCCGGTGCAGAAGTCCGAGCCGGTCTCCTCCAGCGTGTTGATCATCAGCTCGTACGCGCTCGGCGGCATCGAGTCGTCACTGTCGACGAAGCACAGGAACTCGGAGTCCGGGTCGATGTGCCGGATGCCGGTGTTGCGGGCCGCGCCCAGGCCCTTGTTCACCTGCCGGACCAGCCGGAACCGGGAGTCCTGGGCCGCGTAGGCCTCGGCGAGCGCCGCGCTGCCGTCCTTGGAACCGTCGTCGACCATGACGCACTCGAAGTCCGTGAAGGTCTGGGCGGCGATCGAGTCGAGGCATTCGACGAGATAACGCTCGACGTTGTAGATCGGAACGACGATGGAGAGGCGGGGAGCCATCGGCTACGCAGGCCTTTCTCGGGAGGAGCGTGGCAGCCCCGTGGGGGCCTTGCCGCACAAGGGATCGGTGCGTACGTGCGCCCCGATCCTACCTCCGGGGCCCGGTCCTCCCCGGGCCCACTACGCTGGGCCCCGTGCCCCGCTTCAGTGTCATCGTCCCCGTGTACCAGGTCCAGGACTACCTCGCCGAGTGCCTCGCATCGGTCCTCGGACAGGACGGACCGGACCTCGAACTGATCGCGGTGGACGACCGCTCGCCGGACGGCTGCGGCGCCATGCTGGACGAGGCGGCCGCCGCCGACCCCCGGGTCCGGGTGCTCCACCTGCCGCGGAACGTCGGCCTCGGCCGGGCCCGCAACGCCGGCCTGGAGGTCGCCACCGGCGACTACGTGGTCTTCCTCGACAGTGACGACACTCTCACTCCCGGCCTGCTCCGGGCCGTCGACGACCGCCTCGCCGCCACCGGCGACCCGGACGTCCTGGTCTACGACTACGCCCGCACCTACGCCGACGGCCGGATCACCCGGGCCGCCGCCGGACACGTCTTCGGCGCCGCCTCCCCGGACGTCTTCGACCTCGACACCCGCCCCGACCTGCTCGACCTGCTCCAGGTCGTCTGGAACAAGGCCTACCGCCGCGGGTTCATCACCGAGCAGCGGCTGGAGTTCCCGGCGGGCTACTACGAGGACACCCCCTGGACCTACCCGGCGCTGCTCGCCGCCGCCAGCATGACCCTGCTGGACCGGGTCGGCGTGCACTACCGCCAGCGCCAGGAGGGCGGCAACATCCTGGCCACCGCCAGCCGCAAGCACTTCGACGTGTTCGCCCAGTACGACCTGGTCTTCGCCTTCCTCGACCGCCGCCCCGACCTGGACCGCTGGCGCCCCGTCGTCTACGGCAAGATGCTCCACCACCTCAACACCGTGGTCGCCAAGCCCGGCCGGGTCCCGCCCGGCGACCGCCGCGAGTACTTCCGCCGCGCCGCCGAGCACTGCGCCCGGCTGCGCCCGGCCGGCTACCGCCCGCCGGCCGGCGTGGACGGCGTGCGCACCGAACTGCTCGGGCAGGGCCGCTACACCGCGTACCAGGCCGTCCGCGCCCTGGCGAAGGCCCGCCGGCTCGTCAACCGCTGAGCCGGCGGGCCCCGGCCGGGTCCGTCGGCCGGGTCCGTCGGCCGGAACCGCCCCGGGGGATCCGGCCCGCGCCTGACGGCCATTCGGGGGACGGACCGGTATAACCGGTCAGGTGGACTTCCTGACCCGCCTTCCGGTCCTCGGCCCGCTCGTGGCCCGGGTGCTGCGCAGCCGCCCGTACCGGGTGTACGAGTACTTCTCCGCCGCCCGTGGCAACCGGCTGGCCGGAGCCGTCACCTTCTTCGGCTTCCTCGCCCTGTTCCCGCTGCTCACCGTCGGCCTGGCGATCGCCGTCGCGACGCTGAACGGCAGTCAGGTGGACGACCTCCAGCACCGCATCTCCGACCAGCTGCCGGGCCTGTCGGACGCGCTCAACCTGCCGTCCCTGGTGGCCAACGCGGGCACCCTCGGGCTGGTCAGCGGCGCCCTGCTGCTGGTCTCCGGCCTCGGTTGGGTGGACACCATGCGCACCTCGATCCGGGACCTCTGGCAACTGCCCGAGGAGGAGGGCAACCCGGTGCTGCGCAAGGCCCGGGACGTCGTGGTGCTGGGCGGCCTCGGCCTGGTGTCACTGTTCTCGCTGGCCGCCTCCGCCGCCGGCACCACGCTCGCCGGGCGGATCGCCCACGCGAGCGGCCTCGACAGCGGCTACCTGCTGACCGGGGTCGGGGTGCTGATCGCCATAGCGTGCGACATGCTGCTCTTCGCCTACCTGCTGGCGCCCTTCCCCGGGATCACCGGCCAGCACCGCCGGGACCTCCTCACCGGCGCGCTGATCGGCGCGGTCGGCTTCGAACTGCTGAAGCTGCTGCTCGCCTCCTACCTCGGCTCGGTCGCCGGGCGGAGCCTGTACGGCGCCTTCGCCACCCCGGTGGCGCTGCTGCTGTGGATCAACTTCGTCAGCCGGCTGCTGATGTACTGCGTGGCCTGGACGGCGACCGCCGACCCGGCGGAGGCCCGGGAACGCGCCAGGGCGCACGGCCGGGCCCTGATCGCCGCCGCCGACGAATCCGAGGCCCGGCCCCCGAAGTGAGGCCGGGCCGCCGCGGATCACTTCCAGAGACGGTCCGCCGGCCGGCGCCGCACGACCACCACGGCACCCGCCGCGACCACCACCCCGGCCGCCACGGCCGCCACGGCCGACCAGCCGCGCAGACCGAGCCCGTCGTCCCCGGCCGCCGCCGCGGGCCGGGCCGCCTCGGCCGAGGAG
>NZ_MECK01000084.1 GCF_014596465.1 Streptomyces sp. CBMA123 | reverse complement strand
GTCGGTCAGCGCCCAGCGGTAGCCGCCCCTCGCCCCCGCACGGCCGCGCGGACGACTTTCGGACCCGTTCGTCTCAGGCTCGCTGCAAACCGGCCCCGGCTTCGTCCGGGGCCGACGCGCACTGGGCCGGACGGGTACCTTCGGAGCGTGGCTGGTAATCGATACGACAGCGGTCAGGGCGCCGACCGTCCGCACGGCGGATGGCCGGCCCCTCCGCCGCCGCCGGCGGCGGCGCCCGGGGGGTACGGGCGGACGGACGGGCCCGTGGACGGGCCCGAGTACTTCACGGCCGCGCACCCGACGGTGGCGGCCGGCGGGCCCGGGGGTCCTGGCAGGCCTGGTGGTCCCGGGGGTCCCGGGGGCACCGTCGGCGACGGGTACGACCCGTACCCGGCCGACCGGCCCGGCGACACCCGGGCCTTCCCGGTCGGCGACCCGTACGGGCAGCCGCCGCAGCACGGCCAGGACCACGGCCACTACGGCCAGTACGGCCGGCCCCCCGGCCCGGGCCCGTACGACGACGGCGGCTACGGGCAGCAGCCGCCGTACGGCCAGGAGCCCCTGTACGGCGGCGGCCCGGACCAGCCCCCGTACGGCCAGGACAACGTCACCGTCTACCGCGCCGGCGGCCAGTCGGCCCCGCACGTCAGCGGGCCCCGGCCGCAGTGGCGCGAGCTGTTCGTCGGCATCTTCCGCACCCCGACCGCGATCTTCGACCGCACCCGGGACCACCAGGTCTGGCTGCCCGCCCTCACCGTCTCGCTGACGTACGGCGTGCTCGCGGTGCTCGGCCTCGGGCTGACCCACGACGACATCGTCAACTCGACCTTCTCAGTGGCCCTGACCGGCCTGCTCGCCGCCGCCATCGGCTTCACGCTGGCCGGCACGGTCTTCGGCGCGGTCACCTACGCGCTGGCCCGCCAGCTCGGCGGCGACGGCCCGTGGAAGTCCACGGTCGGCCTGGCCGCGTTGATCGGCTGGCTGACCGACGCGCCCCGGCTGCTGCTCGACCTGGTGCTGCCCTCCGGCAGCATGGTCGTCCAGGTGGCCGGCTGGGCCACCTGGGGGCTCTGCGCGTACCTGCTGACCAGCATGGTCCGGCGGGTGCACGATCTGCCCTGGGGCAAGGCGGCGGCCGCCTCGGCGGTGCAGCTGCTCGCGCTGCTGGTGCTGATCAAGCTGCCGACGCTGGGCTGATCGGGCTCCCGGGACCGGGCCGGGGGCCGGCAGGCAGAATGGTGGGCGGATCCGGCCGGAAGGCCCGGGGCCGCCCACTGTCGCCTTCCCGTCCGCTTCCGCCTGTTCCCGCTCGTTCCCGTTTGTCCCCGCCCGTTCCCGTTCGTTCTTGTTCCTCCACCAGTACCGGAGCCAGCCATGACCCTCCCCACCACCCACGTCAGCTTCCCGGCCGGGGCGGTGACCGGAGAGTCGCCGGTGCTGGCGGTGCACCCGCTGGCGGACGGTCGGTACGCGGTGGTGACCGCGGCCACCCCGTTCCACCCGCTCGACCACACCTGGCCCGACCAGCCGGCCGACCACGGCACCCTCACCGTCGACGGCACCGAACTGGCCGTGGTGGACTGCCTCACCGGCGCGGTCGGCCCGGACGGCGGCGCGCCGCTGGTCGGCGCCGAGATCCCGGTCAAGCGCGGGGACGAGGAGTGGTCCTGGCTGGTGCTGCACGTCCTCGCCGCCGACCCCGGGGACCTCACCGGCCGCACTGCCGTGCTCACCGTCGACGCCGGGCGCCGGGCCGCCCTGAGCGCCTCGCACAGCGGGTGCCACCTGCTCGCCCTCGCCCTCAACGCCGCGCTCGCCCCGCGCTGGCGCAAGGACCCGGGCCGCTCGGACGCCTTCGGCAACCCCGACTTCGACAGCCTCGCCATGGCGAGTTCGGTGATGGACACCGAGGCCAGCACGGACACCTACCGGCTCGGCAAGTCGCTGAAGAAGAAGGGCTTCACCGTCGACGCCACCGAGGAGTTCCCCGCCCTCGCCGACGCCCTGCCCGCCCTCACCGAGGCCGTCAACGCCCGGCTCGCCGCCTGGGTCGCGGCCGACGCTCCGGTCCGGATCGAGGTCCCCGGCCCCGAGCTGACAGCCCGCCGCCAGTGGCACTGCGAGCTGCCCGAGGGCGGCGCGCGGATCTTCTGCGGCGGCACCCACCTGCACCACCTCGGCGAGCTCGCCGAGCTGCGCACCGAACTGCGGCTGTCCGAGGACGGCGCCGAGCTGGTCGCGGTCACCAGCCCCAAGCGGGCCTGACACCCCAGGCGGGCCTGATGCCCCAAGCGGCCCGACGGGCGGGCCGTGGAAACGCCGCGGGCGGCCATCCCCCTTCGAGGGGACGGCCGCCCGCCGTGCTTGCACTCCGTCGTGGTGCGGTCAGACCTCGCTGCGGTGGAAGTTCAGGTACGAGCGGGACGGCGTCGGACCGCGCTGGCCCTGGTAGCGCGAGCCGTAGCGCTCGGAACCGTACGGGTGCTCCGACGGCGAGGAGAGCCGGAACAGGCACAGCTGCCCGATCTTCATCCCCGGGAAGAGCTTGATCGGCAGCGTCGCGACGTTCGACAGCTCCAGCGTCACGTGGCCGCTGAAGCCGGGGTCGATGAAGCCCGCGGTGGAGTGGGTGAGCAGGCCCAGCCGGCCCAGGCTCGACTTGCCCTCCAGTCGGGAGGCCACGTCGTCGGGCAGCGTGATGACCTCGTACGTCGAGGCCAGCACGAACTCGCCCGGGTGCAGGATGAACGCCTCGTCGCCGTCCGGCTCGACCAGCCGGGTCAGGTCCGGCTGCTCCTCGGAGGGGTCGATGTGCGGGTACTTGTGGTTCTCGAACACGCGGAAGAAGCGGTCGAGGCGCACGTCGATGCTCGACGGCTGGATCATCGCCGGGTCGAACGGGTCGACGACGACCCGGCCCAGGTCGATTTCGGTCCGGATGTCCTTGTCAGAGAGCAGCACGCTTCGAGGTTACGTGCACGACGGGGCCCCGGACGAATCCGTCCGGGGCCCCGGGTGTCCTCCCGCCGGCCGTCAGGCCAGGAACTCGGCGGCCTCCAGCCGCATCGCCTGCGCCAGTTGGGCCGTCGACAGCTCCCGCACGTCGGCCAGCACCGAGCTCCGGAGCCGTCCGCACTGCGGACAGCGGATCAACCGTCCGGGCCCGAGTCGCCCGGGGCCGAGGTTCTGCATCGGGAACGTGGTGGTGCTGAACAGGTGCCCCTCGGCACAACGAACGACGGCGCGCTGCTCCATCGATCCCCTTCCCATCCCTAACCAGTACTCACCCGTACTCATCGCGCCCCGGCGGCCAGGCCCCGGGACAGCGTCACATTAGGGGATGTTCCGGACATTCCACACCATGGCTCGCCGCCCCGACCCCACGCCCACCGGAGCACTCACACGCGGCCCAAACAGTACGCCCCCGCCCACCCCCCACCCGGCTCCGCCACGGCCCCGGACCGGCCGTGCAACCACAGTCACGGATGGGGTACAGTGACACTGGATCGAGCGGTCTCTGACGGCTCATCAGGCGGGCGTAGTTTAATGGTAGAACATGAGCTTCCCAAGCTTAGAGCGCGAGTTCGATTCTCGTCGCCCGCTCCATGCAGAAAGCCGCAGGTCATCCGACCTGCGGCTTCTTTGTTTTGGGCTGCGGCCGGGGGTGGGGCCGGGTCAGGTGGTGGCGAGGAAGTCGCGGACGGTCTTGGTGAAGGCGGCGGGCTGTTCGACGAGGGCGATGTGGCCGGTGTCGAGCTCGGTGTAGGTGCTGGTGGGGAGTGCGGCGTGGAGGCGGCGGGCGTTCTCGACCGGGATGGTGGCGTCCTGGGTGCAGCCGATCACCAGGGTGGGGGCCTGGACGTGGGGGAGGTGCGGGGTGAGGTCCAGGGCGAGGTCGAGGGCGATGTGGCGCAGGGTGCCCGGGGTCGGCCGCATGTAGGCGGTGTTGGCCTCGACGGCCTCGCGGCCGATGCCGTCGAGGAAGCCGCGGCTGAAGGCGGTGAGGGTGGCGTAGCCGCCGAAGGCGGTGGGGTGGTCGGCGAGGGAGAGCCAGGTGGCCATCGAGAGCCGCAGGTACTCGTCCTGTTCGGCGCTGATCCAGCCGGCCGCGGCGACCAGGCGGCGGACCTGGTCGGGGCGCTGGGCAGCGGCCGCGGTGGCGATGACGGCGCCGAGTGAGAAGCCGAGGAGGTCGACGGGGCCGCGGTCGGCGTCGTCGATCACGGCGTTGACCTGCTCGGCGAGGGACTCCAGGGTGAGCGGGCCGCCGTCGTCCTCGGCGGCTTCGCTGCCGGAGAGGTCGGGCAGCAGCACGGTGTAGCGGTCGGTGAAGGAGTCGAGCAGGCCGTCCCACATGCCGGAGCCGGGGCCGGTGCCGTGGACCAGGACGAGGGTGTCGGGGGCGTCGCCGACGATGCGGTAGGGGATGCGGGCGGTGCCGACGGTGATGGTGGGCATGGCGTGGTTCCTCCTGGTCTGGTCCTGCCGGGGCCTCGGTGGTCCTTGGCGGGCCCTGGCGGCATGAGAAGTAAACTACACGGTGCAGATTAGTGATTCAACTGCACCGTGCAGTGCAATTCGGAGTGGGCCGGTTGCGGAACTGTCCGTGCCCGGCCACCGTCCAACCAGTGACGGAATGCCTGCCCGGGTTGAACGCCGGGAGGAGTACGGAGGGCCCTGTGCAGTCAGGTGGTGCCGAACTGAACCTCGGATGCCCGGACGGCTTCCGCGGCGGCGCGTCGGCCGCGCCGGACTGGTGGCCGGTGCTGGCCCCGGATGTGACGATCGGTCAACTCGACGCGGCGGAGCACTGCGAGACCCTGCTCCGGGACACCATGGACGCCGTCCGGCCGGCGCCGGTCTGGCAGGAGACGGTGCCGCGGGCCGGGGTGCGGCTGTCGGCTCCGGGGCGACGGGGGCCCGAGGTGCTCTGGTACGTCACCCGCGGACGGGATCTGCTCACCGTCGTATCGCCGGGCCGGCGGCGGGAGTTGGCGGCGGTGGTGGAGCGACAGTGGCGGCGGCGCGGGTGGACGATCACCTCGCTGAACGCCGGGCAGGACCGCCCCGGAGTGGCCGCCACCACCCCGGACGGTTCCCGACTGGTGCTCTGCTTCGGCGAGTTCGGCGACATCCGGCTGACCGCGAGTCTGCTCGGGGTGGCCTGTTCGGAGCGGATCCCCACGCTGCCGGGGGCCGGTGAGCCCGACCCGGCGCCGCTGCCCCATGTGTACTGCGCGTACTGGAGCGCGCTGGTCTGACCGGGCGGGGGCGGGTCACGGGGGAGGCGTGGAGCGAGTCCCCCCGGACTCGCTCCACGCCGCCTCGTCGCGCGGCTTCGGCGCTGCCGCTCCCCCCGACACCCCCCGGCAGTCCCGCCGTTCCCCCCTGGCATCACCCTCCGGCGAGAGCGTTCCGCACAGACCCCGGCGAGCCCCCACCCCCGGGGACGTCGTGGTCTCACGCTAACAAACCGCGTGGTTGGTTTGTCAATAGTGAGATCCACGAAAAATCCACAATCATGGCGATGTGGTCGGGTCGGTGTGATGGGCGTCCCACCAGGCAGTTGTGGGCTCGTCAGGGTGGCGTGCGGTCGTGCCGTCCACCCCGGGCGCGAGGAACGCCCGACCTGGAATCCGACATTCCATGCATGATGGCAGCACGGAGTGACACCGCGCGAGTGCCCAGCGCAGTGACGGATCCGTCAATTCCGGAAGGCGCGCTCAGCGCAGCAGCCGGCGCTCCTTGGCCACGGCCACCGCGCCGGCCCGGGTGTCCACGCCCAACTTGTCGTAGATCCGCCCCAGGTGGGTCTTCACCGTCGCCTCGCTGATGAACAGCGCCCGGGCGATCTCCCGGTTGCCCAGCCCCTGCGCCAGCTGTTCGAGGATGTCCTGCTCCCGCTCGGTGAGCTGCGGCGCGGGCGCCCGCATCTGCGCCATCACCCGGGAGGCGACCGGCGGCGAGAGCACCGTCCGGCCCTGCGCGGCGGCGTGGACGGCGGCGAACAGTTCCTCCGGCCGTTCGGCCTTCAGTAGGTAGCCGGTGGCGCCCGCGGCGATGGCCCGGGTGATGTCGGCGTCGGTGTCGTAAGTGGTGAGCACCAGGACGTGCGGTCCGCCCGGGGCGGCGGTGATCCGCCGGGTGGCCTCCACCCCGTCGATGCCGTCGCCGAGTTGGAGGTCCATCAGCACGACCTGCGGCGCCAGCTCGGCGGCCAGCGCGACCGCCTCCTCCCCGGTGCTCGCCTCGCCGACCACCTCGACGTCGCCCGCGCTGGCGAGCAGCGCCAACAGGCCCGCCCGGACCACCGCGTGGTCGTCGCAGACCAGCAACCGGACGGGGATCGCGTTCATCGGTGCTCCAGGGGGATCGCGGCGGAGACGACGGTGCCTTCGCCGGGGGTGCTCTCCACGGTCAGCGTGCCACCCAGCTGCCGCAGCCGGGCACGCATGGCCGGCAGCCCGTACCCGCGTGCGCCGCCGGCGGTGCGCCGGTCGTCCGCGGCGGGGTCGAAGCCCTGGCCGTCGTCGGCGATGTCCAGCACGGCCTGGTCGCCCAGGAAGGACAGCGTGATCGCGGCCGCCGAGGCCCCGGCGTGCTCCCGGACGTTGGCCAGCGCGCCCTGGGCGATCCGCAGCAGCGCGGACTGCGCGGCCGCGGGCAGCGGGACGGGCGTGCCGTCCAGGTGGAAGCGGACCGGCAGCCCGCTCTCCGCGGACTCCCGCTCGGCGAGCGCCCGCAGCGCCCGGTCGAGGGTGCCACCGTCGGCGAGTTCGGCCGGGGCGAGGTCGTGGACGAAGCGGCGGGCCTCGGCGAGGTTGCGGGCGGCGACCTCGGCGGCGGTGCGGACGTGGGTACGGGCGGTCGCCGGGTCGGCGTCCCAGGTGCGGTCGGCGGCCTGCAGCAGCATCTGCTGGCTGGACAGCCCCTGCGCCAGGGTGTCGTGGATCTCCATCGCCAGCCGCTCGCGCTCGGCGAGGGTGCCCTCCCGCCGTTCGGTGGCGGCGAGTTCGCGCCGGGTGCGGACCAGGTCGGAGATCAGCGCCCGCTGCCGGGCGGCCTGCCGGGCCATGAACAGGAACACCCCGGTGGCCAGCGCGGCCACGGTGGGCGGCAGCAGGACGAGGGTGGCGTCCGCGGTGCCGGGCAGCCGGATCTCGGCGATCACCACCAGCAGCGTCAGGGCCGCCACCAGCGGGATCGCCGCCCGTGCGGGCAGCGCCCGCAGCGCGGTGTAGATCAGCGGGACGGCGCACCAGGCGAAGCTCGGCGCCAGCAGCACCAGCACCACCCAGAGCGCGACCACCAGCGCCGACGGCCACCGGCGCGGACGGCCCGGCGCGGCCGGGCGGCGGTGGTCGAGCCAGGAGGCGGCCGGCTGGGCGACGGCCAGCGCGGCGCTCAGTCCGATCACCCAGGGGATCCAGGGGCTGCCGGCGTGGTGGGTGAGGTAGCGGCTGAGCGCCGCCGCGAGCAGCAGCAGGAAGGCGGAGTCCAGCAGCAGCGCCAGCCGGCCGGTGTCCGGGTCCCCGGCGTCGGGCCCGCCGCGGGGCGGGAAGGCGGGCGGGCGGGGCTGCTGCACGGGTGGCTCCTGGCGCTACGGGCTCTGCACGGTGCTCGGTCGGGCGCGGCGGAGGTGGGCCGCGACCGGCTCACTGACCTGCGCCGATCCCTCGATGGTGACCCGTCCGGCCTGGTCCCGCATCAGCCGATCGGTTGACGGCGCCGTCCCCCATCCTGCCCGGACGGTCGCGCCGGACCGTCGATGCCGCGCGCCCCGGTCCGGCCGGAGGATCGAAGCAGAGCCGGGCGGTCCCCCCGCCGCCCCGGCCCCCGACATCCGGGACCCGCCGCCCGGGGCCCCCGGACCCGCTGCGGGCCCCGCAGAACCCGCAGATCCCGCGAACAGATCCCCGCGATCCCCGCGAACCCGTTGAGTTGAGGAGCTGGACCATGAAGAAGACCTCCGTGCGCACCCGGGTGCTGACCGGCACCGTCGCCGTCGCCGCGCTCGCCGCCGCCGGCGTGGGCGCCGTCTCGGCCAGCGCCGAGACCACCGAGATCCCGGCCGCGTCGGCCGCGCCGGCCGCGGTGAAGGCCGACACGCAGAACAGGAACCTCGCCCAGAGCACCGGCCTGAACATCGACGCCGCCACCCGCGCCGCCCAGGCTGCCCTGGACGCGGCGACCAAGGCCGGCCAGCACGTCTCGGTCGCCGTGGTCGACCGGGACGGCGTCACCCGTGTCCTGCTCAAGGGCGACGGCGCCGGCCCGCAGGCCCCGGAGTCGGCCGAGCGCAAGGCCTTCACGGCGGTCTCCTGGAACGCCCCGACCTCGGAGCTGGCCAAGCGGCTGGCCCAGGCCCCGAACCTGAAGGACATCCCGGGCACGCTGTTCCTGGCCGGCGGCGCCCCGGTGCAGTCCAAGGGCGCTCCGGTCGCGGCGATCGGCGTCGCGGGCGCGCCCAGCGGCGACCTGGACGAGCAGTTCGCGCAGGCCGGCGTCGCCGCACTGGCGAAGTGACGCACCCCGGCCGGTCGGCCCGCCCCCGCGGCCGACCGGCCGGAGCCGCCTGCGTACGTGCCGCCGGAGCCGCCTGCGTACGTGCCTCCGGACGTGCCTCCGGACGCGCCACCGGGCGCAGTTCCGGAGAGCCGCCGCCGGGCGAACTCCCGCCCCCACCACCCCCGGTACTCCCCTCCGACGGGCCCCCGGTGTCCTCGTTCGGGTGAACAAGGGGAGGGGCGCCGCAGAACAGGCGATGACCCTTGGAAAAGCCGGTGTCGTTGTCAGTGCCGCGTGGCAGGCTTCCCGGTATGACGGCGTGGACCCTCAACGACATCGAACGTGCGATCCGCTCCTCCTGGGGTCTGGACACCTGTGCGCCCGAGGACCTGGCCCACTGGCGTCCCGACAATCCCGCCCGCGGCCAGTGCGGTGTGACGGCCATGGTGGTGCACGACCTGCTCGGTGGCGAGCTGATGATGGGCGAGGTCCACGTCGACGGGGTCCGGACGGACCTCCACTGGTGGAACCGCTTCGCCACCGGCTTCGAGATCGACCTCACCCGCGAGCAGTTCGGCCCGGGGGAGCTGGTCGGCCCCGGCCGCCCGGTGGCCCGCCCGGCCCGTCCCGGCCGGCTCCAGGCCCAGTACGAGCTGCTCCGTCACCGTGTGGTCACCGAGCTGGAGCGCGGGGCCGCCACCACCCGGATCCGCCGCCCGGCCCGCGTCGCATGAGTCGCTGAGCGCATGAGTCGCTGAGCGCATGGGCCGCTGAGGCGCATGAGTCGCACAAGGCGTGTCCGACCCGCCAGAGCCGCCGGACCGTTCGCAGCGCCGGGCCGCCGTGACGCGCTCCCGGCCCCGGCCATTCCCTGACGTACAGTCGGCCCCGGACGAACCAACGTACGTACGGATGGCTGCGGCGACGGGAGTGCGCGGATGAGCGGGTCGACGGTCGGTTTCGTGGGGCTGGGCGCGATGGGGCAGGGCATGGCCGGCAGCCTGCTGCGGGCCGGCCACACCGTACGGGTCTGGAACCGCTCGCCCGAGCCGGTGGCCGCTCTGGTGGCCCAGGGCGCCGAGGCGGCCGGTTCGCTCGCCGAGGTGTTCGCCGCCGACACGGTGGTCTCCATGCTGGCCAACGACCAGGCGGTCGAGCGGCTGCTGCTCGACCCCGAGCTGCTGGCCGGCGCCACGGCGACCCTGCACGTCAACATGGCCACCGTCTCGCTCGCGCTGGCCGAGCGCGCCGAGGAGCTGCACGTCGAGCACGGCATCGGCTACGTCGCCGCGCCCGTCCTCGGCCGGCCCCCGGTCGCGGCGGCGGGGAAGCTCAACATCCTGGTCGCGGGCGCGCCCGAACTGCTGGACCGGGCCGAGCCGCTGTTCGCCGCGATGGGCGAGCGCACCTGGCACTTCGGCGACCGCCCCCGGCAGGCCAACACCGCCAAGATCAGCACCAACTTCCTGCTGGCCTGCGCGATCGAGTCGATGGCCGAGGCGTGCAGCCTGGCCGAGTCCCACGACGTACGGCCGACCGACCTGGTGGAGATGCTCACCGGCACGCTCTTCCCCGGGCCGGTCTACTCCGGCTACGGCTCGATGGTGGCCGAACGACGCTACGAGCCGGCCGGGTTCCGGCTGCCGCTCGGCCTCAAGGACGTCGGTCTGGCCCTGGACGCCGGGGCCGCGCGCCATGTGCCGCTGCCGTTCGGCGGCATCCTGCGGGACGCCTTCCTGGACGCGCTGGCGCACGGCGACGGGGACAAGGACTGGGCCGCCGTCGCCGAGGTCGCCCGCCGCCGGGCCGGACTGCCGGCGCGGCCCTCGTCCTGACCGGCCGGAACCCGGAACGGAGCGCATGACCCCTGGTCGGGGCGCGGGCGCGGAATACCCGGCGCACGGCGGGTGCTCACCCCTCTGCCCGTAGCACCCGACCGGGGGAGTACCGATGACCGACCAGCCGTCCGGCGCCGAGGCGCCACGCCGTTTCCTGTTCGTCGACGCCAGCTCGCGCGTCGGCGGCAACACCGAACAACTCGCCCGGCTGGCCGCCGAGTCGAGCCTTCCGGAGGGTGCGGAGCAGCACTGGCTGCGGCTCGCCGACCACCCGCTGCCGCCCTTCCAGGACCTGCGGCACACCGGTGACGGCCGCTACCCGGAGCCGGTCGGCCCGAGCGGACCTTGCTGGAGGCCACCCTGGCGGCCACCGACCTGGTCTTCGTCGCGCCGCTGTACTGGTACACGATGCCGACCACCGCCAAGCTCTACCTCGACTACTGGTCGGCCTGGTTCCGGGTGCCCGGGCTGGACTTCCGCGCCGGGATGAGCGGGCACACGCTGTGGGACGTCACCGTCCTGGCCGGTACGGCGGACGACGCCGAGCCGCTGATCGGCACGCTCAAGCTGACCGCCGAGTACATGGGGATGCGCTGGGGCGGCGCGCTGATCGGCAACGGCACCCGCCCGGGGGACGTCCTGCGCGACGAGCAGGCGCTGATCGCGGCCAAGTCCTTCTTCACGGGCTGACCCGACCGGGCTGAGCCGACGCAGCTGGGCCGACCGACCCGACCCCAGTCGGTCGGCCCACGCCCGGCCGGTTCGGGCCCGCGCCGAAGACGGACGCATTCCGGCCATCCAGGGCCATGCGATACCGTCCTCCCGGACGTGTACCCGTCACTCTGTGGTCATCTTTGACGCGACGCAAAAGCCCTGTCCCCGGACGGAGTTGGGCGATTCGGGCGCGCCGGCCGCGTCCGTAGGTCACAACGCGGCACCTGCCTTCCGGAGTGGCCGGATCGTTCGGTACTCTCCGTCGGACTTTCAGCTTCGCGGGGGGTCCTGCGGCGTCTACGGCCGCCCCCTCGCGCCCCGGGCCTCGCCCGGACACTTCCGTGAGGTCTCTTTGTCCATACGTCGCAGTCTTGCCCTGGCCGGCGTCGCCGCGCTCACCTCCTCGCTCGTGCTGACCGGCGCCCAGGGCGCCATGGCCGTCGGCTCCACCGGCGCCCCGTCCGCCGCCGCCCCGTCCGCCGCCCAGGCCGAGCAGGCGAAGCACCAGAGCCTCGACCTCTCGGTGCGTGGCGTCCCGGACACCTTCGTCGCCGGCGGCGACGCCCGCGTCTTCTCCTACCGGATCCAGAACTCGGCCAAGAACGACTTCGTCGCCTTCCCGCTGCTGAAGTTCAAGAACAAGGCCGGCACGCTCAAGGCGAAGGACCTCAAGGTCGAGTACCAGCTGCCGGCGGGCCTGCCCGGCGGCGGCACCTGGCGGACCGGCTCGATCGCGCCCGGTGGCGGTGACGGCGACGACAGCGCGGTGCTGATCCTGCTCGGCGGCGTGAACGACGGCGGCCCCGCCGACGACGCGCTGCTCTACCTCGCCCCGGGCAAGCAGATCGACATCGACGTCCGGGTCTCCTTCACCAAGGACACCCCGCTGGGCAAGGCCGGAGTCGTACCGGTGGTCTTCTCGGCCAACGCCGACGACGAGTCCGACAACGGCCACTTCAGCTGCGACGGGATCAAGGGCGCCGGCTTCACGATCAAGGCCGGTGGCGGCGGCAAGCCCAGCCCGACCCCCACCCCGACCAAGACCGGCAAGCCGACCCCGACCACCACCGCGTCGCCCACGGCCACCACGACGGGGACCCCCACCACGGCGCCGACCACCCCGGCCCCGACCACCCCGGCCCCGACCACGCCGACCACCCCGGCCACCGGCACCGCCTCGCCGTCCGCCTCCCCGACCGACTCCGGCGCGACCGCCACCCCGGCCCCGTCCGGCAGCAGCACCGACGCCCAGCAGCCGATCGACTTCCCGGTGGACATCCCGAAGGTCACCCCGCCGAAGATCACCCCGGCCGTCGTCACCAAGGCCAAGACCGCCGCCGACAGCGCGGGCAAGACCCTCGCCACCACCGGTGGCGGTGACGACACCACCGCGCTCGCGGCCGCCGGTGGCGCCGTCCTGGTCGCCGGTGTCGGCACCCTCGTGGTGCTGCGTCGCCGCAAGTCGGGCCAGCAGAGCTGACCCGGGACTGACCCGAGTCGCTCTCCCCGAAGCACCCCCGTGCCGCCCGGCCGTTCTCTGGACGAACCTCCGGGCGGCACGGGCCGTTCCCGTCCGTCACATAGGATGTCCGGCCGGAGGGGGCGGAACGGCGCGGAGAGGTACAGGTGCAGGGAGAAATCACGGCACGGGCCACCACCGATTACGAATCCGCGACCGGTCGGATCGCGGGCCTGCCGCTCCGCAGGCACCACGTGCTGCTGACGGCGTGGACGGTGCTCTGGTTCTTCCTGGTGGAGCCCAGCGGAGGCTTCTCCTGGCACTACCTGCGCCAGGGCGAGCAGCTGCTGTTCAGCAGCCAGCCCGACGGCGGCCTCTCGCTCTACGCCCACCACCCCGAGTTGCAGATCGGCCCGGTCAGCCTGGCCGCCGCCCGGCTCACCGCGCCGTTCTCGCCGCACGTCGGGGAGCTGGTCGCGGAGGCGGTGAGCGCCGGGCTCGGCCTGGTGATGCTGGTGCTGGTCGGCCGCACCGCCGCCCTGTACTACCTCGGCACCGGCATCAACCACCGCCGGCTCCAGCAGCGCCTGCTGATCGCCGGGCTGGCGTTCATCCCGATGTGGGTGGAGGTGTCGGTCCGCTTCGCGCACCTGGACGACGTCCTCGCGCTGTTCTTCACCACCCTCGCCGCGCACGCCCTGGCCCGCGGCAAGCCCTTCCAGGTCGCGCTCTTCCTGGCCCTGGCGGTGGACTCCAAACCCTGGGCACTCGCCTTCGCCCCGCTGCTGCTGGCCCTGCCCAGGCCCGCCTGGCTGCGCACCGCGCTGTGGTTCTGCCTGCTGGTCGCGATCGCCTGGCTGCCGTTCTACCTGGGCAACCTGGACACCATGGCGGCCGCCAAGTTCACCATTCCGAACCAGCCGGCCTCCGCGCTGCGCTGGTTCGGGGTCACCGACCCGGCCACCCCGTGGTGGGACCGCCCGACCCAGTTCGCGCTCGGCATCGGCCTCGGCTGCGTGGCCGTCTGGCGCGGCCGCTGGCCGGCCGTGGTGCTGCTCGGCGCGGACGCCCGGATCCTGCTCGACCCGAGCGTCTACACGTACTACACGGCCTCGATCCTGCTCGGCACCCTGCTCTGGGACGCGGTCGGGCAGAAGCGACTGGTCCCGTGGTGGAGCTGGATCGCGCTGGGCGCCCTGTACGGCGGCACGCTGCTCCTCCCGTCCGACTCGGCCCGCGGCCTCGTCCGGCTCGCCTTCGTGGTGGTCTCCGCCGGGTACGTGCTGCTCTGGCCCACCCAGAAGACCCGCCGCCCCCGGCCGCCGGCCCAGGGCGGCGGGGCGGGACGCCGTCGGACGGCCCGGCGGCGCGAGCGGGAGCTGGTCGGCACCTGAGCCCCCCCGGCGCAGGCCTCCCGCCGAAACGGCTTGACCCTCACGTCACGTGAGAGCGGAGGGTGGTGGTCAGCACCAGGGAGGAGTTCCGGATGAACCAGGACGAGGGCTACCCGGTCGGCGCCGTGGCGAAGATCGCCAAGGTGACCGTCCGTACCCTGCACCACTACGACGAGATCGGTCTGCTGTCCCCCGCGGGCCGCACCCGGGCCGGCTACCGCCGGTACGTGGACGCCGACCTCGACCGGCTGCAGCAGATCCTGTTCTACCGCGAGCTCGGATTCCCCCTGGAGGAGATCGCGGCGATCCTGGACGACGGCTCGGTCAGCCCGACCGAGCACCTCCGGCGGCAGCACCGCTTGCTGACCGACCGGATCAGTCACCTCCAGGAACTCGCCACAGCCGTCGAACACGCCATGGAGGCACGCAGGATGGGCATTCAGCTGACCCCGGAGGAGAAGTTCGAGATCTTCGGCGAGGGCTACCGCGAGGAGTGGGAGCAGGAAGCCGAACAGCGCTGGGGCGGGACCGAGGCCTGGGCCGAGTCCCAGCGCCGCACCGGTGGCTACGGCAAGGCCGACTGGCAGCGGATCCAGGGCGAGATGACCGAGCTCAACACCCGCCTGGTCGCGGCCGTCACCGCCGGCGAGCCCGCCGACGGCACCGTGGCCATGGACCTCGCCGAGGCGCACCGGCAGCACATCTGCCAGAACTTCTACGACTGCACGTTCACCATCCACCGCGGGCTGGCCGGGCTGTACGTCTCGGACCCGCGCTGGACCAGCACCTATGAGGAGCTCACCGCCGGCCTGGCGCAGTGGCTGCACGACGCCATCCTCGCCAACGCCGACCGGCACGAGCAGGCGTAACCAGGGTCAGGTGATCCCACGCCTCGGGTGACCCCGTACCTCGGGCGACCCCGTACCTCGGGCGACCCCGTACCTCGGGCGATTCCGCGCCTCAGGCGACCCCGCGCCCGAAGGAGCGCCGGTACGCGGTCGGCGAGGTGCGCATCACCCGGCCGAAGTGGTGGCGGAAGGTCGCGGCGCTCTCGAAGCCGACCGCCGCGGCGATCTCCTCCACCGACCCCTCCGGCGACTCCAGCAGCGCCAGACTGGCCGCGATGCGCTGGGTGACGACCCAGCGCATCGGGCTGGTGCCGTTGCGGGCGGTGAAGTGCCGCAGGTAGGAGCGGTCCGACATCCGGGCGGCCCGGGCCAGTACGGAGACGGTCAGCGGGTCGGCGAGGTGGCCCAGCGCCCACTGCATGCTGCGGGCGATCCCGTCCTCGTCCTCCTCGACCGGCCGGACCGCCGCCTCGATGAACTGGGCCTGCCCGCCGTCCCGGTGCGGGGCCACCACGAAGCGCCGGGCCACGCTGTTGGCCACCTTGGCACCGTGGTCCCGGCGGATCAGGTGCAGGCACAGGTCGATGCCGGCCGCGCTGCCCGCGCTGGTCAGCACGTCGCCGTTGTCCACGTAGAGCACGTCCGGGTTGACCCGCACCCGCGGGTACCGCTGCTGGAGCAGCTCGGCGTACCGCCAGTGGGTGGTCGCCTCCTTGCCGTCCAGTAGCCCGGCGGCGGCCAGCGCGAAGGCGCCCGAGCAGATCGACACGATCCGGGCGCCGCGCTCGTGCGCCGTCCGCAGCGCCTCGACCAGGCCGGGGGAGACCACGCCGGCGAAGGCGCTGCGCACGCCGGGGACGATGACGGTGTCGGCCGCCGCGAGGTCGTCCAGCCCGTGCCGGGCGGTCAGTGCGAAGCCGCCCACCGCGTCCAGGGCGGTGCCCGGCCGGTCCGCGCACACCTTCAGCCCGTACCAGGGTGCGGCCAGCAGCCCGCCCAGCTCGGGCCGCGCCAGCCCGAACACCTCGACCACCACGCCGAGTTCGAACGGGGCCATGCCCTCGAAGGCGTACACCGCGACGTCGTGCACGGGCTCCGGGCGCCGGCCGATGCTGACGGCCACCGGACGCGGCCGGGCCGTCCGGTCCTCGGCGCCCTGCCCTGTGATCTGCCCGATGATCTGCCCGGCGCCCTGCCCGGCGCCCTGCCCGGCGCCCTGCCCGGCGCCCTGCCCGGCGATCTGCTCGGTGACCTGCCCGGCGATCTGCTCGGTGACCTGCCCGGCGTGCTGCTCGGCCATGCGAACCCCCTGCTCACGGGTGGCGGAATCCCGGTGAGTGTAGCCCTCGCGGCCACCCCGGAACTTTTTTCGAATCCCCCTGCAACCTTCACCCACGCCGCACGTCCATCAGTACGGGGGCGGAGGGAATCAGGTCGGACGCGGCTGCGAGGATCTCCCCGATCACGATCTTGATCAGGTGCCTGACGGTCCGGCGGACACGCCGTCACCGTCCCGGGGGAAAGCAGAACCGCACATGTCCATGGCCATCGGGCCGTTCGCCGCGCCGCGGCGGGGGCACGGCTTCTCCGTCCGCGGGTTCCGCGGAGTGGTCGTCGCGCTGCTCGGTGCGCAGGAGGCCGGTGAGCCGGACTCCGAGCTCACCACCGACCAGCAGGCGGCGCAGCGCCGCTCCGGCTTCCGGCTGCTGCGCGGCGGCCGCAAGCCCGCCGAGGACCGGCCCACCCTGACCGACCTGTACCACGCCCACCGGCTGGGCCTGGTACGGATGGCCGTCCTGCTGGTCGACCACCAGGACCTCGCCGAGGACGTCGTGCAGGAGGCCTTCACCCAGCTCTACCAGCGCCACGGCGAGCAGCTGGACGACCTCGACAACGCGCTCGGATACCTGCGGACCTCGGTGGTCAACGGCGCCCGCTCGATGCTGCGCCGCCGCAAGACCGCCCGGGAGTACGTGCCCCCGCACGAGGCCGACGCCCCCTCCGCCGAGGACCACGCGGTGCTCAACGACGAGCACCGGCGGGTGCTCGTCGCCCTGCAGGAGTTGACCCCCCGCCAGCGCGAGGTGCTGGTGCTGCGTTACTGGTCCGACATGTCGGAGGCGCAGATAGCCGAGACCCTGGGGCTCTCCCGGGGTGCCGTGAAGTCCACCGCCAGCCGGGCCCTGGACGCCTTGGAAAAGCACCTGGAGAAGGTTCGATGACCGACAAGTTCCCCCGCCCGGGCGGCGGTGACGGCGACGGGCCGGCCGAGACCCCCACGGAACGGCTGCTCCGCGAGGCGATGAACGCCCGTACGTCCCTGATCACCGCCCACGACCTGCGCCCGGCCGATCCCCCGAAGGGCCGCCTGCGCCGCTTGCGCCCGCTGTACCTCACCACCGTGCCGATCCTCGCGCTGGCCGCCGCCGCGGCGATCGGCGTGGTCACCCTGCACGGCAACCCGGTCGCCGACCACACCACCCCGCCGCCCCCGGCCGCCAGCATCACCGCCTCCCCGAGCCCGACGGCCACCCCGTCCGGCTCCCCGTCGGCCTCCCCGACCGCCGACGCCACCCCGACCGAGGACGCGGAGACGGACGCCCCGCTCTCCGACGCCACCCCGACGACCCAGACCTCCAGCAGCGCGCCGGCCGGGGCCGCCACGTCGTCCACCCTCCGGGGCGTCAAGTTCAAGGTCCCCGCGGGCTGGAAGGCCGTGCCGGTCTCGGCCGACCGGGTCTGCGTCCTGAGCCCGGGCGCGCCGACGGACCCTCAACAGGACTGGACACAGTCGAGGTGCGAGCCGTACGGCGTCCTGGTCGTGGCCTACAACAGTCCGGACGAGCTCGCCGCCGGCGGCCTCTGGCCGACGACGGCCGATCTGACCGCCGACGCGGGCTGGGGCCACCAGCCGAACTGTCCGATCTGGGGCCGGCCCTACATCCCCGACGGCCCCTACTCCTCGGTCGGCGCACCCGTGCGGACCAAGCCCACCGTGGCCGGAAAGACGATCGACAAGACCCAGTGGAACGTCACCTGCAAGCCCGGTGACACCTTCGGCGCGCAGCTGTGGGGGATGAGTTCGGACCAGGTCTTCGTGGTGGCGAACGGACTCAAGAGCGACTACCAGCCGGGCCTGACGTCGATCGTCAACAGCCTGGACGTGAGCGGCCACAAGGCGCCGAGCCCGGGCCCCTCCTCGGCCGACCAGGCCGCGAAGGACATCGCCATCACGGTCGACGGCGGCATCGGCGCGGGGCAGAAGGTGTCCGCCAACGGCACCCCGGTGACCTTCACCGTGACCTACCGGAACACCGGCCAGAAGACCTACCCGCAGCTTCAGCCGCTGGTGTACACGAAGTGGTACGCCGGGACGCCGCCGAGTGACATGCTCGAGATGAACGCGGGCAAGCTGGAGCGCCAGGACGGCGGTGGCTGGGTGCAGATCCCGCTTTCGCAGGGGGGCGGCATGGACTACGCCATGGTGAACCCGAAGGCCCGGTTCTCGCTCGCACCGGGTGAGAGCAAGGCGGTGACCTACCGGATGGCCCTCGATCCGGCAGACGGGCCCGGGGCGATGCCGGTGGCCGTTCAGGTGACGCTGCCCTACGACGGCACGGTGCCCCTGACCGTCCTGAAGGACCAGCCGGTCTCGGTGACGGTCGTGAAGTAGCCGTCCGAACCGGGCCGTCGAGGCGCCGTAGCCAGGTCTCCCCTGGTCACGGCGCCTTTCGGCGTTCCGGGAGGAGGTGCGGAAATTTCTCGAACCCGGCTGCAACCCCCCGGGGGGATGGACGTCTATCACCATGAGAGGCGGGGAGAGCGAACCGGCGGGGCCGGGGCTCGGGCCGGTTCCTCGGGGCGACAGTAGGCGCCGGATCACCATCACCATCATCACCATGTCCTTTGGGGGGACTGTCACATGAGCGCGTCCGTTATCAGCCGTATTGTGAAGATCATCCCGCTTGTCGTCGTCGCCGCGGTCGGTGCCGCGGCCTGCGGTCCGACGAACGGCGGGGCGTCTGTCGCCGCCTCCGCTCCCGTCTCCGCCCCCGCCGTCCCCTCGGCTGCCACGCCCGGTGCGGGTGCCGTCCCGGCCGTCCCGGCCGTCCCCGCCTCGGTCGCGCCGAGCACCGAGTCGGCGCCGCCCGCGGCCGGGGCGAAGGGCGGGACCGTCCCGGTCGTGGCTGCCAGGCCCGGGGCCGAGCCCAC
>NZ_MECK01000083.1 GCF_014596465.1 Streptomyces sp. CBMA123 | reverse complement strand
GTGCCGGGGGGTGTGCACGAGCAGCCACTCGCGTGAGGCAGTCTTGTCCTTGTGCCAGCCGCTTCCGCGAACTCCAAGAGCGATCCCAGTCCCGCCGCCGATCCCGCCGGGAACAGCCCGGCGCCCCGGGGCGGCCGTGACCGCCCCGGCCGCCCCGCGCCCCGGCTGACGGCCCAGGAGCGCAGAAACGCCGCCGAGCGGGCCGAGCGCCGGGCCGCGACGCTCAAGCGGCTGGAGAAGTCCTCGGGGAAGCTGGCCACCGCCGCGATCTCGCGGATGGACGACGAGCTCGGCTGGTACCGGCGGATGCCGCCGGAGCACCGTTCCTGGATCGGCCTGGTCGCCCAGGCCGGCATCGCGGCCTTCACCGAGTGGTACCGCCACCCGGAGGCCGCCCGGGCGATCTCCACCGACGTCTTCGGCACCGCCCCGCGCGAGCTGACCCGGGCGATCACGCTGCGCCAGACCGTGGAGCTGATCCGCACCACGATCGAGGTGATGGAGGAGGCCATCGAGGAGGTGGCCGCCCCCGGCGACGAGGCGGACATGCGCGAGTCCGTGCTGGTCTACGCCCGGGAGATCGCCTTCGCCACGGCCCAGGTGTACGCCCAGGCGGCCGAGGCACGCGGCGCCTGGGACGCCCGGCTGGAGGCGCTGGTGGTGAACTCCCTGCTGTCCGGCGACGCCGACGAGGGGGTGCTCTCGCGCGCCGCCGCACTGGGCTGGGGCCAGCCCAGCCAGGTCCGGGTGGTGATGGGCAGCGCCCCGGACGGGGACAGCGAGCTGGTGGTCGAGGCGATCCGCCGGGCCGCCCGGTACGCCAAGCTGAACGTGCTGACCGGGGTGCTGGGCAAGCGCCTGGTGGTCGTGGTCGGCGGTGAGAAGGAGCCGGTGCACGCCGCCCGGGCGCTGATCGGCCAGTTCGCGCCGGGCCCGGTGGTGATCGGCCCGACCGTGCCGGACCTGCTGTCGGCGACCCGCTCGGCGCACGCCGCGGCGGCCGGTCTGCGGGCCTGCGCCGCCTGGCCGGACGCCCCCCGCCCGGTGCTCGCCGACGACCTGCTGCCGGAGCGGGCGCTGGCCGGGGACCAGCCCGCCCGCCGCCAGTTGGTGGAGGAGATCTACACACCGCTGGACGAGGCCGGCTCCGCCCTGCTGGAGACGCTGAGCGTCTACCTGGAGCAGGCGTCCTCGCTGGAGGGCGCGGCCCGGATGCTCTTCGTGCACCCCAACACGGTGCGCTACCGGCTACGACGTGTGACCGACGTCACGGGGTACGCCCCCTCCGACGTACGTTCGGCGTTCACTCTGCGGATCGCACTGGCCCTCGGCCGGCTCACCGCCGCCGGAGAGCCCGGCTGAGCCGGAGTGTAGGGACCATACAATCCCGGATGGTTTTCTTCGTTACCGTCGCCTACCCGCCCCTGGGCGCCTGGCGAGAGAGGGTTGAACCGTGCTCGTAATCGTCGCCCCTGGACAGGGTGCCCAGTCCCCCGGTTTCCTCAGCCCCTGGCTGGAGCTCGACGGTGTCGCCGACCGCCTGCGCGGCTGGTCGGAGGTCGCCGGGCTCGACCTGGTGCACGCCGGGACCGAGGCGTCCGCCGAGGAGATCAAGGACACCGCCGTCGCCCAGCCGCTGCTGGTCGCGGCCGGTCTGGTGACCGCCCGTGAGCTGTTCCCGGACGAGGACGTCGCCCGCAAGCTGGTCGGCGCCGTCGCCGGTCACAGCGTCGGCGAGATCACCGCCGCCGCTGGCGCCGGGGTGCTCAGCGCCCATGACGCGCTGGCCTTCGTGCGGGAGCGCGGCCGGGCCATGGCCGAGGCCGCCACCGTCACCGAGACCGGTATGACCGCCGTGCTCGGCGGCGACCCGGAGGTCGTCGCGGCGAAGCTGGCCGAGCACGGCCTGACCGCGGCCAACAACAACGGCGGCGGCCAGATCGTCGCGGCCGGCACGCTGGCCCAGCTGGAGGCCCTGAAGGCGGACCCGCCGGCCGGCGCCAAGCTGATCGCGCTCAAGGTGGCCGGTGCCTTCCACACCGAGCACATGGCCCCCGGCGTCGAGCGGCTGGCCGCGCTGGCCCCGAGCCTGACCGTGGCCGACCCGCAGGTCCGCTACGTGTCCAACAAGGACGGCGAGGTCGTCGGTTCCGGCGCCGAGGTGCTGGCCCGTCTGGTGTCGCAGGTCTCCAACCCGGTCCGCTGGGACCTCTGCATGGAGACCCTCGGGCAGCTGGGCGCGACCGCCGTGATCGAGCTGTCCCCCGCGGGCACGCTGACCGGGCTGCTCAAGCGCAACCTGAAGGGTGTGGCCACGCTCGCCCTGAAGACCCCCGCCGATCTGGACAAGGCCCGCGAGCTCATCGCGGAGCACGGCGGTCAGGACCAGCAGGACCAGGAGGACCAGGCATGACCAAGCCGCAGATCCGACCCGCCACCGGCGCGCAGTACTCCCGCATCCAGGGGGTCGGCGGCTACCGTCCGGTCCGGGTCGTCCCCAACTCCGAGGTCCTGGAGTGGATCGACTCCTCCGACGAGTGGATCCGCACCCGCAGCGGGATCGCCGAGCGCCGCTGGGCCGGCCCGGAGGAGTCCGTCTCCGAGATGTCGGTGCAGGCCGCCGGCAAGGCGATCGCGCAGGCCGGCATCGCCCCGGAGCAGATCGGCGGCGTGATCGTCGCGACCGTCTCGCACTTCAAGCAGACCCCCGCGATCGCCACCGAGATCGCCGAGCGGCTCGGCTGCGGCACCGCCCCGGCCTTCGACATCTCGGCCGCCTGCGCCGGCTTCGGCTACGGCCTGGGCCTGGCCGACGGCATGATCCGCGGCGGCAACGCCGAGTACGTGCTGGTGATCGGCGTCGAGCGGCTCAGCGACCTGACCGACACGTCGGACCGTTCGACCGCCTTCATCTTCGGCGACGGCGCCGGCGCCGTGATCGTCGGCCCGTCCGACACCCCGGGCATCGGCAAGCTGGTCTGGGGCTCGGACGGCTCGCAGGCCGACGTCATCACCCAGACCCAGGCCTGGGACACCGCCTTCGCCAAGCCGGGCGCGATCAACGGCCAGGCCGAGGACCCGGAGCAGGGCCGCACCTGGCCGGCCCTGCGGATGGACGGCCAGCCGGTCTTCCGCTGGGCGGTCTGGGAGATGGCCAAGGTGGCCCAGCAGGCGCTGGACGCCGCCGGGATCACCGCCGACCAGCTCGGCGCCTTCATCCCGCACCAGGCCAACATGCGGATCACCGACGCCATGATCAAGGCGCTCAAGCTGCCCGCGTCGGTGCCGGTCGCCCGCGACATCGCCGAGACCGGCAACACCTCCGCTGCCTCCATCCCGCTGGCGATGGAGCGCATGCTGGAGTCCGGCGAGGCCCACAGCGGCGACCTCGCGCTGATCATCGGGTTCGGGGCGGGTCTCGTCTACGCCGCGGCGGTCGTTACGCTCCCGTAGGCGCGTTTCGCCCCATCCATCCACAAGCCCGTGTTCGGCCGACGGTCGGACACGTTCACCATCGAAGAGGAGCAGCCAGTATGGCTACCAAGGACGAGGTCCTGGAAGGTCTCGCCGAGATCGTCAACGAGATCGCCGGCATCCCGGCGGAGGACGTCCAGGAGGACAAGTCCTTCACCGACGACCTGGACGTCGACTCGCTGTCCATGGTCGAGGTCGTCGTGGCCGCCGAGGAGCGCTTCGACGTCAAGATCCCGGACGACGAGGTCAAGAACCTGAAGACGGTCGGCGACGCGGTGAACTACATCCTCACCAACGCCGGCGCCTGAGCGTTCGAGTCGCCCAGTCCGTCCGGCGTGACAACACACGCCCCGGACGGCTGACCCGTCGGCCCGGCTCCCCCGAGCCAGGCCGACCCGCCGGCCGGACGCCCCACCCGGGCGCCCGGCCGGGCCCTTCCTCGGCTCGCCGCCGACCCCGCACGAACGTGAAAGAAGAGAGACCAGTGACCGCTGAGAACCGAACCGTGGTCGTCACGGGTATCGGCGCCTTCACGCCGCTGGGCGGCGACGCCGCCACGACCTGGGAGAACCTGGTCGCCGGGCGCTCCGGAGTGGCGGCCCTCACCGAGGAGTGGGCCGCGGACCTGCCGGTCCGGATCGCCGCGCGCACCGCGGTCGAGCCGGGCGAGATCCTGCCCCGGCCGCTGGCCCGGAAGCTGGACCGCTCCGCCCAGTTCGCGCTGATCGCCGCCCGCGAGGCCTGGGCCGACGCCGGCTTCGAGACCCCGGCCACCGACGAGTCCTCCAAGCTCGCCCCCGAGCGCCTGGGCGCGGTGATCGCCTCCGGCATCGGCGGCGTGACCACCCTGCTCGACCAGTACGACGTACTGAAGGAGAAGGGCGCCCGCAAGGTCTCCCCGCACACCGTCCCGATGCTGATGCCCAACTCCCCGGCGGCCAACGTCGGTCTGGAGGTCGGCGCCCGCGCGGGTGTGCACACCCCCGTCTCCGCCTGCGCCTCCGGCGCCGAGGCGATCGGCTACGCGATCGAGATGATCCGCAGCGGCCGCGCCGACGTCGTGGTGGCCGGCGGCACCGAGGCGGCGATCCACCCGCTGCCGATCGCCGCGTTCGCCAACATGATGGCGATGTCCAAGAAGAACGACGAGCCCGAGCGCGCCTCGCGCCCGTACGACAAGGCCCGCGACGGCTTCGTGCTGGGCGAGGGTGCCGGTGTGGTCGTGCTGGAGTCGCTGGAGCACGCCGAGGCCCGCAGTGCCCGGATCTACTGCGAGGCGGTCGGCCAGGGTCTGTCCTCGGACGCCCACCACATTGCCCAGCCCGAGCCGACCGGCGCCGGTGTGGCCCGCGCGCTGGCCGACCTGTTCGACCGCAACGAGCTGGACAAGGCCGAGATCGTGCACGTCAACGCGCACGCCACCTCGACCCCGCAGGGCGACACCGCCGAGCTGAAGGCGCTGCGCAAGGAGCTGGGCGAGGACCTCGACCACATCCTGGTCTCGGCGACCAAGTCGATGACCGGTCACCTGCTGGGCGGCGCCGGCGGCATCGAGACCGTCGCCACCGTGCAGGCGCTGTACCACCGGATCGCCCCGCCGACCATCAACGTCGAGGAGCTGGACGACGAGGTGGACGCGAGGATCGTGACCGAGGCGACCCCGCTGCCCGAGGGCCGGATCGCCGCGCTGAACAACTCGTTCGGCTTCGGCGGCCACAACGTGGTGCTGGCCTTCCGCACCCGCTGACCCCGGTCCGCACCCGAAGGCCCACGACGAAGGGGCCGGCGCTCGCGGAGAGCGCCGGCCCCTTCGTCGTGGGCGCCGGCTCAGACCACCTGGTGCAGCCAGCGCACCGGCGCGCCCTCGCCCGCGTAGCGGAAGGGCTCCAGTTCGTCGTCCCAGGGCTTGCCGAGCAGCCGGGAGATCTCGGCCTCCAGGTCGGCGCCCTCGCTGCGGGCCCGCAGCAGGACGGCCCGCAGCCGGTCCTCGGGGATGAGGATGTCGCCGTGGATGCCCGTGACGGCGTGGAAGATGCCGAGCGTGGGCGTGCTGCTGTACCGCTCCCCCTCCGCCGTGGCGCAGGGCTCGCTGGTCACCTCGTACCGCATCAGCTGCCAGCCGCGCAGCGCGGAGGCGACCTTGGAGGCGGTGCCGGGCTCCCCCTGCCAGGAGAGTTCGGCGCGCCAATGCCCGGGTGCGGCCGGCTGGCGGATCCAGTCCAGGCTCACCCGCACACCGAGCACCCCCGCGACGGCCCACTCGACGTGCGGGCACAGCGCGCGGGGCGCGGAGTGGATGTAGAGAACTCCACGTGTCGTCACCGGGACCTCCAGGCTGTGGACGAGGGTCGCCTTCCCCAGCTGCCTCGTGCCTGCAGTTGATCCACAGTTACCCACGTTAGCCGACATTAAGCTACTAAATTGAGCAAAACGGACAGGCTTTCGCTCAATGCTAGTCGAATCCTCAACGAGGTCTACCCCTCGGCCGGATCTCTCCCCCGAACGGCCCCATCGCCAGGCGGGACCACCGTACCGCGCGGCGCCGCGCGATGGTTGACCCACTTTCGGATCCGGCCGGAATGCGGTAGTGCGGCCGGATCCCCAGCGCCGTGCACGCGAACCGCCCCGCGCGCCCGGTCCGGGGCGGCGGGGCGGTCCATTCCCTGACGGTACGTCAGCCATCCAGGCGGACGACCATCTTGCCGGTGTTGACGCCGCGCAGCAGGTCGATGAAGGCCTCGGCGGCGTTCTCGAAGCCGTCCACCACGGTCTCCTCGGTGCGCAGTTCGCCGGACTTCAGCCAGCCGCCCACCTCGGTGACGAACTGCGGCTGCAGGGCGGCGTGGTCGCCCACCAGCATGCCCTCCAGGCGCAGCCGCTTGCCGATCGCCATCGCCAGGTTGCGCGGGGCGGCGGGCGCGGTGGTGTCGTTGTACTGGGCGATCGCGCCGCAGAGCACCGCCCGGCCGTGCACGCCGAGGGCGCCGATGGCGGCCTCCAGGTGGTCCCCGCCGACGTTGTCGAAGTAGAGGTCGATGCCCTCCGGGGCGGCCTTCGCGAGCTGCTCGGCGACCGGGGCGTCCTTGTAGTTGAAGGCCGCGTCGAAGCCGAACTCGTCCACCAGCTTGGCGACCTTCTCCGCCGAGCCGGCCGAGCCGACCACCAGCGAGGCGCCCTTGAGCCGGGCGATCTGGCCGACCAGCGAGCCGACGGCGCCGGCCGCGCCGGAGACGAAGACCCTGTCGCCCTCCGTGAGGCCGCCGACGGCGAGCAGCCCGGCGTAGGCGGTCATGCCGGGCATGCCGAGCACGCCGAGGTAGGCGGAGAGCGGGGCGGCGGCCGGGTCGACCTTGACGGCGCGCCCGGCGTCCAGGGTGGCGTACTCGCGCCAGCCGAGCCCGTGCAGCACGGCGTCGCCGGGGGCGAAGCCCTCGGCCTCGGACGCGACCACGTAGCCGACCGCGCCGCCGTCCATGGCCTGGCCGAGCTGGAACGGGGGCACGTACGACTTCACGTCGTTCATCCGGCCGCGCATGTACGGGTCCACCGAGAGGTGGGTGTTGCGGACCAGGATCTCGCCCGGGCCCGGGGTCCGGACCGGGGCCTCGACCAGGGCGAAGTCGGTGGGCGCCGGCCAGCCCTGGGGGCGGGCGGCGAGGTGCCATTCACGGGCGGTGGCGGGGGCGGCCTGCTCTGCCATGGGGGTGCTCCTCGGGAGGGGGGTTTCGGCAGGTGAAAGGTTGAGCAACTGAAGTAACGATGGGCATGAAAGGTTCATGTTGTCAACTTTTCAGGTAGACTCTGGGGCATGGACACTCAGCAGACCGAGGCCGCCACGCCGCAGTCCGACGAGATCACCCGCGAGGTCGTCGACCTGATGGCCAACCTGGTCGCACTGTTCCACCGCGAGTACGAGGAGGCCGCCGCCGCCCGTTCGCTCACCGGCGCCCAGGCCAAGGTGCTCGCGCTACTGCGGCGCGGCCCGCTGCCGATGCGCCACATCGCCCAGACGCTCAGCTGCGAGCCCTCCAACATCACCGGCATCGTCGACCGGCTGGAGGCCCGCGGCTTCGTGACCCGCGAGGCCGACCGGCAGGACCGCCGGGTCAAGCTGGTCGCCGCCACCGAGACCGGCGCGGCCGCCTCCGAGGAGCTGCGCGAGTCGCTCAACTTCGCCCGCGAACCGCTCGCCGCGCTCGGCCCGCAGGAGCGGACGATGCTGCGGGACCTGCTCCGGCGGATGCTCACCGGCGCGTCCGGCCCCGGAGCGTGACGAGGGTCACGCCCTCAGGGATCGATTGCCCCGCCCTCCGGGGGTAACCGAACAGCCTTCCGGAACGTCTAACGTTCGAAACACCGAACGCGAGACACCTGAAGACGGGGGGCACCGAGGATGAGCAGCAGCACGCGCCGGCGCCGGTACCTGCGGACCGCCATCGGCCTGGCCGCCGTTCTGGTGCTGTCGGTCGTGGGAGCCGGGGCCTGGTTCTACCACCGGCTGGACAGCAACATCACCACTTTCGACGCGGGCGGCGTCGCCACCGAGCGCCCGCCCGCCCCCGTCCCGGCCACCCCCGGCGCCCAGGTGCCGGTCAACGTGCTGCTGCTCGGCTCGGACACCCGGGACGACGGCAACAACGCGCTGGGCGGCGGCGACGAGGGCGTCGGCAACTCGGACACCGCGATCCTGGTGCACGTCTACGCCGACCACAAGCACGCCGTCGGCGTCTCCATACCCCGCGACACCCTGGTCACCATCCCGTCCTGCAAGCTGGCGAACGGCAGCTGGAGCAAGCCGCGCAACGACCAGATGTTCAACTCCGCGTTCAGCCTCGGCGAGCTGCCCAAGGGCAACCCGGCCTGCACCCAGAACACCGTCGAGGCGCTCACCGGGCTGCGGATCGACCACACCGTCGTGGTCGACTTCAAGGGCGCCGCCGCGATGACCGACGCGCTCGGCGGCGTGGACGCCTGTGTGCCCAACGACGTGAACGAGTACGGCATCCAGCTGAAGAAGGGGATGCAGAAGCTCTCCGGCAAGTCCGCGGTGGACTACCTGCGGGCGCGCCACGGCATCGGCGACAACTCCGACATCGGCCGGATGCGGCGCCAGCAGGCCTTCCTCTCCTCGATGATCAAGAAGGTCCAGGGCGACGGCTTCTCGCTGCCCACCCTGCTGCCGCTGGCCGACGCCGCCACCAAGTCGCTCACCGTGGACGAGGGCCTCGGCACCGCGATGAAGCTGGTGGACTTCGCCCGCTCGATGGAGGACATCAAGCTCTCCGACGTCACCTTCGTGACCGCGCCCTGGCGCTTCGCCGGGGATCGGGTGCGGCTGGTCCAGCCGGACGCCGACACCCTGTGGAAGCTGCTGAAGGAGGACCGCACCCTGGACGGGCAGAGCACCGCCGGCACCGGCGCGGCCACCGCCCCGGCCTCCGCCGGCGCCAGCCCCACCCCGAACGCGCCGCTCACCGCCGAGCAGGCCGCCGCCCCGATCACCGTCGTCAACGGCGTCGGCACCGCCGGGCTGGCCGGCTCCGGCGCCGAGACGCTCAAGGCCCGCGGCTTCCAGAACGTCACCCTCGGCGCCAACAACCCCGGCAAGCAGCACACCCAGGTCTCCTACGACCCGAGCCTGAAGGCCACCGCCGACCAGGTCACCGCCCTCTTCCCCGGCGCCGGCGCGGTCGAGGAACCGGGCTCGGGCGCGATCACCGTCACCCTCGGCGCGGACTACCGGGCGGCCGGCACCCAGCTCGACTCGGTGACCACGCCGCCGGCTTCGCCCACCGCCACCACCACCGCACCCAGCGGGGTCCCCACCGGCATAGCGGAGAACACCCGCGGCGCCGACACCGACCCCTGCGCCGATCTGACCTTCGGGTCCTGAGCCCGGGTCCTGAGCCCGGGTCCTGACTCGCTACTCCGGATCCGGTAGGCCGGTGACGACGGCCGTCAGGCGGGTGCCGCGCTCGAAGGCACCCGCCCCGGCCAGGTCGGCCAGCGCGGCGAGCAGCTTGGCGACGTACCGGTGCTCCACCGGGATGCCGTGGCGGCGCTCGAACTCCCCGGCGAAGGCGGCCAGTTCGGCCGGGACCTTGCCGTAGCCGCCGCCGTGGTGCGCGTGGTCGATCCGCCAGTTGTCGAACTCGCGGCCGAAGCCGGCCCGGTGCAGCCGGGCGACTTCCGCCTCCAGGTAGCCCTCGCCGCCGCGCAGCACGGCCACCCCGAGCGCCCGGGCGCCCGCCGGCAGCCCCGCCGCGATGCCGGCCAGGGTGCCGCCGGTGCCGACCGGGCAGCAGACCACGTCGCGCCCGTCCAGACCGGGCAGTTCGGCCGGGATCGCGGCCGCGCCGACCGCGGCCAGGCCGTTGGAACCGCCCTCCGGGAGCACCAGGCAGGGCCCCCAGCGGCGCCGCAGTTCCGTACCGTCCTCGGCGCCGGCCCGGCCGGTGGCCTCCCGGTAGGCGGCCCGGGTGAGGAACTCCAGCCGCATCCCGGCCCGTTCGGCGGCCCGCAGCGACCAGTTGCGCGGCCGGTCGGCCAGCTCCTCGCCGCGCACCAGCCCGACGCTCTCCAGCCCGAGCGCCCCGGCGGCGACCGCGACCGCCCGCAGGTGGGTCGAGTAGGCCCCGCCGAAGGTCAGCAGCCGGGTGTGCCCCTGCTCGACGGCGGCGGCCAGATTGGGCCCGAGCTTGCGCCACTTGTTGCCGGGGACGCCGGGGTGCAGCAGGTCGTCCCGCTTGAGCCGCAATCGGACCCCGGCCCGGGCGAACACCCCGTCGGTGCAGTCCACCAGCGGGGTCGGCAGCAGGGCGGGTTCGAGCATCCGACCACCCTACGGCCCCCGGAACGCCGCGGGCCCGGCCGCCTGACCGGCGACCGGGCCCGCACTCCCCCGGGCGGTCAGCCCGCGGCCGCGGCCTCCGCCGCGTGGCCCGCCATCCGCCAGGCCAGCGCCATGCCGAGCGCGCGCGGGACGGGACCGGCCGCCGGGGCCAGCTTCCCGATCCGGCCGCGGTGCTCCCGGCGCTGCCGGGAGCTCAGGACCGACCGGAGCTTCCCCGCCGCGACCAGGGCGGTCAGCGCCGCGTCGGCCGGGTCGACCCGGCTGAGCGGGCCCTTCAGCGCCCCGGTGACGGAGGCCGCCAGCGCCTCGCGCACCCCGGGGTCGTCCAGGGTGACCAGGGTCACCGGGAACAGTCCGGCCACCCGGTGCGGCCGGAGGGTGACCAGGCCGGAGTCCGCCAGGCCGTCCCGGACCCAGCGGATCGGCTGATCCCGCCCGGTGCTCTTGGCACGGCCGACCCAGGAGCTCCAGCTGTGCGGCCGGCCTGCCCTGATCTGGCCCAACAGGCGGGCGCTGTACGGGTCCAGGCCGTCCTCGGCAGCGCCGGTGCGGACCCTGGCGACGGCCTTGCGGCCCTCCTCGTACAGCAGTCCCCGGCGGAGCAGCTCGGTCAGCGCCCCGGCCTGGAGCAGCAGGTTGAGCGAGGAGTGCTGGGTGGTGCGCCCGCGTCGCGGCTCGTAGGCGAGCAGGTAGAGCTTCTCGGGCAGATTGACGGGCAGGTCCATCTCGGTCTCCGAAGGATCTGGAACGATCTGCGGGTCGCCCGGTCGCTGCGGTCAGTCCTCGGCGGGACCACCGCTCTCCGGGCTCTCCTTGGGCGGTCGGCCGCGCCGGGGAAGCCGGGCCGCGCCGCTGGGCATCCGGCCGGCCTCGGTGAGGGCGCGGCGGAGCACGAACTCGATCTGGGCGTTGGTGCTGCGCAGTTCGTCCGCGGCCCACCTGGCCAGTGCGTCGTGAACCGAAGGATCCAGTCGCAGCAGGAGCTTCTTCCGTTCCGTCGCCAACGCCGCGCCCTTACTGGTAGAGGGAGCCCGTGTTCACGACGGGCTGGGTGCCCCGGTCGCCGCAGAGCACCACCAGGAGGTTGCTCACCATGGCAGCCTTGCGCTCCTCGTCCAACTCCACCACGTCCCGCTCGGCGAGCCGGTCCAGCGCCTCCTCGACCATACCGACGGCGCCCTCGACGATCAGCCGCCGGGCGGCCACCACGGCCCCGGCCTGCTGCCGCTGGAGCATCACCTGGGCGACCTCGGGCGCATAGGCGAGCCGGGTGATCCGGGACTCGATGACCCGCACGCCGGCCGAGGCGACCCGGGCGGAGATCTCGGCGGACAGCTTGCGGGCGATCTCCTCCGCGCCGTCGCGCAGCGACAACTGCCCCTCGTGGTGGGCGTCGTACGGGTAGCTGGTGGCGATGTGCCGGACGGCCGTCTCGGTCTGGATGGCGACGAAGTCGACGTAGTCGTCCACCTCGAAGACCGCCATCGCGGTGTCCTCGACCTGCCAGACCACCACGGCGGCCATCTCGATCGGGTTGCCGTCCGCGTCGTTGACCTTGGTGGTCTCGGTCTCGTGGTTGCGGATCCGGGTGGAGATCCGGCGGCGGCTGGTGAACGGGTTCAGCCAGGTCAGGCCGGCGGCCCGGATGCTGCCGCGGTAGCGGCCGAGCAGCTGCACCACCCGCGCCTCACCGGGCGAGACGACCGTCAGGCCGCACAGCACCAGCAGCGAACCGAGCACCAGCAGCGGCCCGACGACCACCAGCGGAATGCCCACCCCCTTGCTCCCGCCGCTGAGTTGGACCCCTCCGGCGATCAGCGCCCCGAACCCGGCGAGCACGCCGAGCAACGCGCCACCGAGCACCGGCAGCCCGGCGGCTCCGGTGATGGTCCGTTCGGTGATCTTCGGAGCCGGAAGGTCGATGGCAGGGCCGTCCTCGACGGCGATGTGCGGTGCGGTCATGAGACCGACTCCCCCCTGTGCGATGTGCGCCGCGCGGATGCCCGCGGCAGCTGTCAAAGTGATATCACTTTTTTCACACAGGACGCCAGGGTCCGTACCGGAGTTCCGGTCGGACGGCGGCGCACGAGGGTCGTACGGGCGAAAGGGTGACCAGGGGCAGCGCGGGCGGGCGCGCGGATCAGCGGAAGTTCACGGCGCCGGCCGCGACGACGTCCGGCGGAAAGAGCATGTCGTCGACCAGCGCCGCCCCGGGCGCGGTGTAGACGATCACGGACGCCGCGGTCTCCCGGCGGATCCGCTGACCCCCCGGAGTGGCCAGCAGACACTGCGCGAACTCCGACGACAGCGCGTTCTCGGTCGGCGTCTGCGGCGCCGAGCACGATGTCCCACCCAGCTGACCGCACATCGACCGCAGATCCAGCTCCGACTCGGCGTTGCTGGCACCGACGACGAAGTTCATCGCCTTGAAGGCATTGGGCATCGGGAAGTAGCCCTCGAAGTACCCCGACTTGTGCGCGCCGCAGTACGCGTTGGCGGCCGCCGGAAGGAACCGGGGCGCCGCACGGTCGACCGGCGAGTTGAGCGTGATGCGTTGCCCGCCCAGCGCGACCGTCGGCTTGAACTCCCTGTCCTTGGCATAGATGCCGACTGAGAGGACCATCCCGGAGGCGTTCTCAAGAAGTTGAAGTGTCTCCCACTGGCGTTCGTACTGATGGATCGTGTTGCCCGTGGGCAGCCTGAAGGAGTAGTCGGGCCCCGTGCCGATCGCCTGCTTCAGCTTCTCGTACGTCTCACCGGGCACCACCTTCTCGACCAGAGCCTGTTCGACGCCCCTGCGGTAGTCCGGACTGGAGACATAGAGCCGGTGGGCGAAGAAGGCCACCGCCGCGACGGCCGCCAGCACCAGGACGGCGATGCCGACGACCACTTGGGACCTGCTCGACCGGTGATGATGGTGATGGTGGTTGTTCTGCGTTCCCGAGACCAGAACGGGCCCGTTGAAGGTCCCCCCTTCGATCCCCCCGGCTGCCCGACGGTCCTGATCAGCCATCGGCCCCGGAGCCGAAGTGGTTGTTCTGCGTCCCCGAGACCAGAACCGGCCCATTGAAGGTCCCACCACTGATCTCGACCCGGGTGCCGGAGCGATCGGGGTCAGGCAACGCCGCGTCCCGCAGCAGGGCCTGCAACTCCGCGACAGCGTGCGCGTCCCCGGCAAGGAGCCGGGTCAGGCGCGAACGCCACTCCAGCGCAACAGCCTCCCGCACGTCCGGATCGCCCTGTCGCGCGGCTTCCAACAGCACCTCACGGGACGACTCCAACTCCGCCCGGACCGCCTCCACCCGCCCCTGCCGACGGAACAGACCCGCCACACGGTCATGGAGCTGCTCCCACCCCTCCGTGACCATCAGCCCCACCAGCGTGGTCGCGCCGGAGGTCGCGAGCGCCATCAGTTCGGCTTCCATGGTGATCTCCCCCTTCCCCTTCAACCCTAGCGGTCACCTGTGACGCCGGAGGACTCACAGGCACTGCCGTGCAGGCAGTCGCGGCAGAGGCCGGTATCGCTCATTCAGCCTGGCACATCGCCAGAACACTCGGTCGTCGCCGAAATTCCAGGCGACCGGGGCGGCCTCGGCCGGCTCATCACGCGGCGGCTTCCACCACCAACGGACGAACTGGTACCCGACCCGGACTTGGGCCTCCGCCAGCCCGCTCAGGCCGTCGCCAGCCAACTCGGAAAGCCCTTTTGAGTGCGGCGCAGCACCTCTTGGGCCTGAGGTCACGTTTCCGCGGCTCTTCGCTCGGACACAAGCCGCCCGGATCAGGTGCACCGGTCGGCCCACTGGCCGGTTCGGGTGCTGGTGTCAGCCCGGCCTTGATCCATTGCCGCTTGCACTGCGGCCCGCCGCCCTCAACGGCGGCCCTGGGGCGGCGAGGCCACACACCGGCCCCGGCCTCACCGAGAACCGCCATGGGTGTGCACCGAGGACCTCGGTGAGGCCCGCCTGGGCCGAGGAGAGCATGAGCCTGGAGCTGCGGCACAACACCGGTGACGTCGTGTTCAGGGCCTGCGAGAACACCCTGGCGGGCGAGCAGTTCAAGACGGGAAGTACGCGTCCACCCCAAGGACCCCCGGAACAAGATCACGCACATGGAGCTGATCGCCATCGACGGGAAGGCATCCGCATACCCCGGGGCACTGACCCAAGGGATTGCGCCGATTGCCCACGGGGCGGAAACCGCTCAATCCGCAGACGCGCTGCTCAGCCCCGCCGAACGTCAGCATCACGTTCACATAACGTTCCCATGCGGGTGAACATCGGCGCGTAGCCACCGTCATCCGGCGGTCATTCGCCTACAGTGCTCGCAGGCGATTTTGGCGTGTCCGCAGGTCAGTGACCCACACCGCCCGACTGCGCATCAGATCATAGGTGGGGCGGGTGGGACTCGAACCCACGACCAAGGGATTATGAGTCCCCTGCTCTAACCGGCTGAGCTACCGCCCCGGTTCGCCGCGCGCGCCGGTCGTCGGCCACGGCAGCAGCAGACGGCCCCGCGAGGCCGTCCCGGGCAGCATAGCCGGTCGATCACCCGTGGTGCGCGCCGGGGGCGCAGGTGGGTACGCGACGGCGTGCGCCGCCCCGGGCGGCGGAGCCCGGGTGGCGGCGGTGGGCTCCAGCAGGGCAGCCTGGGCTGATGACGAAGCGTGGGGCGGGAGCGGCGGCCGGGGCACTGGTGCTGGCGCTCGCGGCGGCGGGGTGCACCACCGCCGCACGGCCCGGCAGTGTCGCCCCGACGGTCACCTCGGCGCCGCCCACCGCCACCACCGCGAACGCCCACGGCTGGAACAAGCAGCGCTTCAGGGGGGCGATCGGCAGGCACACCGGGGTCACCCGGACCGCCAAGCCCACCGTGCTGAACGGACTGGTCGGCGCGGTGTTCACGCGCAACGCGAGCGGCGACCACTTCTGCACCGCGAGCGTGGTGGACAGCGCCGGCCTCAATCTGATCGTCACCGCCGCGCACTGTGTCTGGGACCCGAAGATCGGCCAGCGCAGCGACCTGGTCTTCGTCCCCGGCTACCGCAACGGCGACACCCCGAGCGGTGTCTGGCCGCTGCTGGCCGTCACCGTGGACGACGGCTGGAAGGACCACGCCGACCCGGACATGGACGTCGCCTTCGCCGTCGTGCAGGCCCAGAACGGGCAACAGGTCCAGCAGGTGCTCGGCGCCAACCACCTGGGCGTCAACCGCGGCTACCAGGTCCCGGTGCGGGTGACCGGCTACCCGGGCAGCAGCGACGTCCCGATCACCTGCGCCAACACCACCTCCGAGCAGAGCGCCACCCAACTGCGGATCGACTGCCCCGACTACACCGGCGGCACCAGCGGCAGCCCCTGGGTCACCGACTTCGACCCGGCCACCCGGACCGGCACCGTGGTCGGCGTGATCGGCGGCTACCAGGAGGGCGGGGACAGCCCGGACACCTCGTACAGCAGCTACTTCGGCGACCGGGTCCAGGCGCTCTACGACCGGGCCACCGGCTGAGCGGCCCGGGCAGGGTCCGCCGGACGGCGCCGGAGTCGGACACCCGGCATTGGCGCCGTCGGGCACGGCCTGGTAGATCTTCCTCTCGAACGGCGGAACGCACGGACCGGATGCCCGCCCCGAGGAACGAGACGGAGCCCCGATGGCCCCCGGCCCGGTACCGCCCGCGCGCGCGGCCGGAGCGACCGCACTGGCCGCCCTGCTGCTGGCCGCCGGCACCGCCTGCGGCGGTGGGCCGGACAAGGCGCCGAACGCCGAGGTCGCCCAGCAGAGCGCGACCCGGGACCGGATCGGCACCCTGTCCATCCACAACGCCCAGGGGCCCCGGACCTGCACCGCGAGCGTGGTGCGCAGCCCCGGACGCAACCTGCTGGTCACCGCCGCGCACTGCGTGCAGAACCAGCGGGTCGGGCTGCTGGACGGCCTGGTGTTCACCCCCGGCTACCGCAACGGGTACTCCCCGTACGGGACTTGGGAGGTGGACTCGATCATCGTCGACCCGCGCTGGGCCTCGGGCGACGACCCCGACTACGACGTGGCCTTCGTCACCGTCCACCCGGCCGACGGCCGGCAGATCGAGGACGCGGTCGGCGGCAACCCGATCGGCACCGGCAAGGGCGTCGGGCTGGCGGTCTCGGTGACCGGCTACCCCAACCAGAGCGACGAGCCGATCACCTGCTCGGTCCGGACCAGTGCGCAGAGCTCCACCCAGGAGCGCTTCGACTGCGGCGGCTACACCGACGGCACCAGCGGCAGCCCGTGGATGACCGGCGACGGCACGGTGGTGGGCGTGATCGGCGGCTACCAGGAGGGCGGGGACACCCCGGGCACCTCGTACAGCGTGGCCTTCGACCAGCGGGTCGCCGACCTCTACCGGCAGGCGACCGCCTGACCGTGCCGGAGGGGCCGGGTGACGCACGCGACACCGGCGCGGGCAACACGAAGGCCCCCCGGTCGACCGAGGGGCCTTCGCTCTGAGCAGTCACCGGGCGGACCCGGCGCAGCTCCCGCAATTGGACTCGAACCAATAACCTGCCGATTAACAGTCGGCTGCTCTGCCAATTGAGCTATGCGGGAACGCGGTACTCAACTTCCGTACCAGGTACGGGAATCGGGCTCCGAAGAGCGCTCCTCCCGAGCTCCCCCAATTGGACTCGAACCAATAACCTGCCGATTAACAGTCGGCTGCTCTGCCAATTGAGCTATGGGGGATCGGCTTCCGCTTCGGCTCCTGGTCTCCCGGGCTCCTCGGCGCTCGCTGCGGGACATACATTAGCGCACTCGGGGGGGTGGTCCGCCAATCGCTTTCCCCGGCCGCCCCGGGCCGCCGGTCCGGCGTGCCCCGCGCGCGCCCCCGACGGCACCCGGGGATGCTGGGGGACGCGGACGGTTCGCCGTCCCGAGCAACGGGTAGGGCAATGCGGCAGAAGGCCGCCAGGAGAGGGTGGGTCCGATCATGTGGAAGGTGTCGTTCGCCGTGGGTTTCGCGGCCGGCTACGTCCTCGGCTCGCGGGCCGGGCGCCAGCGCTACGAACAGATCGCCAAGGTCACCCGGCAGATCGCCCAGAACCCCGCCGTGCAGGGGGCGGCGGACCGGGCGCGGCAGCAGGCCGGCGCGGTGGCCGGGAAGGCCGCCTCCGCCGTCGCCGACCGGGTCGGGGACCGGCTGCCGAACGCGGTCACCGACCGGGTGCCGTACTTCAGCCGGTCCCGGGCGGAGGACGACGGCTGGGGCACCGTGCGGCCGTGACCGGGCGGTAGCGCCCCGGGGCCCGTCCCCCGGACGGGCCCCGGGCAAAGGGGATCCCAACCCGCGGTCCCGAACCGGCAACGGCTCACCCGGCCCGGACGCGTCCCGGGCCGGGCTGAGGCATGATCTCGACATGGCCATCGTCGCGGGGATAGACAGTTCCACCAACCGCACCCGGATCGTCGCGTGCGACGCGGACACCGGCGCCGTCCTCCGCTCCGGCAAGGCGCCCCACCCCGTCCCCGAGGACCTGGACCTGCGCCCCGGCGAGGCCGACCCGCAGGTCTGGCTGCACTCGCTCGGCGACGCCGCCGCCGACGGCCTGCTGGAGGGCGTCCGGGCGATCGGCGTCAGCGCCCAGCAGCACGGCATGATCGGCCTGGACGCGGGCGGGGTGCTGGTCCGGCCCGCGATGCTGTGGCACGACCCGCGCGCCGGCGGCGCCGCCGCCAAGCTGCTGGACGCCCTCGGCGGCCCGGCCGCCTGGACCGCCGCGATCGGCGCGGTGCCCGGCCCGACGTACACCATCGCCAAGCTGCGCTGGCTGGCCGAGTTCGAGCCCGCCAACGCCCGCCGGATCGCCGAGGTGCTGCTGCCGCACGACTGGCTGGTCTGGCAGTTGCTCGGCCACCCCAAGCGCCGCACCACCGACCGCGGCGACGCCTCCGGCACCGGCTACTGGTCCCCGATCACCGGCGAGTACCGACAGGATCTGGTCGAGCTGGCGCTCGGCCACGAACTGCGGCTGCCGGACGTACTCGGCCCCGCCGAACCCGCCGGACACACCCCCGAGGGCCTGCTGATCTCGGCCGGCACCGGCGACAACATGGCCGCCGCCCTGGGCCTGGGCCTCGGCCCGGGCGACGCGGTGGTCTCGCTCGGCAGCGCCGGCACCATCTTCGCGGTGCACGAGAAGGCCGTCGTGGACGCCTCCGGCCTGGTCTCCTCCTTCGCCGACGCCAGCGGCCGGCACCTGCCGATGGTCGCCACCCTCAACGCCGCCCAGGTGCTGCGCTCCACCGCCGCCATGCTGGGCCGGGACCTGGACGGGCTGAGCGACCTCGCCCTGCACTCCTCCCCCGGCGCCTACGGCCTGGTACTGCTCCCCTACCTGGACGGCGAGCGCACCCCCGCGCTGCCGCACGCCGCCGGCACCCTGACCGGCCTGCGGGCCGAGGCGATGACCCCTCAGCACCTGGCCCGGGCCGCCGTCGAGGGCATGCTGTGCAACATCGCGGACGCCCTGGACGTGCTGCGCGCCCAGGGCGTCGGGATCAGGCGGGTGTTCCTGCTCGGCACGGCCGGCCGGCTGCCCGTCGTGCGGCACGTCGCCCCGATGCTCTTCGGCGTCCCGGTCGTGGTGCCGCCGCCGGGCGCGCACGCCGCCCGC
>NZ_MECK01000082.1 GCF_014596465.1 Streptomyces sp. CBMA123 | reverse complement strand
CGGCGGCGGTGGCCGGGCCGGGCGAGCGGTCGGCGGGCCAGTCCTGGACCAGCGCGCCCACCGCAGCGGCCTCCTCGGCCAGCCGGCCGCCGCGCGGGCAGGCGACCAGCACCCGGTGCCCGGCCTCGCGCTGCCCCCGGACCAGATCGACGACGACGCGGGCGACTCCGCCGTCCACCGGCTGTGAAATGTGAAGGATCGTCATATGCACGGCGGCGAGCCTAGGATGGCTCCCCCGCGCCGGGCGGCCCCCGTCACCCGCAGGGGGCGGGCCGTCCACCCGTACGGCTTTCGGCTCGTACGGGCGGACGAGCCGCTCGAAACTCCGGACGATTCGGCCGACCGATCCGGATCAGCGGATCGTGGGTCGACCGATCCGGGGTCGACGGATCCGGTTCAGCGGACCTCGGCGGCCAGGTTGGCCAGCACCTGGTCGTGGATCCGGTTCAGGCCCTTGGGGGCGAAGGTGCGCTCGAAGAAGCCGCCGATGCCGGTCGCGCCCTGCCAGGTGGCGGTGACGGTGACCTTGGTGCGGCCCTCGCCGGCGGCCGCGACGGTCCAGGTGATCACCATGCTGGAGTTGGCGTCCTTCTCCACCAGCTGGTCCGGCGAAGGCGCCGAGACGGTGAACAGGCAGTCGCGCACCCGCTTCTCGGTGGCCTGCAGCTTCCAGTGCACCTGGGTGCCGGCGCCGGTGCCGCCGACCCGGACCTCGTACTCGCTGTACTGCGCGGGCAGCAGCTTCGGGCGGCTCACCTGGTAGTCGGCCAGCACCTCGTACACCCGCTCGGGGGCCGCGTCGTAGACCCGCTCGGTGGTGGCCCGTACCTGTCCCATGCCGTGCTCTCCTCGTGTGGTGGGTACCGCTTCGCCGTACCGTTCGCACCGGCAAGCCAATCACAGCGGCACGCCCGCGACGCGGCGGGATAGGGTGACGGCTGTGCTCGATCTGGTGACTGCGCTGCGCTACGTGGACCCGCTGCGGGCCGGCGGTTCGGTGCCGGGCGTCGTGGAGACCGACGACCTGGGGACGTACGTGGTCAAGTTCACCGGCGCCGCCCAGGGCCGCAAGGCGCTGGTGGCCGAGGTGATCGTCGGCGAACTGGCCCGGCGGCTCGGGCTGCGGGTGCCGGAGCTGCGGCTGGTGGACTTCGACCCGGTGGTGGCCGCGGACGAACCGGACGCCGAGATCCAGGACATGCTCAAGGCCAGCGCCGGCCTCAACCTCGGGATGGACCTGCTGCCCGGCGCCGCGGACTACCGGCCCGGGATGATCCCGGTGGACTCCGCCGAGGCCGGGCGGGTGGTCTGGCTGGACGCCCTCACCGGCAACGTCGACCGCACCGTCCACAACCCCAACCTGGTGGTCTGGCACAAGCGGCTCTGGCTGATCGACAACGGCGCCGCGCTGATCTTCCACCACCGCTGGGCCACCGCCGAGGCGTCCGTCGGCAAGCGCTACGACCTCAGCGCGCACGCGCTCGGCGCCTGCGCCCCGGACGTCCGGCTGGCCGACGAGGACCTCGGGCCGCTGGTCACGGTCGAACTGCTGGAGCAGGTGTTGGCGCTGGTCCCGGACGAGTGGCTGGCCGACGAACCCGGCTTCGACTCGGTGGAGGCCGTCCGGCACGCGTACGTCACCCACCTGGCCGCCCGGGCGGTGCTCTCCGAGGAGTGGCTGCCGGAGGGCTTCGCCACTCCCGAGCAGCTGCGCGAGGCCGAGCGGCGGCGGGCGGCCCGCACCCGGGCCGGTCGGCCGGCCTGGCTGCGGGAGGTGCCGGACCTGCACGGCAAGCCGTCGGTGGAGACGGTCTGGGAGCACCACTTCGAGGGTTAGACCCGCCCGCGGGGCCCTCAGGCGCCCTCGGCCCCGAACGCCGCTGGGGAGCGGGGCCCGTGGCCCCGCTCCCCAGCTCGGTGTTCGATGCTCAGCGCTCAGTGGTCAGCAGCGCGTCAGCGCCACCACTGGACCGCCTTCTCGGCGTTGATGATGCCCGCGCCGTAGAAGCCGTTGTCGTCCGCGCCGCCCTCGCAGGTGGCCTTGAACTGGCCGGTGCCGCCCGGGTTGTACTCGCCGGTCGGGCAGGCGTGGGACTCGGCCTGGTTGGTCAGCAGCTCGGTGAGCTCGTCCGGGCTGGCCCACGGGAAGGTGCTGGCGAGCAGCGCGACCACACCGGTGACGTGCGGGGTGGCCATCGAGGTGCCCTGCATGTAGCCGTACTTGCCGCCGCGGATGGTCGACAGGATGCGGCCGTTCTTGTCCGGGGTGTCCGGGATCTGGTAGCGGGCGTCACCGCCCGGCGCGGCGACGGTGACGACGCCCTTGCCGTAGCTGGAGTAGTACGACTTGTCGCCGTTGACGCCGACCGCGGAGACCGCGACCACGCCGGGCAGCTCGGTCGGCAGCGACAGGCAGTCGTTGGTGACCGGGCGGGTGCCGGGGGTGGTGTCGTCCGGGCTGGAGACGTCGGTGGTCTTGTGCGCCAGGTCGATGTTCTCGTTACCCGCGGCGGCGATGTTGAGGACGCCCTTGCGCTGCGAGAAGGCGACGGACTTGCGGATCGCCTCGGAGACCGCGGCCTGGTCCTTGTCGTTCGGGCAGTTGAACATCCACGGGTCGACGTAGTAGCTGTTGTTCGTCACCTTGAAGCCGTGCTCGCCGGCCCAGACGAAGCCGCAGACCGCGTTCTCCGGGTAGATGAAGCCGCCGTCGTCGACGACCTTGACCGCGGCCAGCTTCACGTTCGGGGCGATGCCGATGATGCCCTTGCCGTTCTTGGCGGCGGCGATCGTGCCGGCCACGTGGGTGCCGTGGTCGCTGTTGGTCGGCTGCCAGGCCTTCCAGTCGGTGTTGGTCTTGCCGTCGATGCAGGAGACCGACTGCGAGGCGTCCACGTTGGCGGCGAGGTCCTCGTGGGTGGCGTCGATGCCGGAGTCCAGCACGCCGACGGTGACGTCGCGGTTGCCGAGCGAGATCTTGTGCGCCTTGTCGACACCGATCTGGCGCATGTCCCACTGGTTGGGCTCGTACGGCTCCTGGCCGTTGGCGGCGGCGCCGGCCGGCTCGGCGGCGACCTCGGCCGTGCCCTGGTCGGCGGCGAGGATGCCCTTGGTGCGGCTGGCGCCGACCGAGTCGACGCCCTTGGCCAGCCGCAGCTTCTCCGCGAACTTGGTGTCGTTCGAGCGGGCGACCACGACGCCGACCTGCTCGTACGACTGGACGACGGTGCCGCCGAGGCCGGTGATGGCCTTCTCCACCTTCTGCACCTGGCCGTGGTTGGCCTTGGTGTTGACGACGTAGCTCATCAGCGGACCGGTCGTCGGGTCACCGGCGGGGGCCGCGACGGCGCTGCCGGCCGGGAGCGCGAGGGCTCCGGCGGTGGCGAGCACGACGCCCACTGCCGCGTACCGGGTCCGGCTGATCCGAGGAACTCTCATTGGGGTTGGCCCTCCCGAGTCGTCATCCGGCAGCTGCGTGGGGCAGGTGCGCTGGGATGACCGGGACGTTAATGAATATTTGCTGAGAAGCGCAAGAGGCAGTCATCTAATCGTCACATCTAGACCAACAACGGAGGTTGACGCTCCGCAGCTCAACAGCGGCAACAGAGCTGGAGATTGTTAAAAAGTGATGGTTCGCCGACGAGCCGTCGACCTTGGACATGTACGTGAAGACATGCCCCGGCGCCTACCGCAGCCCGTACGGCCGGCGTGCGTTGCCGGCGGCGACCAGGTGCGCCGGCCCCCGGGTGTCCGGGCCCGAACAGGCGCCGTCCGCCTGCCAGTCGGCGAGCAGCGTGCCCAGTCCGTGCCGGAACCGTGCGGCGCCCACCAGGAACAGTTGGGGAAGTTCGTAGGCGTCCGTGGAGAACAGCGGTTTTCCGAACGGCGCCACTTCCAGCATCTCGCCGAGCACCGCCGCCACCCGCGGACCGGTGTAGCAGGCGGTCAGCCCGAGTCGGTGTACCCGGCGGGAAAGGCCCGGGCCCGCCAGGCGGCCTGCCGGTGGTACGGATGACCGTGCGGCAGGCACCAGCGGGACGCCGCTCGGCTCGGCGGCGCGGTGAAGTCCGTCAGCAGGGACGGATCGGCGCGGTGCAGTGTGAGGCCGGGATCACCGAAGCCGGCGTGGAGTCGGAGCGGCAGGACCAGCTCGGCGCAGACGTCCACGGCTGTCCGGAGCGGGTGGTGCGGCAGCACCGGATCGGTCGGCCGGGCGCGGCCGGGCGGTCGGAGTCGGCGAGCAGCCCGTCGAGGGCGTCGTCGGTGAACTCGGCCGCCACCACGCGGTGGCAGTGGTGGTCGACCGGCGCGGGCACCTCCAGCCGGGCCGCCGGTCAGTACCGCCAGCGCGTCGCCGCGATCGTCTCCTCGGGGCCGAGCGCCGCGTACTGCTCGGCCTCGGCCCGGCGCACCGCCAGCACGGCCTGGTGGAGCGGCTCGCCGAGCGCCTCGCGCAGCACCGCCGAGCGCTCGTACGCGGCGATCGCCTCGGCCGGGCCCTGCGGCAGCCGGGGCACCGTGCCGGGCTCGGCGGCGGCCGGGTCACCGGTGAACTCCGGTGGCAGCGCGCGGCGTTGCTCCAAGCCGGAGAGGCCGGCCGCGACCACCGCGCCGACCGCGAGGTACGGATTGGCGCTGGCGTCGAAGCACTTGACCTCGGCGTTGGCGGTGGCGGCGCGCTCCCCGGTGGAGCCGGTGACCAGCCGCATCGCCGCCTCCCGGTTCTCCAGGCCCCAGCACTGGTAGGCCCCGGCCCAGTGCTGGGGCACCAGTCGCAGGTACCCGGCCGGGCTGGAGCAGCCCAGCACCAGGAGTTCGGGCAGCGCCTGGAGCACCCCGGCGAGGAAGCCCTCGGCCTCGGCCGTCAGTCCGTGCGGGCCGGAGCCGCCGTGCCCGAGGTTGCGGCCGTCCCGCCAGAGGCTGAGGTGCAGGTGCCCGCCGTTGCCGACCCCGTCCGGCTCGACCACGGGGGCGAAGGAGACCCGCAGACCGTGCCGGGCGGAGACGGCGCGGACGGTGTGCCGGACCAGGACGGAAGTGTCGGCGGCGCCGACCGGGCCCTCGGGGGCGACCGAGACCTCGAACTGGCCCGGGGAGTACTCGGGGTGGATCTGCAGCACGGTCAGCCCCTGCTCGCCGAGGGCGCGCAGGACGTCCCGCAGGTAGTCGGAGAGGTCGGTGAGCCGCTGCATGCCGTACGCGGGGCCGTGCGTCGGGTACTGCGGCGGCTCGTGCGGGGCCCCGGCCAGGGCGACCACCCACTCGACCTCGATGCCGGCCTTGAGGCTCAGCCCGCGGGCGGCGGCCGCGGCCTCCATCCGGCGGGCGAACAGCCGTTGGCAGCCGGGGTGCGGGGCGCCGGCCTGGGTGTGGCGGTCCCCCGGGGCCCAGGCCCAGCCGGGCTGGGCGGTCAGCGGGACGATCCGGTCGAGGTCGGGGTAGAGCCGGAGGTCCCCGGTGGGGCCGCCGATGAGTGGGCTGGTGGTGATCGCGTCGTCGGCGAGGAACACGTCGAAGCAGGGCGCGGTGCCGACGCCCCACTGCGCCGCGTGCGCCAGGCCGCCCAGCGGCACGGCCTTGACCCGGGTGATGCCGGCGTTGTCCACCCAGGTGACGGCGACCGCCTCGACGGCGGCGGTGCGCAGCCGGTCGACGGCGTGTTCGGCCCGCTCGGCGCGCTCGGCCCGCGGGGGCAGCGCGACGGCGGCCGCGAGGGCGGCGGGGCCGAGCGGCCCGGCGGGATCGGCTGCCGGGGAGGCGGCGACGGTACTCATGCCGCCATGCTGCCCCGCGGACCGGGGGCCGGTAACTCCCCTATCGAGTGGAACGAACGGACGCCCGTCCGCCCGTTCACCCGTTCGGGGCCGGGCTGTTCGGGGCCGGGTCATCCGGGGTCGTCCGGTTCGCGGCGGGGCCTCCCCGGGCCGGGCCGCCGGGGGTGGAGCGGCCCCCGGCCCGCACGGTTTTCCGCCTCCGACCCCTTCCTACCGGTGAGTAGCTTCGCTACAGTGGCCGGACACGCACCTCTGCCGGGCTTCGGGAGCCGCACCGGCGGGCGGTCGCGGGTCGTCGTGTCTGCGGCGCCCGCGCGGTGCGCCTTCACCGGCCGGTGCCGCGAACCGCGGCAGGCCGGGTCTCTCTCCTCGTATCAGCGCCGCTTCCTTCACCTTCGAGCGCCTGAGCACCACGGCACCCCGCAGTTCGGCCGGAGCGGACCGGCCGCTGCCCGGGTCTGCCGGAACCCGTCATCTCCCCAAGCCCCCGCGCGTGGACCCTCCTCCGGCGGCGGCCGCCCCCGTCCCGTCGACGGGTGCGGCGGCCTGCCCGCCGGAGCACGCGCGGGCCCTTCATGACTAGGAGTCAGGACAGATGGAGCGTCCCTTCCCCACCGTGGCCGTCGTCGGCCTCGGCACGATGGGTGCCGGCGTCGCGGTGGCGGTCGCCAGGAGCGGCCGCCGGGTGATCGGCATCGAGGCCACCGAGGACTCCGCCGCCCGGGCGCTGGCCCGGATCGAGGAGGCGACCGCGCACGCGGTCGACCGGGAGCGGTTCACCGCCGAGGAGCGCACCGCGCTGCTGGCCCGGATCTCGGTCGGGCACGCGCTGGCGGCCGCCGCCGAGGCGGACCTGGTGATCGAGGAGGTCCCCGAGCAGCTGGAGCTGAAGCGGGAGGTCTTCGCCGAGCTGGACCGGATCTGCCCGGAGAGCACCGTGCTGGCCACCGGCACCACCGCCCTGTCGGTGACCCGGATCGCGGCGGCGACCGCCCGCCCGGAGCGGGTGCTCGGCCTGCACTTCTTCAACCCGGTGCACAGCATGAAGCTGGTCGAGGTGGTCCGCACCGTGCTGACCTCCCCGCAGACCGCCGAGGACGCCGCCGCCTTCGCCCGCGACCTGGGCAAGGAGCCGGTGGCGGCGGGCGACCGGGCCGGCTTCGTGGTGAACGGCCTGCTGTTCGCCTACCTGAACCAGGCCGCCGCGATGTACGAGTCCAAGTACGCCTCCCGGGAGGACATCGACGCCGCGATGCGGCTCGGCTGCGGCCTGCCGATGGGCCCGCTGGCGCTGCTCGACCTGATCGGCGTGGACACCGCGCGCACCGTGCTGGAGGCGATGTACGAGCAGTCCCGCGACCGGCTGCACGCGCCCGCGCCGATCCTCGGCCAGCTGGTCTCGGCCGGGCTGCTGGGCCGCAAGTCCGGGCGCGGCTTCTACACCTACGAGGCGCCGGGCTCGTCCAGGGCGGTGGACGCGGCGACCGGCCCGGCCCGCCCGAAGGTGCCCGGCCGCACCGTGCGCACCGTCGGCGTCTGCGGCTCCGGCACGATGGCCACCGGCATTGCCGAGGTGTTCGCCAAGGCCGGGCACCCGGTGCTGCTGGCCGCCCGCAGTCAGGAGAAGGCCGAGAAGGCCAGGGCGCAGCTGGCGAAGTCGCTGGAGCGCTCGGTGGCCAAGGGCCGGCTGAGCGGGGAGCAGCGGGACGCCGCGCTGGCGCTGGTCACCCCGGTCGGCCAGTACTCCGAGCTGGCCGAGGTGGACCTGGTGGTCGAGGCGGTCGCCGAGGACCTGGCGGTCAAGCGGGAGCTGTTCGCCACCCTGGACAAGATCGTCCGCCCGGGCGCGGTGCTCGCCACCACCACCTCCTCGCTGCCGGTGATCAGCTGCGCGACGGCCACCTCCCGGCCGCAGGACGTGATCGGCATGCACTTCTTCAACCCGGCCCCGGCGATGAAGCTGGTCGAGGTGGTCTCCACGGTGCTGACCGCGCCGGACGTCACCGCGACGGTGCTGGAGCTGACCGCGAAGGTGCGCAAGCACCCGGTGGAGTGCGGCGACCGGGCCGGTTTCATCGTCAACGCGCTGCTGTTCCCGTACCTGAACGACGCGGTGCGGATGCTCCAGGAGCACTACGCGACGGTGGACGACATCGACACCGCGATGAAGCTGGGCTGCGGCTACCCGATGGGCCCGTTCGAGCTGCTGGACGTGGTCGGGCTGGACGTCTCGCTGACCATCGAGCAGGTGCTGCACCAGGAGTTCCGGGAGCCGGGCCTGGCCGCGGCCCCGCTGCTGGAGCACCTGGTGGCGGCCGGCTGCCTGGGCCGCAAGACCGGTCGCGGCTTCCGCGACCACGCGCGCCGGTGAGCACCTCACGGGCCGGGGGCGAGCAACTGCCGTACGAGACCGGTCCGGGCCCGTACGGTGCCGGGGCCTCGCCCCACGGCAACGGCGCGGCCTACGGCAACGGCACCGCGCCGTACGGCGCCGGGCCCCCCGGCTGGACCCCGGGGGCGGTGTCCGCGCGCTGGCCGAGACCGGCCGTGACCGGCCCGGTCACGCCGGTACGCAGGGGAAGGGCCGCGGGCGCCCCACCCGGGCCGTGTAGCGTTCCGGACATGGATCGGGTTCAGTCAGCCACTGCGCAGCAATCCGCCGGACCGCGCGGCACCGACCGCACGGCCGGCCCGTCCGCGGGCACCGGGTCGGAGGCCGGCCCGGGCAGCCGCCGGGCAGCGGCGCAGCGCCAGCAGATGCGCCAGGACCTGGCCGCGGCCGCGATGGAGCTGTTCGCCTCGCAGGGCTACGAGGAGACCACGGTCGACCAGATCGCCGCGGCCGCCGGGGTGGCCCGGCGCACCTTCTTCCGGTACTTCCGGTCGAAGGAGGAGGCGATCTTCCCCGACCACGACGACACCCTGGTCCGGGTGGCCGACCTGCTGGCCAGCGCCGAGCCGGAGGAGCACCCGCTGGACGTGGTGTGCCGCGGCATCAAGGAGGTGCTGCGGATGTACGCCTCCACCCCGGGGGTGTCGGTCGCGCGGTACCAGCTGATCCGTCAGGTCCCGGCGCTGCGCGAGCGCGAGATCGCCGTGGTGGCCCGGTACGAGCGGCTGTTCACCCGCTACCTGCTGGGCCGTTTCGACACCGGCGAGCCCATCCCGTCGGGCTGGCAGCGCGGCGGCGAGGACGACTCGATGCTGGCCGAGGTGTCGGCGGCGGCGGTCGTCGCGGCGCACAACCACGTGCTGCGGCGCTGGCTGCGGGCCGGCGGCCGCGGTGACGTGGAGGCGCAGCTGGACCACTCCTTCGAGGTGATCCGGCGGACCTTCTGGGCGGCCAGCTCTCCGGGTGCCAGACGCCGGGGTTCGGTGGTGGCACCCGGTGCCAGTGGGATGCCCGAGAATTGGGTGGCGGAGAGCGCACTGAGTGCCAGCCCTGGAGGTGAGGTACTCATCACAGTCGCCCGGACGGATGCTCCGCTGGACGTCGTGGTGGACAGCATCCGGGCCGCGCTGAGCAGCGCCCGGGACCGCTGAGGGGTCGATAACCCCAGCTCAGAGGCATATTGAGGGCCCGCGCCGAACCGTCGGCGCGGGCCCTCGGCATACCCGCTCCACGCGCGTCACGCACCCTTCCGGAGTGTCGGAATTGCTGACACCCGGTGTCTTTACGAGTGGCACAGGGTGCCACTACCTTGTTACTCACCAGTCGCGGCGCCGCGGCTCCCCACCTCGGCGCGCCGTCGTCCGGCGTTCCCACACCCCGGGAACGATGCCAGACCAGCAGTGCCACACAGCAGCGCAGACCCGCCCGGACCACCACCGGGCGACCGCCTGACCGCCAACCACCCACCTCAGCGAAGCCGGTGTCCGCTCCCGGCTCCCCCAGACGCCCTGTGACCCTCGCACAGGTACGCCTTCGGAGGCAGCCATGCAGGAAATCCTCGACGCGATCCTCAGCTCCGACGCCACGTCGGCGGACTTCGCGGCAATCAAGCTCCCCGAGTCCTACCGGGCGGTCACGCTCCACAAGGACGAGGAGCAGATGTTCGCCGGCCTCGACAGCCGCGACAAGGACCCCCGCAAGTCCCTTCACCTCGACGACGTCGCCCTGCCGGAGCTGGGCCCCGGCGAGGCCCTGGTCGCCGTCATGGCCAGCTCGGTGAACTACAACACCGTGTGGAGTTCGATCTTCGAGCCGGTCTCCACCTTCGGCTTCCTGGAGCGCTACGGCCGGCTGTCGCCGCTCACCAAGCGCCACGACCTGCCGTACCACGTGCTCGGCTCCGACCTCGCGGGCGTGGTGCTGCGCACCGGCGCCGGCGTCAACTCGTGGAAGCCCGGCGACCAGGTCGTCGCCCACTGCCTCTCGGTCGAGCTGGAGTCCCCAGACGGCCACAACGACACGATGATGGACCCGGAGCAGCGCATCTGGGGCTTCGAGACCAACTTCGGCGGCCTGGCCCAGATCGCCCTGGTGAAGACCAACCAGCTGCTGCCCAAGCCCAAGCACCTCACCTGGGAGGAGGCCGCCTCCCCCGGTCTGGTCAACTCCACCGCGTACCGCCAGCTGGTCTCGCGCAACGGCGCCGGCATGAAGCAGGGCGACAACGTGCTGATCTGGGGCGCCAGCGGCGGCCTCGGCTCGTACGCCACCCAGTACGCGCTGGCCGGCGGCGCCACCCCGATCTGCGTGGTCTCCAGCGAGGCCAAGGCCGACATCTGCCGCGCCATGGGCGCCGAGGCGATCATCGACCGCTCGGCCGAGGGCTACCGGTTCTGGAAGGACGAGAACAACCAGGACCCGCGCGAGTGGAAGCGCCTGGGCGGGAAGATCCGCGAGTTCACCGGCGGCGAGGACGTCGACATCGTCTTCGAGCACCCGGGCCGCGAGACCTTCGGCGCCTCGGTGTACGTCACCCGCAAGGGCGGCACCATCGTCACCTGCGCCTCCACCTCCGGCTACATGCACCAGTACGACAACCGCTACCTGTGGATGTCGCTCAAGCGGATCGTCGGCTCGCACTTCGCCAACTACCGCGAGGCCTACGAGGCCAACCGCCTGGTCGCCAAGGGCAAGATCCACCCGACCCTCTCCAAGGTCTACTCCCTGGAGGAGACCGGCCAGGCCGCCCTGGACGTGCACCACAACAAGCACCAGGGCAAGGTCGGCGTGCTCTGCCTGGCCCCCGAGGCGGGCCTGGGCGTCCGCGACCAGGAGCTGCGCGAGAAGCACCTGCCGGCCATCAACCTCTTCCGCGAGGTTGACGAGCGGAACATCCAGTCGAGCCGGAACGTGTGAGACGACTCCGATGACCGAGCCCCAGAAGCGCGACCGCCCCTGGCTGATGCGCACCTACGCCGGCCACTCCACCGCGAGCGACTCCAACGCGCTCTACCGGCGGAACCTGGCGAAGGGCCAGACCGGTCTGTCCGTCGCCTTCGACCTGCCGACCCAGACCGGCTACGACTCCGACCACATCCTCGCCCGCGGCGAGGTGGGCCGGGTCGGCGTCCCGGTCGGCCACGTCGGCGACATGCGCGCCCTGTTCGACGGCATCCCGCTCGAACAGACCAACACCTCCATGACGATCAACGCCACCGCGATGTGGCTGCTGGCGCTCTACCAGGTGGTCGCCGAGGAGCAGGGCGCCGACATCGCCAAGCTCACCGGCACCACCCAGAACGACATCGTCAAGGAGTACCTGTCGCGCGGGACGCACGTCTTCCCGCCCGGCCCGTCGGTGCGCCTGATCACCGACATGATCGCCTACACGGTCGGCAACATCCCCAAGTGGAACCCGATCAACATCTGCAGCTACCACCTGCAGGAGGCCGGGGCCACGCCCGTCCAGGAGATCGCCTACGCGATGTGCACCGCCATCTCGGTGCTCGACGCCGTCCGCGACTCCGGGCAGGTGCCCGCCGAGCGGATGGGCGACGTGGTCGCCCGGATCTCCTTCTTCGTCAACGCCGGCGTGCGCTTCGTCGAGGAGATGTGCAAGATGCGCGCCTTCGCCCAGCTCTGGGAGAAGGTCACGCTGGAGCGCTACGGCGTCACCGACCCCAAGCAGCGCCGCTTCCGCTACGGCGTCCAGGTCAACTCGCTCGGGCTGACCGAGGCCCAGCCGGAGAACAACGTCCAGCGGATCGTCCTGGAGATGCTGGCCGTCACCCTCTCCAAGGACGCCCGCGCCCGGGCCGTCCAACTCCCCGCCTGGAACGAGGCGTTGGGGCTTCCGCGGCCCTGGGACCAGCAGTGGTCGCTGCGGATCCAGCAGGTGCTGGCCTACGAGTCGGACCTGCTGGAGTACGGCGACATCTTCAACGGCTCCGAGGTGATCGAGACCAAGACCGCCGCGCTGCTGGCCGGCGCCGAGGCGGAGATCGCCAAGGTGATGGAAATGGGCGGGGTGATCCCGGCCGTCGAGTCCGGCTACCTCAAGTCCAACCTGGTCGCCTCGCACGCCGCCCGCCGGGCCCGGATCGAGTCCGGCGAGGACAAGATCATCGGTGTCAACTGCTTCGACACCACCGAGCCCAGCCCGCTCACCGCCGACCTCGACACCGCGATCATGGTCGTCGACCCGGCCTCCGAGCAGTCCGTGCTCGCCGCCCTGGAGGCCTGGCGGGCCGGCCGCGACGAGGCCGCCGCCCAGGAGGCGCTGGCCGAGCTCAAGGCCGTCGCCGCCACCGGGGCCAACCTGATGCCGGCCACCCTCGCCTGCGCCCGGGCCGGTGTCACCACCGGCGAGTGGTCCTTCGCCCTGCGCGAGGTGTTCGGCGAGTACCGCGCCCCCACCGGCGTGGGCGGCGCGCCCGTCGCGGTCGCCGCCGAGCCCGGCGGGGAGCTGGAGCAGGTCCGCGCCGCCGTCGCCGCCACCGCCGAGGAACTGGGCGCCGGCAAGCTGCGCCTGCTGGTCGGCAAGCCCGGCCTGGACGGGCACTCCAACGGCGCCGAGCAGATCGCCGTCCGGGCCCGCGACGCCGGGTTCGAGGTGGTCTACCAGGGCATCCGGCTCACCCCGGAGCAGATCGTCTCCGCCGCGGTGGCGGAGGACGTGCACTGCGTGGGCCTGTCCATCCTCTCCGGCGCGCACACCGAGCTGGTGCCCGACGTCCTGAAGCGGCTGCGCCGCGCCGGGGTGGAGGATGTCCCGGTGATCGTGGGTGGCATCATCCCGGCAGCGGACGGCGAGGCCCTGAAGGCCGTCGGCGTCGCCGCCGTGTTCACCCCGAAGGACTTCGGCATCACCACCATCATCGGCCGGATCGTGGACGAGATCCGGCTGGCCAACCGGCTCCAGCCGTGGACGCCCGCACCGACCGCGGCCACGAACTGACCAGCTGACCAGCTGACCACTGGGAAGGAACCCTCCACTCTTATGACTGCCGTCAACCGCCTGCGCCCCCGCCGCTCCTGCCTCGCCGTACCGGGCAGCAACCCGCGCTTCCTGGAGAAGGCCCAGGGCCTCCCGGCCGACCAGGTCTTCCTCGACCTCGAGGACGCCTGCGCCCCGCTGGTCAAGGAGAGCGCCCGCCACACCATCGTCGACGCGCTGAACAACGGCGACTGGGGCGGCAAGACCCGCGTCGTGCGCGTCAACGACTGGACCACCCACTGGACCTACCGCGACGTGATCACCGTCGTCGAGGGCGCCGGCCCCAACCTCGACTGCATCATGCTGCCGAAGGTCCAGGACGCCGAGCAGGTCAAGGCGCTCGACCTCCTGCTCACCCAGATCGAGAAGACCATGGGCTTCGAGGTCGGCAAGATCGGCATCGAGGCGCAGATCGAGAACGCCAAGGGCCTGATCAACGTCGACGCCATCGCCGAGGCCTCGCCCCGGCTGGAGACGATCATCTTCGGCCCGGCCGACTTCATGGCCTCGATCAACATGAAGTCCCTGGTGGTCGGCGAGCAGCCGCCCGGCTACAACGCCGACGCCTACCACTACATCCTGATGCGCATCCTGATGGCCGCCCGCGCCAACGACCTCCAGGCGATCGACGGCCCGTACCTGCAGATCCGCAACCAGGAGGGCTACCGCGAGGTCGCCGGCCGCTCCGCCGCCCTCGGCTTCGACGGCAAGTGGGTGCTGCACCCGGACCAGGTCGCCGCCGCGAACGAGATCTACTCGCCCTCGCAGGAGGACTACGACCACGCCGAGCTGATCCTCGACGCCTACGACTACTGCACCTCCGAGGCGGGCGGCGCCAAGGGCTCCGCGATGCTCGGCGACGAGATGATCGACGAGGCCAGCCGCAAGATGGCCCTGGTCATCTCCGGCAAGGGCCGGGCCGCCGGCATGCAGCGCACCACCAAGTTCGAGATCCCGGAGAGCTGAGCCATGCAGTTCGGACGCACCTACGAGGAGTTCGAGGTCGGCGCGGTCTACAAGCACTGGCCCGGGAAGACCGTCACCGAGTACGACGATCACCTCTTCTGCCTGCTCACCATGAACCACCACCCGCTCCACATGGACACCAACTACGCGGAGAAGACGACCGACTTCGGCCGCAACGTCGTGGTGGGCAACTACATCTACTCGCTGCTGCTCGGCATGTCCGTCCCGGACGTCTCCGGCAAGGCGATCGCCAACCTGGAGATCGAGTCGCTGCGCCACATCGCGCCGACCTTCCACGGCGACACCCTCTACGGCGAGACGACCGTCCTGGACAAGTGGCCGTCCAAGTCCAAGGACGACCGCGGCATCGTGTACGTCGAGACCAAGGGGTACAAGCAGGACGGCACGGTCGTCTGCGTCTTCCGGCGCAAGGTGATGGTGCCGACCGCGACGTACATCAAGGAGCGCGGCGGCGAGCAGCCCGGCCGGCCCGAGCCGCTTTCCTGAACCACTCCCCTCTAGAGGGGCCACCCCGATAGACCCCGGACGGGGAGGCCGCCGTCATCGGCCGACCCCCACCCGGTCGGGGGCCCTGCTGTCGCAGCCACGCCGGCAGGGCCCCCGGAAATCCCCCCCCCCCGCCCTTTCAGACATTCCGGAGCCGCACGATGGGACGCCTCGCACAGACCGACGGCCTCACCGAGATCCAGCGGGACATCCTCGCCACCGTGCGGGATTTCGTCGACAAGGAGATCATTCCGGTCGCGACCGAGCTGGAGCACAAGGACGAGTACCCGACCGCCATCGTCGAGGGCATGAAGCAGCTCGGGCTGTTCGGCCTCACCATCCCCGAGGAGTACGGGGGCCTGGGCGAGTCCCTGCTCACCTACGCCCTGGTGGTCGAGGAGATCGCCCGCGGCTGGATGTCGGTCTCCGGCATCGTCAACACCCACTTCATCGTGGCGCACATGATCAACGCCCACGGCACCCAGGAGCAGAAGGACCACTTCCTGCCGAGGATGGCCGCCGGCGAAATCCGCGGCGCCTTCTCGATGTCCGAGCCCGGCCTCGGCTCCGACGTTTCGGCCATCTCCACCAAGGGTGTCAAGGACGGGGAGTTCTACGTCCTCAACGGCCAGAAGATGTGGCTCACCAACGGCGGCACCTCCACCCTCGTCGCGGTCCTCTGCAAGACCGACGAGGGCGGCAGCAGCCCGTACAAGAACATGACCACCTTCCTGATCGAGAAGACGGCCGGCTTCGGCCCGAACCCGACCGTCCCCGGCCTCACCGTGCCCGGGAAGATCGAGAAGATGGGCTACAAGGGCGTCGACACCACCGAGCTGGTGCTGCAGGACGTGCGGATTCCGGCCGACCGCGTCCTCGGCGGCGTCCCGGGCCGCGGCTTCTACCAGATGATGGACGGCGTCGAGGTCGGCCGGGTCAACGTCGCCGCCCGCGGCTGCGGCGTCGCCCGCCGCGCCTTCGAGCTCGGCATCTCCTACGCCCAGCAGCGCTCCACCTTCGGCAAGAAGATCGCCGAGCACCAGGCGATCCAGTTCAAACTCGCCGAGATGGCCACCAAGGTCGAGGCCGCCCACCAGATGATGGTCATGGCCGCCCGCAAGAAGGACAGCGGCGAGCGCAACGACCTCGAAGCGGGCATGGCCAAGTACCTGGCCTCGGAGTACTGCAAGGAGGTCGTCGAGGACGCCTTCCGGATCCACGGCGGCTACGGCTTCTCCAAGGAGTACGAGATCGAGCGCCTCTACCGCGAGGCCCCGATGCTGCTCATCGGTGAAGGAACTGCGGAGATCCAGAAGATGATCGTCGGGCGCCGACTCCTGGAGGAGTACAAGATCGCCGAGTGACCGGCCGGTCGACGGCCCGGTCCTCCGCGCCCACCGGGTGAGCGGGGGGACCGCCGAGTGATTGCGGGGCCGCCCCGATTGACGGGCGGCCCCCTCCGAACCGCCGGTCGACGGGCGTGCGGGCCCGTCCCGGCAGAGTGCCGTGCCACGTCACGGACCCGGCCTGGTCCGCCGCGGTCCGGCACGGCCTCCACCCAGCGGCCGCAGGGCGCACAGCTGCAGCGACGCGCCCTGCGGCCGCTTCCGTACACCTTCTTCCACCCGGTACGAGCCGTGTCCCCCACCGGGTTTCGACCGCCCACCTGTTGAGACAAGAGTCACCAGCCCTGTCCGGTCCCTTGGGAACCGGACCGGGGCGAGCTACGGTCGTAGAGGCGGGATGCGCGTACGCACTCCCACCGGACACATGAACGAGCAGGCGGGTTGCCCACCGACCGTGTGCTCCCGATAGCATCCACCGGGACAGCAAGCCGTCCCTTCTATTACCGATCCCGCGGTGGCCCCCGTCCAGCGGCCATGATCCCCCGCGACAAAGGTTCTCGATGCCCATCAGCCCGTCCCCGCACACCTCCGGCACGGACCGCGATGCCCTCGCAGCCCCGACGGCCGGTCGGCGACCCCGCGTGACCATCGCGCGCGGAGCCACCCCCTGGTTCGTCCCCACCCTCGCCACGGCCGCCGTGACCACCGCCCTCACCCGGCGCAGCGGCAAGTGGGCCCTGGCGGCGGTACCGGCCTGCGCGCTCGGCGCGGGCATGCTGTGGTTCTTCCGCGACCCCGAGCGTGAGATCGGCACGGGCAGAGTCATCTCCCCCGCCGACGGCGTGGTCCAGAGCATCGACGCCTGGCCGGACGGCCGCACCCGGGTCGCGATCTTCATGAGCCCGCTGAACGTCCACGTCAACCGCGCGCCCCTGCCGGGCACGGTGACGTCGGTCGAGCACGTCGCGGGCGGCTTCGTCCCGGCGTTCAACAAGGACAGCGACCAGAACGAGCGGGTCGTCTGGCACTTCGACACCGAGCTCGGCGACATCGAGATGGTGCAGATCGCGGGGGCCGTGGCCCGTCGCATCGTGCCGTACGTGGCCGCCGGAACCAAGGTCGAGCAGGGCGACCGGATCGGCCTGATCCGGTTCGGCTCCCGGGTCGACACCTACCTGCCGGCCGGCGTCGAGGTCGGCGTCGAGGTCGGCCAGAAGACCACAGCCGGGGTGACACGCCTTGACCGTGACTGATCCTGAAACAATCGTCGGCCTGGACGACGAGGAGACGGCCCTGCGCCGCCGCCGCTGGGCGCGCGACCGCGAACTGCGGGCCCCGCGCTCCCCCCAGCACCTGTCCACCGCCGACTTCCTGACCCTGGGGAACGCCGTCTGCGGCTTCCTGGCGATCTACTCGATCACCACCGGGGTCCTGGTCCCGCACATCACCAACCCGGACGCCGCTCCGGACCGGCACAGCGCCGCCACCGCGGTGACGCTGCTGCTGATCGGCTCGATGTGCGACCTCTTCGACGGACTGGTGGCGCGGAAGCTCCGCTCCTCCGCCCTCGGAGCGGAACTGGACAACCTGGCCGACCTGATCAGCTTCGGCATCGCGCCGGCCTACTTCGTCGCGGTCTGGGGCATGGTCTCCCAGGGCTCCAACACCAAGCTGTCGGCGCTGATCGCGCTGACCGTGCTGCTCGCGGTGGTCCTGCGGCTGGCCCGCTTCTCGGCCGTCAAGATGCGGCCCGGGGTGTTCCAGGGCATGCCCTGCCCGATGGGCGCGATGACGGTCATCGCCATCGTGCTGCTCGACCCGCCGTTCCTGCCCGGTCTGCTCGCCATCTTCGGCGCCGCGTACCTCATGGTCAGCCGGATCGAGTACCCGAAGCCCCAGGGGCTGCTGGCCACCGCCACGCTCTGCTGGGTCGTCGTGGCGATCGGCTGCCTGGCCGCCTGGGCGACCGGGCTGCCCGGTGGCGACACCCTGATGCACGTCGGCGCGTTCGCCCAGATCACGCTCGCCGCGATGGCGCCGCTGCTGGTCATCCGGCGCAAGGTCGGGCAGAAGGTCGGCGACGTCCGCGCCCGGCGGGCGGAGTCGCGGCTCGGCTGAGCACCCGCTGTATGTGACAGAAGGGCCCGGAACCTGGTGGTTCCGGGCCCTTCTGCCGTGCTCGGAGAAGGCTACGCGCCGCCGGTGTGGACGCTGAAGGCCGAACGGCGGGCCGCCCGGGCCACGCCCGGATCCGGGTGCACGCCGGAGACCGCCGTCAGCACCGAGGCCGCCCGCGGGTGCCCCGACTGCCGGGCCCGGGCGAACAGCCGCACCGGATCGCCCGCCGAGGCGCCCTCGACATGGCCCACCAGCAGCTCCGTCTCCCCGTGGTCCAGCACCGCGGCCGCGGTGTCCACCCACAGCCAGGCCGCGTCCTCGGCGCCCAGCACGTCCGCCGGGGCGACCCCCTCGTCGGCGCGCTCGGCCAGCCACAGCAGCGCGTACGGGCGCAGCACCGGCTCGTCCACCGCCGCCCGCACCGCCTGCTCGGCCGGCCCGCCGGCCACCCGCAGCGCCTCGAAGGCCAGTCCGCGCACCAGCGCGTCATCGCCCTGGGCGGCGTCCAGCAGCTCGGCCACCGCGCGGTCCGCCGGACGGGCCGCCACCCAGGCCCGGAACTCCGCCCGGGCCGGGCCCGGCGAGTAGTCCGCGCAGGCGTTCAGCAGCTCGAAGGCGCTCTGTTCGATGTGCCCGGCCGCGGTCTGGGCGACCGTGCAGATCTCCTCCAGCTTCGCCCGCACCGCCCAGTGGCCCAGCGGGGACAGCTCGGCGGCGTCGTTGCGGCGCACCACGGCGCCGACCGCGGCCAGGCCGTCCAGCATCCAGTCCAGGACGGCGGCCACGTCGGAGGGCGCGGCCGGGGTGTCGATCTGCGGCGCGCGGCCGGCGCCGAGATCGGAAGAGGGGCGGGGGGGGAAAGAGGGGACGGCCGGGGGTGGGTCCCGGGTGGGGCCG
>NZ_MECK01000081.1 GCF_014596465.1 Streptomyces sp. CBMA123 | reverse complement strand
GCGGGTGCACCTGGCCGCGCTGCTGGCGGCGCTGGCGGCGGCCCTGCTGCTGGCGGTGGGGGAGGTGGCGGCGCTGTGGTGGACCAGCGGGGCGGTGGCGAACCCGGGGGCGCGGCAGGATCCGGGCGTCGGCCGGGCGCTGCTGGCCGGGCTGGCGGCCTCGGTGGTCTGTGCGCTGCTGGGGGTGCTGGCCGGGGCGGTGGGCAACCGCCCGGTGCTGGTCCGCTCGCCGTACGGCATCCTGGCGGCGCTCGGGCTGGCCGCGGCGGCGCTGGTGGTGCCGGTGTCGCCGGCCAACGCGGCGGTGCGCGGGGTGGTGGCGGCGGCCCGGACCGGGCGGCTCGCCGTGCCCTGGGGTGAACTGCTGCTCGCCGTCGTCCTGGTGGCCGCGGCCGGGGCCGGGGTGGCGGCGCTGGCCGGGCGGCGGCCGGAGTGAAGGCGGCAATGGCGGACACACCGTGACAAACAGCCGATAAATATGGATAGCGCTCGTTAGGGTGACGAACCGGGGCGCCGGTGCCTGGACCCGGTCGGCCTCTTCGACTCCCGCCTCCCCCCAGGACGGTCCGTGGCGACACCCTCCGCCGTGACGAGATCCGCCGCCCGGCCCGGCCGGCCGGTCCCCACCAGGCGCACCACCGAACTGGTGCTGGTGCTGACCGCCGTCCTGACCGCGGTGTTCGGCTACGTCGAGGTCGGCGTCAACCTGGACGGCGAGGCGCCCGCCGACGCCGCCCAGTACGGGGCCGCGCTCGGCGTGCTGGCCCTGGCGGCGCACGGCGTGATCCGGTGGCGGGCCCGGTACGCGGACCCGCTGCTGCTGCCGATCGCGGTACTGCTCAACGGGATCGGGCTGGTGGTGATCTACCGCCTCGACCGGGCCACCCCGGGGCGGGAGGCGGTCTCCACCCAGCTGCTCTGGTCGGCCCTGGGGGTGGCGCTGTTCATCGCCGTGCTGCTGCTGGTGCGCGACCACCGGCGGCTGCGCCGCTACGCCCACGTCGGGGCGCTGCTGGCGCTGGTCCTGCTGGTGGTGCCGATCCTCTTCCCGCCGGTGTACGGCTCCCGGATCTGGATCGTCGTCGGGCCGCTCTCCTTCCAGCCGGGGGAGTTCGCCAAGATCCTGCTGGCCGTCTTCTTCGCCGCCTACCTGGCGGTGCACCGGGACGCGCTGGCGCTCACCGGCCGCCGGGTCTGGCGCTGGCAGCTGCCGCGCGGGCGGGTGCTCGGGCCGGTGCTGATGATCTGGGCGGCCTTCGTCGGGGTGCTGGTGCTGGAGACCGACCTCGGGACGGCGCTGCTGTACTTCGGCCTGTTCGTGGTGATGCTCTACGTGGCCACCGCGCGCACCGGCTGGATCGCGATCGGGCTGGGCCTGGCAGCGGTCGGCGCGGTGACGGTGGGCTGGCTCTCGCCGCACGTGCACAGCCGGGTGGTGGACTGGCTGGACCCACTGGGCTCGATCACGGCCGGCAAGGGCGCCAACCAGATCGCCCAGTCGCTGTTCGCCTTCGCCTGGGGCGGCGAACTGGGCACCGGGCTGGGCAACGGGCACTCGGTGCTGATCGGCTTCGCCGCCAAGTCGGACTTCATCCTCGCCACCGTCGGCGAGGAACTCGGCCTGACCGGGCTGACCGCGGTGTTCCTGCTGTACGCGGTGCTGGTCTCGCGCGGCTTCCGGACCGGCATCGCGCTGCGCGACCCGTTCGGGCGGCTGCTGGCGATCGGGCTGGCCGCGATCGTCGGGCTGCAGGTGTTCGTGGTGGCGGGCGGGGTGCTCGCGCTGATCCCGCTGACCGGGATGACCATGCCGTTCATCGCCCAGGGCGGCTCCTCGGTGGTCACCAACTGGATCATCGTGGCGCTGCTGGTGCGGATGAGCGACGACGCCCGGCGGCCCGCTCCGGAGGGGGTGTGATGGCCCGGAACCGGCCCAAGGGGATCCGGCCCGGCGGGATCCGGCCCGGAGCGATCCGGCCCCGAGCGATCCGGCCCGGCGGCAACGGCCCGCAGGGGCTGCCCGGGATCTCGGTCACCGGGCGGCGGGCGGGCACCTTCTGCCTGCTGCTGGTCGGGGCGCTGTGCGTGCAGGCCACCCGGGTGCAGGTGTTCGAGGCCGACGACCTCGACCGCAACCAGGCCAACCAGCGGCTCACCGTGGAGCGGTACGCCCAGCCGCGCGGCGACATCCTGGTCGGCGGCCAGGCGGTGACCGGCTCCCGGCCGACCGGCGGCCGGTACGCGTACAAGCGCACCTACGGCGACGGCCCGACGTACGCCGCCGTCACCGGCTTCGCCTCCCAGGCGTACGGCAACAGCCAGCTGGAGGGCACCGAGGACGACCTGCTGACCGGCACCGACGGCCGGCTGAGCGGCTGGTCGCTCTGGGACGCGGTCTCCCGCCGGCGCAACCCCGGCGGGGACGTGTACACCACGATCGACCGGGCGGCCCAGCAGGCCGCGATGCGCGGGCTCGGCGACCAGAAGGGCGCGGTGGCCGCGATCGAGCCGGCCACCGGGCGGATCCTGGCGCTGGCCAGCACCCCCTCGTACGATCCGGGCGGCTTCGCCGGGTCCGCCGGCGCCGACCAGACGGCCTGGAACCGGCTACAGGCCGACACCGACCAGCCGATGCTCAACCGGGCGCTGCGCCAGACCTACCCGCCGGGCTCGACCTTCAAGGTGGTCACCGCGGCGGCGGCGCTGTCCGCCGGGGTGGTCACCGACCCGGACGCGCCGACCGCGGCGCCCTTCCCGTACGTGCTGCCCGGGACGACCACGCCGCTGATGAACGACAGCGCGGCCTGCGACCGGCCGGGGCTGTCGCTGGACGCGGCGATGACCGCCAGCTGCAACAGCGTGCTGGGCTACCTGGGGGTGCGGACCGGGCTGTCCGAGCTGGTGGCGACGGCCGAGGGCTTCGGCTTCAACGACCCGAAGCTGGACCTGCCGGTGCGCCCGGCCCGCTCCAACGTGGACACCGCGATGGACCCGGCCCAGCTGGCGCTCTCCTCGATCGGGCAGTTCGACACCGCGGCCACCCCGCTGGTGATGGCGATGGTCGCGGCCGGGATCGCCAACGACGGGACGGTGATGCGCCCGCAGCTCGTGGACCGGCTGACCAGGAGCGACGGCACCGAGGTGGAGCTGATGAAGCCGGCCGTGTACCGGCGGGCGCTGACCCCGGCGGTGGCCGGGCAGGTGCGGCGGCTGATGACCGACGTGGTGGAGAACGGCACCGGCGGCAACGCCCGGATCGACGGGGCGGTGGTCGGCGGCGAGACCGGCACCGCCCAGCACGGGGTGGACAACAGCGGGACGCCGTACGCCTGGTTCATCGCCTGGGCCAAGCCGGCCGGTTCGGACGCGGTGCCGCCGGTCGCGGTGGCCGTGGTGGTCGCGGACAGTGACGCCACGGACGTCACGGGTGGTGCGCTGGCCGCCCCGGTGGCCCGGGCGGTGCTGCGGGCGGTGCTCGGCCGTTGAGGCCAATCAGGCGGGCTGAGCTGGACGTTTAGCGGAACGGTCGACGGGTGCGACGGGTGCGAAGTGTCCGCTTTGGTATGTCTGATGTGCCGATTCGTACAATGCGCCGATCGGTATTGTTTGTTTGCGACACTGGTGTCTTCGCGGGGTCCTGTCCCATGTTTGTTCGGTTGGTCCCCGAAGACACCCCCCAGTGCCTCGGGTGACCGGCCGCTAGGACACCCTCCCCCCGCCTAGAAGGACCGCGTTTTGGCCAGCAACACCCTTGGTGAGCGTCTGCTGCGACGCAAGCCCGTCTCGACCCTGATCGCGGAGAGTGAGGGCCACGGCCTTCCGGCCGGCGCGCCCGAGGAGGGCGGCCGCTCCGGCATCCACCTGCGCCGCTCCATCGGCCTCTGGCAGCTGTCCTCGATCGGCATCGGCGCCACCATCGGCACCGGCATCTTCTTCGTGCTCGGCACCGCGGTGCCGGACGCCGGGCCGGCCGTCATCCTGTCCTTCGTGATCGCCGCCGTCACCGCCGGGCTCACCGCGCTCTGCTACGCCGAGATGGCCTCCGCGATCCCGGTCTCCGGCTCCTCGTACTCCTACGCCTACGCCACCCTCGGCGAGGGCGTCGCCTTCGGCGTCGGCATCTGCCTGCTGATGGAGTACGGCGTCTCCGCCTCCGCCATCGCGGTCAGCTGGGCCGAGTATCTGAACAAGTTCCTCGACCTGGCCTTCGGGGTCAAGATCCCCGTGCAGCTGTCCGGCGCGCCGGACAGCACCCACTGGTTCAACCTGCCGGCGCTGCTGCTGGTCGCGATGATCTGCTTCCTGCTGGTCCGCGGCGTCAGCGAGTCGGTGAAGGTCAACGCGGCCATGGTCGGGATCAAGATCGTCATCCTGCTGCTGTTCGTCGGCGTCGCGCTCACCGGCTTCCGCTCCGGCAACCTGACCCCGTTCATGCCGCTGGGCATCGGCGGCGTGCAGATGGCCGCCTCCAGCATCTTCTTCTCCTTCATCGGCCTGGACGCCGTGTCCACCGCCGGTGAGGAGGTCAAGAACCCGCGCCGCACCATGCCGATGGCGATCATCATCTCGCTGGTCGTGGTGACCCTGCTCTACATCCTGGTCGCCCTGGCCGGCATCGGCGCCCAGCCGTGGCAGGACTTCAAGGGCCAGGAGGCCGGGCTCGCCCAGATCATGCAGAACATCACCGGCCAGAGCTGGCCCGCGATGCTCTTCGCGATCGGCGCGATCATCTCGATCTTCAGCGTCACCCTCGTGGTGGTCTACGGCCAGACCCGCATCCTGTACTCGATGGGCCGCGACGGCATGCTGCCCAAGCGCTTCGCCCAGCTCTCCCCGCGCACCGGCACCCCGGTCTGGAACACCCTGGTGGTCGGGGTCGGGGTGGGCGCGCTGGCCGCGTTCATCCCGCTGGACGTGCTGGCCGACATCACCAGCCTGGGCACCCTGATCGCCTTCTCGGTGGTCTCGATCGGCGTGATCATCCTGCGCCGCACCCAGCCCGACCTGCCGCGCGGCTTCAAGGTCCCCGGCTACCCGGTCGTCCCGCTGATCAGCGTCGGCTTCTGCATCTACCTGATCACCGGCCTGCACGCCGACACCTTCCGGGCCGGGGCGATCGCCCTCGGCGTCGCCGTGGTCGTCTACTTCGGCTACAGCATCAAGCACTCCCGGCTGGAGCGGGCCGAGGAGCAGAGCGTCCCGGCCGACACCAAGGCCGGCTGACCGGGCCATCGGCCGACCGGGCCGTTACCCAATCGTGAAGGGCCGCCGCTCGGTACGACACCCGGCGGCCCTACGCGCGTAGCGTCGCCAGCGGAGCCCGACGCGATGGCGACAGGGCCCGGTCGGCCGCCATAACCTTCCACCATGGTGAGCACCCGCACGCCCGGCTTCACCCGCCCGCGCGGCCGCTTCACCGGCCGCGCCAGAACGCCGGCCCCGACCATCAGCACCGAACTGCCCGCCAGACCCGGCCCTCCGGCGAGCGGCTTCCCGACCCGTCCGTTCCCCCGACAGCGTGGTGAGAGCACCTTCCCGCCCACGCCCGATCGGTGGAATCCCGCCCGGCTCGCCTCGCTGCGCTGGGTGCAGCTGCTCGGCTGTCTGATCGCGGCCGGCTGGGCCGCGGCCTTCCCGCTCGTCTCCGACCTGGCCAACCAGCGGCTGTGGGGACTCGTCGCGGCCCCCGCCTACGTCGTGGCCGGGCTGCTCTGCCTCACCCTGCCGCGCCGCTTCGCCGCCGAGGCCGCCGCCGTCGTCGCCCTGCTCGGGGCCGTCCTCGCGCCGCTCGGACTGCTCGCCGTGACCGGCCGCCACCAGTCCGAGGTCATGGTGGTCGAACGCTCCGCCCACCTGCTGCTCACCACCGGTGACGTCTACCTCCCGCACCCCGTGGTGGTCACCGACTACAACCCGTACCTGCCGGCGATGTCCCTGTTCGGGCTGCCGCGCCAGCTGCTCGGCAGCTCCACCGCCTTCGCCCGGGTCGCCGGAGACGCCCGGATCTGGTTCGCCCTCACCTTCGTCGTCTGCCTGCTGGGCGCCTGGCGGCTGCTGCGGCCGTCCCGGGACCGTGCGCCGCTGCTGCCGCTGGCCGTCCTCACCGCCTCGCCGCTGATAGCGCTCGCCCTGGTGGTCGGCGGGGTCGACCTGCCGCTGATCGGGGTCTGCTGCCTGGCCATGGCGCTCGCCGAGCGGGACCGCACGGTCGCCGCCGGGCTGGTGCTCGCCCTCGCCTGCAGCCTCAAGTGGACCGCCTGGCCGGCCCTGCCGGTGGCCGTCCTGCTGCTGTGGCGGCTGTACGGCCGACGGCCCGCCGCCCGCACCGCGCTGATCGGGGTCGGGGTGAGCGCGGCGGTGCTGCTGCCGTCCGTGCTGACCCAGCCGCAGGCGCTGCGCGACCAGGTGGTGCGCTTCCCACTCGGGATGACCGCGATCCGCACCCCGGCGGGCAGCCCGCTGCCCGGCAAGGTGCTGGCCGGCTTCGGACCGACCGGGCACACCGTCTCGCTGGCGCTGATGACCATGGCCCTGATCGGGGTGGCGATCTGGCTGGTGGCCCGGCCGCCGGTCTCCGCGATCGCCGCCGCCGACCTGCTGGCCGCCGGGCTCACGATCGCCTTCATGCTCGCCCCGGCCGGGCGGTTCGGGTACCTGGCGCTGCCGGCCGTGCTGGTGATCTGGCCCCGGCTGGCCACCCGGCGCTGGAGCAACCGCCGGCTGGTGCCGCCGACGTCGACGCCGGACGCGCCGGAACCGGCCCTGCCGAGAGGTTGAACAGGGCCCGGACACGACAGAGCCCGCCCCGCCACGACGGCGGGGCGGGCTCTGTCGTGTACCGGCTAGCCGGTCACTTGTTGCCGCTCTTGAGCAGCGAGGCGACCGCCGGGCCCGCCGCGTCGACGCCGTGGCCGCCGCCCTGGACCTCGGCGGCGACCGCGAGGTTGCCGCGGAAGCCGGTGAACCAGCTGTTGGTGGTGGACGCGCCCTGGACCTCGGCGGAGCCGGTCTTGGCGCCCGCGTTGTCGGTGATCCCGGCCATCACCTGGCTGGCCGTGCCGCCGACGGCGGTGGCGTTCATCATCGCGCGCAGCTTGGCGGCGACGTCCGGCGAGATCTGCCGGGCCGCCTGCTGCTGCGGCAGGCCGGCGACCAGGATGGGCTGCTTGAACGCGCCGCTCTGGACGGTCGCCGTGATCGAGGCGATGGCCAGCGGGTTCATCTGGACCTTGCCCTGGCCGATGTAGTTCATCGCCTGCTCGTCCTTGCTGCCCGGGGTCGCCGGGATCTTGCCGTCGGCGTTCGGCAGGCCGGTCTTCCACTCCAGGCCGATGCCGTACACGTCCTTGGCGGTGCCGGACAGCGTCTCGGGCTTGAGGCTGGTCAGGCCCTGGTTGATGAAGGCGGTGTTGCAGGACACCATGAAGTCCTGCTGGAGGGTGTTGTTCGGGAAGGCGCCCGGAAAGTCGTTCGGGATCGCCACCGGGTTGCTGCTCTTCTCCGGGCAGGCCACCGTGCTGTCCGGGTTGAGCCCGGCCTCCAGCAGGGCCGTCGAGGTGACGATCTTCATCGTCGAGCCGGGGGCGAGCAGGCCGGTGAAGGCCCGGTTCTGGCCGGCGGCCGGGGCGTTGGCGAAGGCCAGCACCTGGCCGGTGCTGGGCTCGATGGCGACGATCGAGCCGGACTTGCCGCCCAGGTCGGTCATCGCCTTCTCGGCGGCGGCCTGGAGGGTGTTGTCGATGGTCACCTTGAACGGCTGGCCGGGCTTCGGCTCGACGATGGTGAACAGCTTGTCCGCGGCGGTCTTGCCGGCCGGGTCGGTGATCACCACCGCGCTGCCCGCGTCCTTGTCCTTGTTCGGGTCCGGCGGCAGCAGCTTGTGGGCGTTGTCCTGCAGGGTGGCCATCAGCGCGGGGGTGAGCGAGGCGCCCTGGAGCGGCTTGCCGTTGCGGTCCACCACGGTGGACGGCGGGGCGAAGACCTGCTGGGTGGCGATGGTCTCGTTGCCGGACAGGTGGGGGTGGATCACCGAGGGGGCCCAGTGCACGGCCGGGGTGTTGTCGCTCATCTTCACGACGCCGAGGAAGCCGTTGTAGTCCCAGGCCCGGCTGGTGCCCTCGAACTCGGCGCGGGCCTTGAAGCCCATCAGCACGCCGATGGGCCCGGTGGCGGCGGCGGACGGCGAGTCGGTGGCGCCGGGGGTGGCGGTGGCGGACGGGGTGGCCGAGGCCGCGCCGGTGGGCTTGGCCGGGGCCGGGGTGCCGGTGGCCGAGGCGAAGGCCTGCGGGGTGGCCGGACCGGCCGGGGTGAGGGTCAGCGCGCTCGGCTTCACCTGGTCCTTGAAGGCGGTGAGCGCCGTCGTGGCCGCCGCCGGGTCGTCCGTCAGCGAAGCCGCCTTGGCGATGTCGCCGGAGGCCCAGGCCGCCAGGAAGTCCTTCGCACCGGTCGCCGCCTGATCGGCCGAGGGCGGCTCGGCCACCACCGTGCGGGGCTTCTTGTCGCCGGACGACCCGGAGTCCGAGCCCATCAGGCTGTAGGCCCCGTAGCCGCCGCCCGCGAGGACGGCGATGGACACGCCGGTGATGATGCCGATCTTCGCGGCACTGCGCATGGTGCAGATCCCCCAGGGGTATCGCGGCCGGGCGCAACCGGCGGGGCCGGAAACGCGGTACGCCTCCCACCCTAGGCAGGGCGGATCGGTCCGCCGACGAAACGCCGGGGACTTGTGACGGATCTGGTACGTGTCGTGGACCGGGTACGGACGGTTCGGGGGAAGCGTGTGCAGGTGGTCCCGCCGCCCGGCTGCGGCCTCAGATCCAGCTGTTGAACCACATCCGGGAGCGCCAGTCCTGGAGCGGGATGGTCTGGCCCGTGAACAGCGGGAAGAAGTACAGGAAGTTCCAGACGATCAGCAGCACCAGCAGTCCGGCGGCCGTCGAGCCGATGAGCCGGCGGTCCCGGGAGGCGCCGGGCGGCCCGATCAGCGCACCGATCAGCATCGTCACGGCGAGCACCAGGAACGGGACGAACACCACCGCGTAGAAGAGGAAGATCGTCCGCTGCTGGTAGAGGAACCACGGCAGGTAGCCGGCGGCCAGGCCGCACAGCAGCGCGCCGGCCCGCCAGTCCCGGCGGAACGCCCACCGCCACAGGCAGTAGACCAGCGCCAGCACGCCCGTCCACCACAGCAGCGGGGTGCCCATGCCCAGCACCTCGCGGGCGCAGTCGGCGACGGTGCAGCCGTCCTGGCCGAGCTTGGGGGACTCGTAGTAGAAGGACACCGGGCGGCCCAGCACCAGCCAGGACCACGGGTTGGACTGGTAGGTGTGGGGGTCGGTCAGGTGGGTGTGGAACTCGTAGACCGTCGAGTGGTAGTGCCACAGGGCGCGCAGGCCCTCGGGTATCCACGGGTAGTCGGTGGCGCGGCCGACCGCCCAGTCCCGGCCCCAGCCGCCCTGGCCGGGCGCGTTGCTGCTGGCGAACCAGCCCCACCAGGAGGCCAGGTAGACGGCCACCGAGACCACGACGACCGACACGAAGGCGGGCACCACGTCCCGGGCCAGCACCGCCTGGTACGGGCGCGGGGCGCCGGCCAGCCGGCGGGCGCCGACGTCCCAGAGCACCGTCAGCACGCCGAAGGCCGCCGCGACGTACAGGCCGCTCCACTTGGTGGCGCAGGTCAGGCCGACGCAGACGCCGGCCGCGATCCGGTACGGGCGCCAGCCCAGGTTGAGCCGCTGGGCGAGCAGGGGGGACTCCACCCCGCCCAGCCGGGCGGCCAGCCGGGCCCGGGTGCGGTCGCGGTCCAGCAGCAGGAAGCCGAAGGCGGCGAGCATCCAGAACATCACCACCAGGTCGAGCAGCGCGGTCCGGCTGAGCACCAGGTGCAGGCCGTCCACCGAGAGCAGCAGGCCGGCCACGCAGCCCAGCAGGGTGGAGCGGAACATCCGGCGGGCGATCCGGGCCAGCATCAGCACCGACAGGGTGCCGAGCAGGGCCACCGCGAACCGCCAGCCGAAGGGGTTCATGCCGAACAGCTGCTCGCCCGCGCCGATGAGCCACTTCCCGACCGGCGGGTGCACCACGTACGACGCCGTCGTGCGGTACGGGACGGCCGCGCCCGGCGTCATGATCGTCGTGTTGGCGTCCTCCGGCCAGTTGATCTCGTAACCGCCGTGCCAGAGCGCGTAGGCGTCCTTGGCGTAGTACGTCTCGTCGAAGATGATCGCGTGCGGCTGGCCGAGGTTCGTGAACCGCAGCAGTCCGGCGAAGACCGCCACCGCGATCGGGCCCAGCCAGCCGGACCAGCGGCACAGGAAGGACCAGAGGCCCTGCGGCAGCCGCAGGCCCAGGCGCAGCAGCAGCGGGGACTGCGGGACACCGGGCGGCGTCACCCGGGGGCCGTCCGGCATCGGCGGGACCAGGCGCTCGGTGAGCGTGCCGGTCGGGCGGGCGCGGTAGCCGAACCCGGCCAGGCGCTCCCGCCAGTGCGGCGACGATCCGGGTGATCCGGGTGAGCCGGGTGAGCCGGGTGAGCGGGGGGACGGCAGGCCGGCACCGCCCTGCGCGGAGTGGTCCGTACCAGTGGGGGCCTGCGCCGCCGTGTCGCCGTTCATCCGCCACATCGTAGGGGCGCTCCTCGTACGTGTGACCGGTCCCTCGGAAGCTGCCCGAATCGTCACCAAACGCCCCGGCGGCGCGGAACTGCAAGGATGGGGCCCGTGACAGGAGTACTCGTTCTCGCAGGCACCCCCATCGGCGACGTCTCGGACGCCCCGCCCCGACTGGTCACCGAACTGGCCACGGCCGACGTCATCGCGGCCGAGGACACCCGGCGGCTGCGCCGGCTCACCCAGGCGCTCGGGGTGACCCCGGCCGGGCGGGTCGTCTCCTACTTCGAGGGCAACGAGGTCGGCCGCACCCCCGAGCTGGTCGAGGCGCTGCTCGGCGGCGCCCGGGTGCTGCTGGTCACCGACGCCGGGATGCCCTCGGTCTCCGACCCCGGCTACCGGCTGGTGGCGGCGGCCGTCGAGGCGGACGTGAAGGTCACCGCGGTGCCCGGGCCGTCCGCCGTGCTCACCGCGCTCGCGCTGTCCGGCCTGCCCGTCGACCGCTTCACCTTCGAGGGCTTCCTGCCGCGCAAGACCGGAGACCGGGCCCGGCAGCTGGCCTCGGTCGCCGCCGAGCCGCGCACCATGGTCTTCTTCGAGGCTCCGCACCGGATCGCCGACGCGCTGGCCGCGATGGCCGAGGCCTTCGGGCCGGAGCGGCCGGCCGCCGTGTGCCGGGAGCTCACCAAGACCTACGAGGAGGTCAAGCGCGGGCCGATCGGCGAGCTGGCGGCCTGGGCGGCGGACGGCGTCAGGGGCGAGATCACCGTCGTGGTCGCGGGCGCCCCGCCGGCTGCGCCCCAGGAGCTGACCCCGGCCGAGCTGGCCCGGCTGGTGGCCGTCCGGGAGGAGGCCGGGGAGCGGCGCAAGGAGGCCATCGCGGCGGTCGCGGTCGAACTCTCCGTCCCCAAGCGGGACGTCTTCGACGCGGTGGTGGCGGCCAAGAAGGACGCTTCCGGCGAGGCCTTGAAAAAGAGGTGAATTCCGGGGGGTTGCGTGGCGGGCGGGGAGTCGTACCTTGGAGTGAAGGCCCTGCTAAACGCCCGCTGAGCTGAAGGTTCGGCCGCGTTTCCGAGGCGCTGGGAGGCCTTTTGTATAGGACTCCCCAACCCGCATCCAAGTCTTCACAAGAAGGGCGTCGGCCGGAGCGGTCCGGGCATTTCCTGGAATGGAAAGACCCAGCCGGGCGAGCGCCCGACGGGCACTGGGAGACGGCTATGAGCGACACGATCGGTAGCCCCCGCAGTGGCAACGCGCTGAGCGTCCCCGGCCTGGCGGGGCGGGCGCACGCTCCCGTCGAGACCGTACGGGAGGCCTACTCCTTCGCCTGCCTGCGCTGCGGGTACGGCTGGGAGCAGGCGTACGACATCGAGCACCACCAGGCCAAGGACGGCCACATCGTGTTCGAGTACCACGCCAACGGTGTCCGGGTGCCGTCCCCGTTGCTCAAGCCGACCTGCCCGGGATGCGGTGGACACACCGTCCGGATCATGCGTGAGGGCCGGGTGGCCGTCGCCGACCAGCCCTGGCAGCACGCTCCCGGCTACCCGGCGCACGCCGAGCCGGCCGGGGCGCCCCCGGTGTCCGAACCCACCCGGCCGCGCGGACGCTGGGCCCGGTTCTGGTCGCGGCTGCTGGGCTGACCGCCGGCCCGGGGAGCGCAGCCGGGCCGCCCGCCGCGAGCAGTGCGGCGGGCGGCCCCGGTCCGCGTGGCCGTCATGCGGTCGAGCCCGGTCAATCGGTTCAGGCCCGGTCAATCGGTTCAGGCCCGGTCAATCGGTTCAGGGGTGTGTTCGGGCCCGACTAAGCTTTCCGACCATGGCGGCCACTGCAGACCACAGCACCACCGGGGCGAGTGCCCCGGCGTACTACGTTTCCACTCCGATCTACTACGTCAACGACCGTCCCCACCTGGGCCACGCGTACACCACCGTGGCGGGCGACGTCCTCACCCGCTGGCACCGCCAGCGCGGCGAGAAGGTGTGGTACCTGACCGGCACCGACGAGCACGGTCAGAAGATCATGCGGACCGCCGAGGCCAACGGCGTCAGCCCGCAGGAGTGGTGCGACAAGCTGGTCGAGGAGGCCTGGAAGCCGCTCTGGCAGCACCTGGAGATCGCCAACGACGACTTCATCCGCACCACCGAGGAGCGGCACACCGCCCGGGTGCAGGAGTTCGTCCAGGACCTGTTCGACAAGGGCGAGATCTACAAGGGCGGCTATTCCGGTCCGTACTGCGTCGGCTGCGAGGAGTTCAAGCTCCCCGCCGAACTGCTCGACGGCGCCACCGAGGACGAGAAGCTCTGCTCCGTCCACAAGAAGCCGGTCGAGTGGCTGGAGGAGGAGAACTACTTCTTCCGGCTCTCCGCCTACGGTGAGCGGCTGCTGGAGTTCTACGCCGCCAACCCCGACTTCATCCAGCCGGCCTCGGCCCGCAACGAGGTGCTGCGCTTCGTCGAGCAGGACCTCAAGGACCTCTCGATCTCCCGCTCCACCTTCAACTGGGGCGTGCCGCTGCCCTGGGACGAGAAGCACGTCCTCTACGTCTGGGTGGACGCGCTGCAGAACTACATCACCGCGGCCGGCTACGGCAGCGACCCGGAGCGCTTCGCCGAGCTGTGGCCGGCCTCCGTCCACCTCGTCGGCAAGGACATCCTGCGCTTCCACGCGGTGATCTGGCCGGCCATGCTGATGGCCGCGGGCCTGCCGCTGCCCAAGCGGGTCGTCGCCAACGGCTGGCTGATGGTCGGCGGCGAGAAGATGTCCAAGTCCAACCTGACCGGCATCGCGCCCACCGACCTCACCTCGCACTTCGGCGTGGACGCCTACCGCTACTACTTCCTGCGGGCGATCCCGTTCGGCACCGACGGCTCCTTCTCCTGGGAGGACTTCAGCGCCCGCTACACCTCCGAGCTGGCCAACGACTTCGGCAACCTGGCCTCCCGGGTCGCCGCGATGGTCGGCAAGTACTTCGGCGGGGCGCTGCCGGCCGCCACCGCGGCGGGCGAGGCCGAGCAGGCCGTCGCGGACGGGCTGGCCGCGGCCGTCGCCGTTGCCGACGTGAAGATCGGCGAGGAGCTGGACTTCGCCGGCGGCATCGCGGCGATCTTCGAGTTCGTCAAGCAGGTCAACGGCTACCTCACCACGCAGGAGCCGTGGAAGGTCGCCAAGGACGAGTCGGAGCAGGGGCGGGCCCGCCTGGCCACCATCCTCTACACCGCCGCCGAGGCGCTGCGCGGCACCGCCGTGCTGCTCAACCCGGTGATGCCGTCCACCGCCGAGAAGCTGTGGGCCTCGCTGGGCGCCGCCGAGGGCCTCGGCGCGCTCGCCGACCAGCGCGTCGCCACCGCCGGTGACTGGGGCCGGCTGCCCGCCGGTACCACCGTCACCAAGGGCGAGATCCTGTTCCCGCGCCTCGAAGAGAAGCCCGCCTCCTGATGGCCAAGAAGGACGACGACCGGTCGACCCCGCCGCCGCTGCCGGAACCCCTGGCCGTGGCGGTGGCCGACTCGCACACCCACCTCGACATGCAGGCCGGCACCCCGGCCGAGGGGCTCGCCCGGGCCGCCTCGGTCGGCGTCACCACGGTCGTCCAGGTGGGCTGCGACGTGCCCGGCTCGCGCTGGGCCGCCGAACTGGCGGCCCAGTACGAGCAGGTGCACGCGGCCGTCGCCCTGCATCCCAACGAGGCACCGCGGATCTTCCTCGGCGACGCGGACGGCTGGTCCGGACAGCAGCGGCACGCGGGCGGCCGGGCGGCGCTGGAGGAGGCGCTCGCCGAGATCGACGCGCTGGCCGCCCTGCCGCAGGTCCGCGCCGTCGGCGAGACCGGCCTGGACTACTTCCGCACCGGGCCGGAGGGTGTGGAGATCCAGAAGGAGTCGTTCCGCCGCCACATCGAGATGGCCAAGCGGCACGGCAAGGCGCTGGTCATCCACGACCGCGACGCCCACGAGGACGTCATCGCCGTCCTGCTGGCCGAGGGCGCCCCGGAGCGGACCGTCTTCCACTGCTACTCCGGCGACGCCGCGATGGCGAAGGTCTGCGCCGAGCACGGCTGGTACCTCTCCTTCGCCGGCCCCGTCACCTTCAAGGCCAACCAGCCGCTGCGCGAGGCCCTGCTCGCCACCCCGCTCGACCGGATCCTGGTCGAGACCGACGCGCCGTTCCTCACCCCGCACCCGTACCGGGGGCGGCCCAACGCGCCGTACCTGATCCCGGTCACGGTCCGCTCGATGGCCGCCACCCTGGGGCTGCCCGAGGACGAGCTGTCGGCGGCGATCGCGGCGAACACGGCGCGGGCCTTCGGCTACTGAGCGCCGGGTCCGAGGGGGCCGTTCCGGATCGTCACGTCCGGACGGCACCCCGTACGCCCGTATCCTTGGCGCGTGAGCACCACCGACCCCACCCCTGACAGCCACCTGCTGGGCGCCGCCGACATCCGCGAACTGGCGGCCGCGTTCGGCGTGAAGCCGACCAAGCAGCGCGGGCAGAACTTCGTCATCGACGGCAACACCGTACGGCGGATCGTCCGGGCCGCCGAGGTGACGGAGCAGGACGCCGTGGTGGAGGTCGGGCCCGGCCTCGGCTCGCTCACCCTGGCGCTGCTGGAGGTGGCCCGGCACGTCACCGCGGTCGAGATCGACCCGGTGCTCGCCCAGCACCTGCCGGACACCGTCGCGGCCCGGCTGCCCGGCAAGGCCGACGCCTTCGACCTGGTGTTCAGCGACGCCATGGAGGTCACCGAGCTGCCCGGCCCGGCGCCCACCGCGCTGGTCGCCAACCTGCCGTACAACGTGGCCGTGCCCGTCCTGCTGCACATGCTGGCGACCTTCCCCAGCATCGAGCGCACCCTGGTGATGGTGCAGAGCGAGGTCGCCGACCGGCTCGCCGCCAAGCCGGGCAACAAGGTGTACGGCGTCCCGTCGGTCAAGGCCAACTGGTACGCCGAGGTGAAGCGGGCCGGCGCCATCGGGCGGAACGTCTTCTGGCCCGCCCCCAACGTCGACTCCGGGCTGGTCTCGCTGATCCGCCGCGAGCCGCCGAAGACCACCGCCAGCCGGACCGAGGTGTTCGCGGTGGTCGACGCCGCGTTCGCCCAGCGCCGCAAGACCCTGCGCGCCGCGCTGGCCGGCTGGGCGGGCTCCGCCGCCGGGGCCGAGCAGGCGCTCGCGGCCGCCGGCATCGACCACAAGCTGCGCGGCGAGATGCTGACCGTGGAACAGTTCGCCGCGATCGCCGAGCACAAGCCCGCGAAGGACGGCGAGTGATCACCGTACGGGTACCGGCCAAGGTCAACGTCCAGCTCGGGGTCGGCGGGCTGCGGGCCGACGGCTTCCACGACCTGGCCAACGTCTTCTTCGCGGTCGCGCTGGGGGACGAGGTCACCGCCACTCCGGGCGAGGGCGTCACGCTGAGCTGCTCCGGGCCGGACGCCGACGCCGTCCCGCTCGACGACAGCAACCTCGCCGCCCGCGCCGCCCGGCTGCTCGCCGCCCACCACGGCATCGCCGACCCCGGCGTGCACCTGCACATCGCCAAGGCCATCCCGGTCGCGGGCGGCATGGCCGGCGGCAGCGCCGACGGCGCCGCCGCGCTGGTCGCCTGCGACGCGCTGTGGCAGCTGGACACCCCGCTCCCGGTGCTGCTGGACCTCGCCGCCGAACTCGGCTCCGACGTACCGTTCGCCCTGCTCGGCGGCGTCGCGCTGGGCCGCGGCCGGGGCGAGATCCTGGAGACGCTGCCGGCCGAGGGCACCTTCCACTGGGTCTTCGCGGTCGCCGACGGCGGCCTGTCCACCCCCGCCGTCTTCCGCGAGTGCGACCGGCTCCGCGAGGCGGCCGGCACCGGCTCCAGCGACACCGACGTCGCCACCCCTGACGCCGACCCGGACCTGCTCGCCGCGCTCGCCGAAGGCGACGCCGTCGCCCTGGCCGCCGCGCTCACCAACGACCTCCAGCCCGCCGCGCTCTCGCTGCGCCCGTCGCTGGCCGCCACCCTGCGGGCCGGCACCGAGGCCGGCGCGCTCGGCGCCCTGGTCTCCGGCTCCGGGCCGACCTGCGCCTTCCTGGCCAAGGACGCCGAGGCGGCCGCCGCCGTCGCCGCGGCGCTGCTGGCCTCCGGCACCTGCCGGGCCGCCCACGCCACGTACGGGCCGGTGCCGGGGGCGACGGCGGTTTCCTGACGTGTCCGAGGCCCTCGGCGGCGGGTCGAGGCGGTGAAGCCGCTTCGGCCCGCCCATTAGGCTGGGGTGATCGGGGCGTCCCCGAGAGAGGGGCGGGCTGGGCCCGCCCCGACCGCCGAACCCAGGAGCGCAGCACACGTGGCCGTCAACCTCGCCACCATCGAGTCCGTCACGAAGGTCTACGGCACCCGCACCCTGCTGGACGCGGTGAGCCTGGGCGTGAGCGAGGGCGACCGGATCGGCGTCGTCGGCCGCAACGGCGACGGCAAGACCACCCTGATCCGGATGCTCGCCAAGCTGGAGGAACCCGACGGCGGCCGGATCACCTGGAGCGGCAGCCTCGAACCGGCCGTCCTCACCCAGCACGACTCGCTCGACCCCGAGGCCACCATCCGGCACGAGGTCATCGCCGACCGCGCCGACCACGAGTGGCTCGGCGACGCCCGGATCCGCGACATCATCGAAGGCCTCTTCGGCGGCCTCGACCTGCCCGGCTTCGCCGACGGCCTGGACACCGTCATCGGCCCGCTCTCCGGCGGCGAGCGCCGCCGGATCGCCCTCGCCAAGCTGCTGCTCGGCTCCCCCGAGCTGATCATCCTCGACGAGCCCACCAACCACCTCGACGTCGAGGGCATCAACTGGCTCGCCCAGCACCTCCAGAAGCGCCGCTCCGCACTGGTCTGCGTCACCCACGACCGGTGGTTCCTCGACCAGGTCTGCACCCGGATGTGGGACGTCCAGCACGGCGAGGTGCACGAGTACGAGGGCGGCTACTCCGACTACGTCTTCGCCCGCGCCGAGCGCTCCCGGATCGAAGCCGTCGAGGAGCAGAAGCGCCAGAACCTCGCCCGCAAGGAGCTCGCCTGGCTGCGCCGCGGCGCCCCCGCCCGCACCTCCAAGCCGCGCTACCGGATCGAGGCCGCCAACGCCCTGATCGCCGACGTGCCGGACCCCCGGGACAAGAGCGAACTGATGAACTTCGCCAACGCCCGGCTCGGCAAGACCGTCTTCGACCTGGAGAACGTCACCGTCAAGGCCGGCCCCAAGCTGCTGCTGGAGAACCTCACCTGGCAGCTCGGCCCCGGCGACCGGATCGGCCTGCTCGGCGTCAACGGCGCCGGCAAGACCTCGCTGCTGCGCGCCATGCGCGACGCCTACGCCAGCGAGGGCGACGTCCAGCCCGACTCGGGCGTGATCAAGGTCGGCAAGACCGTACGACTGGCCTACCTGTCCCAGGAGGTCGCCGAACTGGAACCGGAGATCCGGGTGCTGCAGGCCGTCGAGCAGGTCCGCTCGCGGGTCGACCTCGGCAAGGGCCGCGAGATGAGCGCCGGGCAGCTGTGCGAGCAGTTCGGCTTCGGCAAGGACAAGCAGTGGACGCCCGTCGGCGACCTCTCCGGCGGCGAGCGGCGCCGGCTCCAGCTGCTGCGGCTGCTGATGGACGAGCCCAACGTGCTGTTCCTCGACGAGCCGACCAACGACCTGGACATCGAGACCCTCAACCAGCTGGAGGACCTGCTCGACGGCTGGCCCGGCTCGATGGTCGTCATCAGCCACGACCGGTTCTTCATCGAGCGCACCACGGACGTCGTCCACGCGCTGCTCGGCGACAAGAAGATGCGGATGCTGCCCGGCGGCGTGGACGAGTACCTGGAGCGGCGGGCGCGGATGGCGGCCGCGGCGACTCCCGCCACTCCCGCCGTCGCTCCGGCAGTTGAGGACGCCGCTGCTTCCGGGCTGTCCGGCGGGGACCTGCGGGCGGCGAAGAAGGAGATGCAGAAGATCGAGCGGCAGATCGCCAAGCTGGACCAGAAGGAGTCCAAGCTGCACGCCCAACTCGCCGAGCACGCCGCCGACTTCTCCAAGGTCGCCGAACTGGACGGGCAGCTGCGGGCCGTCCGGGAGGAGAAGGAGGAGCTGGAGATGAGCTGGCTGGAGCTGGCCGAGCAGGTCTGAAGCCGGCCTGCCTGAGCGGGAGTTCGGGGCTGGGGATTCCTGGGCGGGAGTGCGGGGCGGCGGAGTCCTGTAGATGGGAGTGCGAGGCCGCGGAGTCCCGGGCAGGGGTTCGGGGCTGCGGCGTTCCGGGCAGGGGTTCGAGGCTACGGAGTCCTGAGCAGGAGTTCGAGCTCGTCCGCCGCGCGGCCCAGCGCGCTGAGCGCCGGGTCGTGCGGCGCGCTCGGCCGGGCCGACGCCCCGGTCGGCGGACGGTGCTCCCGGGCGGCGGCCGTCAGCTCGTCCAGCGCCCGGCGGACCCGGTCCGCCTCCGCCGGCTCGGGCACCCGGCCGCCGTACCGGACC
>NZ_MECK01000080.1 GCF_014596465.1 Streptomyces sp. CBMA123 | reverse complement strand
GTGGCCCGGGCGGACATCCGCTCGGCGACCCGGTGGGCGGCCGGATGGCTGGCGGGCACCTTGTCGGGCGCGCCGGCGATCAGGTCGAAGAGCCAGGTGCGCGCACGGTCCGCGCGCCGATGCAGCAGGCGTTCGCGCCGGAGCGCACGCGCCCGGCGGCGGGAGCGCGTGGTGTAGCGCCAGCGGGCCCACGGGCTGCTCGGGCGGGCCAGCCGGATCGCGCCGATCCAGGACAGGCCGGGGATCATGATCCCGAGCAGGCCGGTCCACACCTTGCCCTTGAGCAGGGTGATCACCGAGGCCAGCGCGTTCACCGAGATCACGGTGATCAGGCCCCAGCGGGTGTCCTCGCCGGGCAGCGCGCCGAACGGCACGTACCCGATCAGCAGCAGCGCGGTGAACAGGATGCCGAAGATCACCGCGTCCACCGACTTGCGGCCCTGCTCGCTCCAGTACACGTCGTCCAGGTGCAGGATCAGCGCGAACTCGTCCAGCACCAGCCCGCAGCCGATGCCGAAGGCCAGCCCGAACCAGTCGATCCACGGGGTCCCGCCGTAGGTGGCGAACACCCCGAGGCCGCCGACCAACAGGAAGCCCAGGCCGAACACCATGTGGTGGATGTGCAGGCCGCCGGGGGTGACGTTGCCGGGCCACCAGCGCACCTTGGCGCGGATCATCCGCACGCTGAACCGGATGAAGACGAAGGAGGTGATGAAGCCGACCAGCAGCAGGAACAGCGGTTGCTTGTGCGCGTTGACGATGTGCTCGCGGTAGCTGTCCAGCATTGTCGTCATGGGACTTACCTTCGTTCCTGGTCCTGCGCTCTGCCTGCCGTGACATGGCCCGGGGCCCAACAGCCCACCAACTCGGCTGCCGGCACCGGCCCGGGCACGGCTCCGGGGGCGGCTTCCGTCACCGGTCCCGACGTGCGGTCAGAACCCACGGGTTCGCTTGGCCGCCCGGCGCGGCACCACCGGGTAGAGCGAGGGCAGCTCGGCGCCGACCGGCAGCTTCAGGAACAGCCGGGCGATCTCGCCACCGAGGTTCACCCCGATCGCCAGCGCCATCGCGATCGCCGCCGCCCGGAAGACCGACACCAGGCCGGTGCCGGAGTGCCCCTGGGCGAAGGCGAGCATCCCGAGGTAGAGCGCCGAACCGGGCATCAGCGGGCCGATCGCGGCGGTCACGTACGGCAGCGCCGAGCCGTTGCGGTAGCGCGCCATCAGCTGGCCGAACAGGCCGACCAGGCCGGCCGCCACCCCGGTCGCGGCGATCGGGTTGACGTGCGCGTTGTACACCAGCGCGCCGTAGCTGGCCCAGCCGATGCCGCTGTTGACGGTGACCAGCGCGAGGGTGCGGCGGTCGGTCTGCAGCAGCATCGCGAAGGCCAGGGTCAGCAGCATCGCGGCGACCATCTGGACCGGCGGGTAGCTGATGCCCGCCAGGCTCTCGTCCGGCTTGAGCTTCGCCTCGAAGCCGACGCCCAGGTAGAGGATCATGATCACGCCGATCACGATGCCCGCGACCAGGTAGACCACCTCCAGCAGCCGGGCCGCGGCGGTGATGTAGAAGCCGGTCAGGCCGTCCTGGACGGCGGCGACCAGCGCGCGGCCGGGCAGCAGGGCGAACAGGCCACCGGTGATCACCACCGAGCCGCGCAGGCCCCAGTCGTTGAAGGACAGGATGATCCCGGACGCGGCGGCCGGCATCGCGGCCGCCACGAACTGGTAGAACTCCGGCAGCCGGCGCTTGGCCAGCGCGGAGGCCAGCCGGTCACCGAGGACGGCCGCGACGAACGCGCTGGCGAAGACCAGCCAGGCCTTGTCGTCGATCCGGCCGCCGACCAGGAAGGTCGCCGCGCCGGCCAGCAGACCGGTGGTCAGGGCGAGCAGCCAGGACGGGTACGGGTGCCGGTTGCGGCGGATCTCGGCGAGCCGGCGGTAGGCGTCGTTGACCGTCACCTTCTCCGCGGTGATGTCCGCCACCAGCTGGTAGACCGCGTTCAGCCGGGTGTAGTCGGAGGTGCGGCGGCGCACCACGCGGTCGGCGGTGACCGGCGGCTCGACCAGCGAGGGCTGGTGCGAGATGCCGATCAGGGTGAAGGTCACCTGGGGCTCGCAGTGGTCCAGCCGGTAGGCGTGCGCGATGCCGAGCATCGCCGCCTCGACGTCCTCGGCGGCCTCGCCGCTGGCCAGCAGCAGTTCGCCGATGCGCAGCGTCAGGTCGAGGATGCGGGGGACGTTGCGGGCGATGGCCGCGGAGGGGTGCATCTCGCGGGCGGTGCGCTCGAAGGCGGGGCGCTCGGACATCGGGGTGCGCAGCAGGGTGCGCATCCGGTCCGGCCAGGGCGCCTCGCCGGGGGCGCCGGCGGTCAGTTCCGGGATCGGGATGCCGTTGGACGGGGTGTAGCCGGCCGCGCGCCACTCCTCGGGGGTGAGGGTGTCCTCGGCGACCGAGCGGCGGCGGGCCGGGCGGGCGGGGGCCGGGCGTTCGGAGGCCGGGCGTTCGGAGGCCGGGCGTTCGGAGGCCGGGTCCCGGGGACGCAGGTCGATGGTCAGCTCGGGGTGCGGTTCCGGCCGTACCTCGGGCTGTACCTCCTGCTCGGGCTTCGGCTCGGGCTCCGGCTTCGGCTCGGGGGCCAGCAGGCCCTTGGTCTCCGGGGCGGGCGGGACGAGCGGCACCACGGTGACGGGCTCGACGGCCGGGGCGGGGTGGCCGAGCAGGCCCTCGGTGGGCGGCGCCTCGGCGGGGTGCACCGGTTTCGGCGGTGTCTGCCGTACCTGGCGGACCGCCCGGCCTCCCCTCGCCCGCTTGCCCGCACCCGGTCGGCCCCGCTTAGGCACTTCCGCTCCTCGCCGCCCCTGGTGGCCGCCGGCCACCGTTCGATCTCGGGTACACCTTGCCTGATCGAACAGCTCGACGCACATGTACGGGACGTCCCAGGGCGGCGGCGCCGGGCGCCTACCCGGCGGGGCGGCGGTCGCCGGCCGCCGCGCCGGAGCGGCGGGCCCGGAGCAGTTCGACCGCCACCGGGACCACCGAGACCAGCACAATGCCGACCAGGATGGCCTCGATGTTGTCCCGGACGAAGGGGATCTGCCCGAGGAAGTAGCCGAGCACGGTGACCCCGGCGCCCCACAGCACCCCGCCGACCACGTTGAACAGCACGAAGGTGCGGTAGTTCATCCTGCTCACCCCGGCGACGATCGGGGTGAAGGTGCGCACGATCGGCACGAAGCGGGCCAGCACGATCGCCTTGGGGCCGTGCCGGTCGAAGAAGGCGGCGGCCTTCTCGACGTTCTCCTGCTGGAAAATCCTGGAGTCGGGGCGGCGGAACAGGCCCGGTCCGACCTTGCGGCCGAAGAGGTAGCCGACCTGGTCCCCGGCGATCGCAGCGAGCACGATCAGCGCGCAGACCAGCCAGAGCGGCTGGTGCAGGTAGGTGCCGCCGGCGACCAGCAGGCCGGTGGTGAACAGCAGCGAGTCGCCGGGGAGGAAGAAGCCGATCAGGAGGCCGGACTCGGCGAAGACGACGGCCAGGATGCCGACCAGGCCGAAGGTCGAGATCAGGGTGGTCGGATCGAGCCAGGACGGGCCGAGGGCGAGGCTGGTCACGGTGCTGGCACTCCTGGAGGTCGAGTCTTGGCAATGCGATGGTAAAGCAATGACAAAGACTCGCCTGGGGGCGGGATGGTTCCCCGGCCCGCGCCGGGAGGGCGGACGGGCCGGGGAACCGGCGGCTCGGAGGCCGTAGCCGGCTCAGAGGCCGTAGCGCTCGACGATCCCGGTGTGCCGGCCGAGGTCCGCGCCCGCCGCCTCGGCCAGGTCGAGCCAGGCGAGCGGGTGCGCCCAGCCGGCGGTGAGCCGGTGCAGCAGCGCGTCGGCCGACCCGGCGCCGGCGGTCGGCGGGACACCGAGGGCGGCGTAGATGCCGGGCAGCCCGTCGCCGTCCTCCGCCGGGTCGGTGATCCGGTACTGCTCCCCGCTGTACGCCCAGACCGCGTAGCCGGCCGAGCGCAGTCCGTCCCGGAACGCGGCCCAGGCCTCGTCGCCGGGCCAGGCGCCGTCGATCCAGTACGTGGTGAAGCCGGCCGGGTCGAGCAGGGTCAGCAGGGCGAAGACCGGGCGCCAGCCGGCCCGCTCCGACTCGGGGGCGTCCTCGGCCGGCGGGCGCTCCAGCAGGGCCGGGGCGAAGACCACCACGTCGCCGTGGTTGAGCGTCACGTCCTCGCCCAGCACCGGCAGGATCCGGGCGGTGGCCGGGCCGGTCCGCACGGCGGGCAGGTCGACCGTCGCGCCGTTGGTGCGGGTGGCGCGGACGGTGACCAGCTGCCACTCCTCGTCCACCGGGCCCTCGGGCTCGTCGAACTCGATGCCGATCCGGGCGCCGGTGGAACGGACCACGGCCCAGTCCCGGTTGGCGCTGGCCGCGGTGATCAGGTGCCAGAGGTCGGGCTCCTGGACCGTCCGGTGGGCCTGCTCCGCCCCCGCCTCCTCGGCGGGCAGGGCGTGCTCCAGCAGTTCCTGGTAGAGCCGCTGCGCGGTGGCGTGGTCGCCGAGTTCGGTGGCGGCGGCCGCGGCCAGCCGGCGGGTATTGATCCGGCTCGCCTCCAGCGCCAGGATCGCCCCGCACTGCTCCAGCACCTCGGCCCAGCGGCTCTCGGCGGCGGCCCAGCGGGCGCGCATCCAGTGGGCGTCGGCCGGGGCGGTCGCGGCCAGCCGGTCGGCGAGGCGGCGGACCCCGTCGGCGTCGCCGGCCTCGATCAGGGCCTGGCCGAGCGTGCCGACCAGCTCCTCGCTGCCCGGGTCGGCCTCCAGCCGCCGCCACAGCAGGTCGGCGGCGGCCCGCGCGTGGCCGAGGCCGCCGAGCACATCGGCCAGCAGCACGGCGAGTTCGGTGGCGCCGGCCGGCTCACCCCGGTACCGGTCCAGGGCGACGGAGAGCAGGTCGGCGCCGGTCTCGAAGGGCACCCGGGCCTCGGCCAGGTGTGCCGCCAGTTCACCGGGCGGGACGGGCAGCTCGGGCACCGGCAGTGCCTCGGCGCCCGCGCGCAGGGCGGCGACCTCCTCGGCCACGCCCTCGGTGCGGCGCAGCCGGGTGAGCTTGCGCTCCCCGGTGGCCGCGAGCGTGAGCGCCACCGTACGGGCGCCGCGGGCGAGGGCCAGCCGACCGGCCGCCAGCAGCAGGTCCACGCACGGGCGGTGCGAGCCGGTGCCGTCCAGGTAGCCGACCCAGCGGGCGAGCACGGCGCCCAGCTCGGCGTCGTTCTCCCAGGCGCCGGCCGCGACCAGCAGTTCGACCGTGCGCGTCCAGGTCTCGCGCAGGCCCGCGTGGCGTTCGGCCTCGGCCCGCTCGGGCAGCACGGCGAGCGCCTCCGCCGTCCGCCCGAGCGAGGCCAGCGCGCGGGCCCGCAGCAGGGCGCCCCAGCGCCGGTCGCTCTCGTCGATCTCCTCGCGCCGGGCCCGGACGGCCTGCTCGGTGGCGTCCAGCAGGGCGAGCACCTCCTCGTGCCGGCCCAGCAGGTGCAGGGTGCCGGCCCGGGCACGGTGGAAGCGCAGCGAGACCTGCTGGCCCGCGGCCCGCATCCGGGCGGCGGAGGTGTCCAGGTGGGCGAGCGCGTCGGCGGCCCGGCCGTCGTCCTCCAGGGCGTCGGAGTACTCGCGGGAGAGGCAGTCGAAGCAGGCCCGGCCGGGCTCGATCCGCTCCAGCGTCTCGCCGACCACCGCCAGGCGCTCCGCCACGTACCCGGGGCCGTCGACCCGGGCGTGGCAGATCGCGAAGTCCTGCACCACGCAGACCGACTGCGGACAGCCGGCCGTCTCCTCCCGGTGGGCGAACTCCAGCAGGTCGACCGCCTCGGGCAGCACCGACTCGCCCTGCTGGCGCTCGTTCAGCAGGTTCTGCATCCGCCAGTGCCGCAGGTAGACCTCGACCCAGGGCAGGTCGAGGGCCCGGGCGGCGGCGAGCGCCTCCGGGTAGACCGCGTCGAGCTGCTCGTTGCGGCCCTCGGTGGCGTGCTCGGGCAGCTCGTACATCGCGTCGGCCAGCCGCTGGTGGCCGGCCTCGCGCAGCTGCTGGTCGGTGTCGCGCACCCAGGCCCAGATGTCGGTGGTCATGTCCGTTCCCCCTGCGTCGTGCTGATGAGTCGCGCCTCGCGGGCCACTGACGGTCCGTCCGTCACGCGTCGTCCCGCAGGGCGCCGGGGCTGTCCGGGACGTCCGGCAGGCCGGCCGGGACGGCCGCGGTCAGGGCGGAGACGGCGGTGCCGATGCCGGCCAGCGCGGCGCCGAGGTCCCCCTCGGCGGAGCCGGCGGAGGCCGCCGCCATGATCACCTTGAGCGAGCGGAGCAGCCCGGCCGCGGTGGCGCTGCCGGTGTGCCCGGCGCGGTAGGCGGTGAGGAGGTCCCGGACGGCCGGGCAGTCCAGGTTGAGGTAGAGCCGGGCCCTGACCTCGCCGTCGGTGCGGGCGGTGAACGCCCGGGCCAGCCGGAGCGCGGCGGACGGGATCCGGGCGTCGGCCCGGTCGTCCTCGATCCGGGCCTTCAGCTCGGCCTCGCGGTCCGGCACCAGGACCAGCGGCAGGCCGGGCGGGTCGAAGCGGGCCGGGACGAGCCGCTCGCCCGGGTCGGCGAGGGCTCCGGAGAGCCAGGCCGCCTCCTCGGGCGGCAGCGGGCGCTCCGGGTCGCGGAACAGTTCGCGGTTGCCCTGCTCGCTGCCCAGCTCGACCACCCGGCACCCGCGCAGTCGGGCGTAGCGGCGCAGGAACGGCAGGACGGCGTAGCGGTCGCCGCGGGCGATCGGGACGCGCATCGCCCGGTACAGCATCTCCTCGAAGCCGCCGCCGCTGCCGAGCGCGACGTGTACCGCTCCCCCGCCGGCCGCCCGCAGTCCGCCGGCGGTGAGGTCGCCCTGCGAGGTGGGCACCGGGACGTCGTCGGCGAGCAGGGTGAACAGCCGTTCGTCGCAGAGCGCGGCGCCGAGCAGGTCCTGGCCGTGCCGGGTGAGGATGCGGCGCCAGGCGGCGGGCCGCAGCCGGGCCGTCTCGTACAGGCCGTCCACCACGGCGTCGGTGAGGGCCCGTTGCAGCGCGCGGTAGTGCTCGTCGCGCTGGAGGTCCTCGCGGCTGGCGGTGGGGGTGAGCCGGCTGGACTCGACCACCCCGCCGATGAATCCGGCCCAGCCGGGCAGCAGGTCGCGGGCGTCCTCGGCGAGCAGCATGCCGCGCAGGTAGACGGCGAGGTCGCGGTTGTCGCTGCTGCCGTAGCTGCCGCCGTCCTGGACCCAGAGCAGGCCGACCGCGTCGGTGGCGGCTTCGCCGGCCCCTTCCGCCGGGACGGACAGCACGGGGAAGGCGGTGAGCGGTTCGAAGCGGCGGCCGAAGGCGGCGGCGAAGGCCATCCGGGCGGCGTGCCGATCACCCGGCACGTCCTGGCGCCAGGGCACCTGGACGGCGTTGACGGGCTCTTCGTCCTCGCCGACGAAGACCGGTATGGGCAGCAACACGCAGTAGCGGCCGAGGACTTCGCGCAGGGTGTGTTCGTCGGCGAGGTGGGCGTGCTCGGCCTTGAGCGCCAGTTCGACCACGGTGCCGGGCCGCGGCCGGGCGGGCACCGGCTCGACCCGGTAGTGCTCGCCGCCGCGGCTGCGGTAGCGGTGGCCGAGCGTCGGCTCGCGGTGCGAGGTGGTGGTGACGGTCACCTCGTCGGCGACCGAGAAGGCGGAGAGGAAGCCCAGCCCGAAGGCGCCGATCAGCTCCTGGTTGCCGGTCAGTTCGCGCAGCATCCGGGTGTAGCCGGTGCCGACGGTGGCGAGGTAGGAGTGGATCTCCGGCTCGGTGAGGCCGGCCCCGGTGTCCTCGATGGCGATGGTCCGCCGAGCGGCGTCGGCGCGCACCCGGATCAGCGGGTGGTGGTCGCCGTCCGGGTCCTCCAGGAGCCGGCGGGTGTGCGAGTCATGGGCGTTCTGGACGAGTTCGCGCAGGGCGACCAGCGGGGTGGAGTAGAGATGGGTGGCGAGGACGTTCACCAGGCCGCCGAGGTCGACCTCGGTGGTGCGCAGGTCGTCGGCGGGGGTGGGTTCGGTCGGGGCACCTTCAGACATGGGTCCCCAGTGTGCCAGTGCGACTATCTGTCGACCATTTCTTTCTATGCCTCAGTCGTCGCCGCAGAAATGACGGATTATCGTCAACTCGAATGCGACCGATCCCCCACCTTCGAGGGAACCGCCACCCGTTTGGTGGAGTTCGTCCACGTCACTGGTGAATGCTGACCGTGCGACGTCAGGCAACGGCGCTACGGAGCGGCCACTCCGGATCGCGCCACATTCGCACTTCCAGCTCAGGGAGACCAGCGTGTCCCGTATCCGCGCAGCCGCCGCCGTCACCGCCCTCGGGGCCTTCCTCCTCGTCGGCGTCGGCACCGCCACCGCGCACGCCGACAACGGCGCCGGCGCGAGCGACCACTCCAACGGCAGCGTCGTGAGCAACGTCGGTTCCGGCAACGTCATCGGCACCGTCCACGGCAACGTGGTCAACACCCAGCAGACCGCCACCGGTTCGGGTGCGAGCAACCAGAACAACGGCCTCGCCGTGGCCGGCAACGGCGGGAACGTCGGCGCCCTGCAGGGCAACGGCAACTTCGACGCCCGGGTCTACTACCCGCACGTCCTCTACTAGCCGGGCCGACCGGGCCGCGAGCCCGGTCGCAGCCCACGGGCCGGGTGCCCGCCGCCGACGCGACGGTGGCGGGCACCCGGCTGTGCGCGTCGGCTACGCCTCGACCCCCAGCACCGCGCGGCCGATCCGGCGCAGGCAGTCGCCGAGGTCCGGCCGGGCGCTGTGCGGGCCGTTCCGCACCCCGTCGTTGACCAGTGAGAACAGCGCGTGCACCCGGATCCGGGCGGCCACCGCGTCGTACTCCGGGCGCACCTGCCGCAGCAACTCGACCCAGGTGCGCAGGAAGTCGCGCCGGAAGTCCACCGCGACCCGGCGGTCCGGCGGGGCCAGCCGCTCGGTCTCGCTGAGCATCGCGCCCAGGTAGTCGCCGTTGCGCAGCGCGAAGTCGACGTACGCGCCGAGGCCCGCCGCCAGCGCCTGCGCCGGACCGGCGGCGGTCGCGATCGCGCCGTCCACCTCGTGCCAGAGCCGCTCCCGGCTGCGTACCAGGGAGGCCGCGAGCAGGTGGGCCTTGCTGTCGAAGTGCCGGTACACGCTGGGGCCGGAGATGCCGACGGCGGCGCCGAGCCGGTCAGTGCTGACGTTGTCGAAGCCGTGCCGGTGGAACAGCCGGACGGCCGCCGCGAGCAGCTCCTCCCGGCGGGCCTGCGGACTCGGCCGCGGCACCGGTACGACCCCGGGCCCGGGCCCGGCGGCCGTGCCGTCCAGGGACACCGCGAGGACCGCGGCGACCAGTTCGCGCAGCAGCGGCTCGGCCCGGCGGGGCTGCGGCGCGGCCGACTGGTAGGACAGCCCGGCGCAGCCGGAGAGTGCCGACCAGCAGAGCAAATCGGCGTCCGGGGCGGAGAGTTCGGGACGTTCGGCGCGCAGCACGGCAGCCATCAGGGCGACGTCGGCGCGCAGTTCGCGGCGCAGTTCGGCCCGGCGGGCCGGTGGCAGCAGCCGGGCGTCACGCTGCACCAGGGTGCCGAGCGGGCGGTGCCCGACCGCCACCGCGGCCAGTGCGGCGCCGAGTTCGGCGGTGCTGCCGGCCGCGCGCAGGCCGTCGGCGAGCGCGTCCAGGCCCAATCGGACGGCGCGGTCGAGCAGTTCGGGCTTGCCGCGGAAGTGCCGGTAGAGGGCGGGCGCGGTGATGCCGACCCCGGCGGCGACCTCGGTCATCGAGACCTGGTGGTACCCGCTGCGGTGGAACCGGTCGGCGGCCACGGCGAGGATCTGGGCGCGCCGCCCGGGCGGCCGTCGGACCACCATGGCCTGCCTCCCTCGGAGTCGTCCCCGCGGCCCGTCCGGACCTCGCCCGAAGGCTAGCAAGGATTCACTTGCCGACCGTGCCGAGCCGTATTTCCGGGCCCGCCGACGCTGGACAGTCGAGGCTACCGGGGATTAACTTGTCGGGCCACCACCTGGTACGTTCCGCCTCCGCCGGCCCGCGGCCGGCACCGCCGAAGGGAGCGCCGCCGTGCGCCGCACCGTGTTCAACGAGGACCACGAGGCCTTCCGGGAGACCATCCGGGACTTCATCGCCAACGAGGTCGTCCCGGTCTACGAGAGCTGGGAGGCCGACGGCCACCCGCCCCGTGACTTCTACCGCCAGCTCGGCGAACTCGGCGTCTACGGCATCGAGGTCCCGGAGGAGTACGGCGGCGCCGGCGAGAGCGGCTTCAAGTACCAGGCGGTGATCGCCGAGGAGACCGCCCGGGCCGGCGTGAGCTTCGGCTCCTCCGGCGTGCACACCGGACTGGTGCTGCCGTACCTGCTGGAGTACGCGAACGAGGAGCAGAAGCGGCGCTGGCTGCCCGGCTTCGTCTCCGGCGACATCATGACCGCGATCGCGATGACCGAGCCGGGCGCCGGCTCCGACCTCGCGGGCATCTCCACCACCGCCCGACTCTCCGAGGACGGCACCCACTACGTCCTCAACGGCGCCAAGACCTTCATCACCGGCGGCGTGCTGGCCGACCTCGTCCTGGTGGTCTGCCGGACCGCCCCCTACGACCCGGAGAACCGCCGGGCCGGACTGTCCATCCTCTGCGTGGACACCACCTCGCCGGGCTACTCCGTCGGACGCAAGCTGCAGAAGATCGGCCTGCGCACCTCGGACACCGCCGAGTTGGCGTTCGTCGACGTCAAGGTGCCGGTGGAGGACCTGCTCGGTGAGGAGGGCAGGGCCTTCTCCTACCTGACCCACAACCTGGTGCAGGAGCGGCTGGCGATCGCCGTCGGCGCGTACGCGGCGGCCGCCGCGGCGGTGCGGTTCGCGGTGCAGTACGTCAAGGACCGCAAGGTGTTCGGCAAGGCGGTCGCCGAGTTCCAGAACACCAAGTTCACCCTGGCCGACTGCCAGGCCCAGGTGCTGGCCCAGCAGTCGATGGTGGACCGCGCGCTGGAGCTGTACCAGGACGGCGAGTTGAGCGTCGCGGACGCGGCCGCCGCGAAGCTGTTCTGCACCGAGTCGGCCTCCACCGTCATCGACAAGTGCCTGCAGCTGCACGGCGGTTACGGCTACATCCTGGAGTACCCGATCGCCCGGCTCTACACCGACAACCGGGTGTTCCGGATCTACGGCGGCACCAGCGAGGTCATGCGCAGCATCATCGCCAAGTCGCTGGGGCTGTAGCGGAGTCGGCGCCGCGTGAAGCTGCGGCGGGCCGCACCCCCATGGCGGCCCGCCGCGTCCGTCCGTCTGTTCGTCTGTTCGTCCGTCCGCGCCTACCGGCTGACGGGCGTACGGGGGGTACGGGGGGCACCGGGGGGTACGGGCGCCCGGGCCGGCTCAGTTGGGCGAGCTGTGCTCCGCGCGCCAGGCCTCCCAGCCGGCCGAGGAGGCCACCTTCACCTCGTGCAGGGCCCGCTGGGCGAGCGCGGTCGGCGCGGCCTCCAGGCTGCGCACCCAGCTGCGGCCCGCGGTGAACAGCGCCGCGCACACCAGCGCCGCACCGGCCGCACCGAGCACCGAGCCGATGCCGGTCAGCGCCACCCCGCCGGCCAGCAGCGAGCGGTTGACCTGGAGCCCGTCGAAGATCCTCTGGTTGGTCGCCATGCCTCCACGATGCGGGCAGTCGGCGAGAGCCGCACCTCGGGCGGCCCGCATCGGGTCTCTCCGGGTGCGCGCCGCCGGTGCGTCCGCGAACCTGGGCACACGGCTTGAGGAGGAGGCGGCGCGATGCCCGATCTCGAACGGCTCGCCGTGGAGCACTCCGCCCGGGCGGCCGAGAGCCCGCACGGGCGAAGTGCCCACCTGGTGCTGCACGACGGGGTGCTGCGGCAGACCGTGATCGCGCTGACGGCCGGGACCGCGCTGGACGAGCACACCCCGCCCACCGCCGGGAGCGTCCAGGTACTGCGCGGCCGGGTGTCGCTGACCATCGCCGGGCGGCGGGTGGAGCTGTCCGTCGGCGGGCTGGAGCCCGTACCGCAGGAGCGGCACGGGCTGCTGGCCCACGTCGACTCGGTGGTGCTGTTGACGGCGGTCACCGCGTAGGCCGTGCCTACGGTGCGGCGGCTCCCAGCACGCTGCTGCTGACCAGCCGCAGCCCGCGCAGGAAGTCCTGCCCGCTGGGCGCCAGTTCGGGCGCCGCCAGCCACTGGGCGACGTATCCGGCCAGCAGGGTCTGGTAGAAGGCCCCCCGGGCCAGCTCCTCCTCGGTGTCCGGCACCTCGGGCAGCCCCTGGAAGAGCGCGGCGAGGCCCAGCCGGCCCTCCTTCTGCGCCTGGCCGAGCGCCTGCGCGAGTTCGGGCGCATGCCCGGCCTGGGCCAGGGCCTCGAACTGGGCGGCCCAGAGTCCACGGTGCTCGACGAACACCGTTTTGAGCCCCTCCCAGACGGCGGCGAAGCGCTCCGCCGGGTCCTCCGACACCTGGTTCGCGGCGATCACCACCTCCCCCAGGGCCTGCCCCATCTCGCCGATCGCGTCGATCATCGCGGCGTTGAGCAGCGCGTCCTTCGAGCCGAAGTGGTAGCCGATCGCGGCCAGGCTGACGCCCGAGGCGGTCGCGATGTCGCGGGCCGTGGTGCGTCCGTAGCCCTTCTCGTACAGGCAGTGCTTGGCACCGGCCATCAGGTCTTCGCGGTTTCCCATGCCCCGATCCTACGGAAGGTCTGCACGGATGTCTTGCACGAGTGTCTCGTACGGATGTCTCGGACGTTCGATTTACACATACGTACTAGACAAGCGTCTGAAACGCCCGTACCGTCTTCCCCATGACCGCAACCACCGGCCGCGCAGGCCGTCGCGAATGGACCGGCCTGGCCGTCCTCCTGCTGCCGACCCTCGTCCTCTCCATGGACATGGGCGTGCTGTTCTTCGCCGTCCCGTACATCTCCACCGAGCTGGCCCCCAGCGGCACCCAGCAGCTGTGGATCATGGACATGTACTCGTTCCTGCTGGCCGGACTGCTCATCACGATGGGCGCGCTGGGAGACCGGTTCGGCCGCCGCCGGCTGCTGATGGTCGGCGCCGCGGGCTTCACCGGCGCCTCGCTGCTGGCCGCCTGGTCCGGCAGCGCCGAACAGCTGATCGCCGCCCGCGCCCTGCTCGGCGTCGCCGGGGCCACCGTGATGCCCTCGACCCTCGCGCTGATCCGCAACATGTTCCACGACCCCAGGCAGCGGCAGATCGCCCTCGGCGCCTGGGGCGGCGTCCTCACCGCCGGGGCCACCCTCGGCCCGGTCGCCGGCGGACTGCTGCTCGACCACTACTGGTGGGGCTCGGCCTTCCTGGTCGCCGTCCCGGTGATGGTCCTGGTGCTGCTGGCCGCGCCCGTCCTGCTCCCCGAGTACCGCACCACCGCCCCCACCGGCCGCTTCGACCTGCCCGGCGCCGTGCTCTCGCTCGCCGCGATCCTCCCGCTGGTCTACGGAATCAAGACGCTCGCCGTGGACGGCTGGAGCCCGCTGCCCGCCCTCGCCGCCGCGGCCGGGCTGCTGTTCGCCGCCGCCTTCGTGTGGCGCCAGCGCACCGCCGCCGACCCGCTGATCGACCTGAGCCTGTTCCGGATCCGCACCTTCAGCGGCGCGATCAGCGTCAACACCCTCGCCATGTTCGCGATGATGGGCTTCGCCCTCTTCACCTCGCAGTACCTGCAGCTGGTCAAGGGAATGAGCCCGTTCACCGCCTCGCTCTGGTCGCTGGTGCCCAGCGTCGGCGTCGGCGCGGCGATCGGGATCAGCTCGGCGCTGGCCGGCAAGGTCCGCCCGGCGGCCCTGATGGGCGGCGGCTTCGTGGTCGGCGCGACGGGCTTCGCGATGATGACCCAGGTCGGCCCGCACTCGCCGCTGGCCCTCATCCTCACCGCGGCGGGCGTCCTGGCCGCCGGCACCGTCGGCACCATGACGATGACCGCCGAGATGGTCGTCTCCGCCGCCCCGGCCGAGCAGGCCGGCGCCGCCTCCGCCACCTCCGAGACCGCCGTCGAACTCGGCAGCTCGCTCGGCATCGCCCTGCTCGGCGCGGCGGGCGCCGCGGTCTACCGCCACCAGCTGGACGGCGCCCTCCCGGCGGGCGTCGACGGCACGGCCGCCGGCACCGCGCGGGACACCCTCGGCGGCGCCGTCTCCGTCGCGGCCCACCTGCCCGGACGGCTCGGCCCGGACCTGCTGGAGACCGCCCGCGGCGCCTTCACGGACGGCCTGCACGTCGCCGCCGTCGTCGGCCTGGTCTTCGCCCTCGGCGCGGCCCTCCTCGCCTACCGCCTCCTGCGCCACCTCCCCGCCGCCACCCCGGCGGCCGAGCCGGCCCCGGAGCCCGTCGCGGTCCGACCCACCACGGTCTGACCCACCCCGGCCGACGGTCCACGCGAGTCATCGAGAGCCCCCGCCCGAATCTGGGCGGGGGCTCTCCGCCGTCCGGAGGGACTGGATCTACCGGGAGGGCCTGCCCGAGGAGGCCGACACCCGGCGCGGCTGTCTGCCGGCGCGCCGCCCGTAGACCGTACGGCCGCTCCACCCGGGGGTGGACCGCGGTGCGTCCACCCCCGGGTGCGTGTCGCGGCGGGCCGTCCGGAGGACCGTGGAGGGGTATCCACGAGACCGCCAGGAGCCGCCGTATGTCCGTACCGTCCCTCCTCTCCCTGCTCGGCCTCCTCTGCTGGATCGGCTACGAGCTGCTGTTGCGCCGTCGCGAGGACAGCGCGGCCGGCACCTGGCGCGCGGACGACCGCGACCGCGGCTCGACCCGGCTGCTGCTCTGCTGCTATGCCGCGTCAGCGCTGGCCGTGGTACTGCTCGATCGCGCCTCGATCGGTGAACTGCCCACCTGGGCACGCTGGTTCGGGGTCGCGATGGTGGCCGCCGGGCTGGCCCTGCGGGCCTGGGGCATGCGGACCCTGGGCCGCTACTACACCCGCACCCTGCGCACGGTGGACACCCAGGAGGTGGTCCGCGGCGGCCCGTACCGGCTGATCCGCCACCCCGGGTACGCCGGCAGCCTGCTGGTCTGGACCGGCTACGCGCTCGGTGCCGGCGGCTGGGCCGCGGCCCTGGTGGTCGCCGCGGTGCTGCTGGGCGCGTACGGCTGGCGGATCGCCGCCGAGGAGCGGCTGCTGCTGGCGGCCTTCGGCCCGGCGTACGCGCAGTACCGGAAGGAGTCCAAGCGGCTGGTGCCGTTCGTCTACTGATCGGACCGGCCCCCCGGCGGGGGTGGGCAGGGCCGCCGGAAGAGCCGCTGTCGCCCGCGCTCCGCTCGAACAGCACCTGGTTTTATGCCAGCGTTTCCCGGCCGGTGTATCCGTTCGGTGTGAGAGCCAGGCATACTGGCGAGAACGGGCGCTAGCGCCCACCCGTGACTCTAGACAAGAAGGGACCGGTGGCCAGGGATGCTGCGGAACGGTCTTGAGCCCTGGCACATCTTGGTGGTGCTGGCGGTCGTAGTCCTGCTGTTCGGATCGAAGAAGCTGCCGGAGATGGCGCGCGGCCTCGGCAAGTCGATGCGCATCCTGAAGGCGGAGACCAAGGCGATGCGCGAGGAGGACCCCTCGACGGAGGCCGGCACCGCGCAGAGCACGGCCGCCCCCCAGCAGGCGACCCCTCAGCCGGCCGCCGACCGCCCGGCCGTCACGCCGACCCACGTGACCACGGCCGCCGAGGCGAAGCGCCCCGAGACGACCGCCTGAGTCGTCCGCATGCTCCGTCGAGCCCCCGGTGGATCCCCACCGGGGGCTCGACGCTGTTCCGGGCCGGGCCGGCCTGACCCGTACGGGGGACGTCGGCGAGCGGGCGGGCGCGGGGCGGGGCAGGCTGGGCGGGATGGCCGAGAACCCGCCGACCGTGGATGTACGCGCCTGGCTATGGCTGCTGGGCGCGTTCGCGCTGCTGATGACCGGGTACTTCACGCTGCCGCTGCACTGGCTGGGCGACCGTCGACCGGTGCTGAGCTGGTCGGTCTTCGCGGGGGCGCTGACCGGGCTGTCCTGGCTGATGCTGGCCAAGATCGTCGGCGTGATACGGGGGACGGCGAAACGGCCGGTGTACTGGCTGGCGTTCCTGATCTGCCTGGCCGTGACGATCTTCTCGGCGACGTACTTCGTGCTGGGCTCGCACAAGGCGGAGTTCGCCGGGCTGGAGACCCGGCTGGACGCGCTGTACTTCACGGTCGTCACCCTGGCGACGGTCGGGTACGGGGACATCACGCCGTCGGGCCAGGTGGCACGGCTCCTGGTGGTCCTGCAGATCGGGTACAACTTCGTGTTCCTCGCGGCGGCGGCCGGGACGGCGTCCCGGACGGTCCGGGGGAGCGTGGAGAAACGGATCCATCGGCAGGAGTGAGTTCGGATCCGCCGTCCGGCACGGCGGGCCTGTGCACGCGGCCCGCCGTACGTCCGGGGTCGGTCGGCTGCCTTCGCCGGGTGCCGACGGGGTCGCCCGGAGGGCCCGTTCGAGTGACGCCCTTCGACATCCGGCGCTGTGGAGAACCCCACCTCTGCGCTCGGCGCGGCGCCAGAGCTCCACACCGTTTTCGACCCCCCACGCCTCACACCCCTCCCCCGCACACAGGACTGTCCACAGCCTGTGGACAACCCCTGTGTATTCACGGGCGGCTGGTGTCGACGGGAGCCTGAGCTGCGAGAACGCCGATCGGGGGGGTGCACTGGGCTGCTCGTCCCTACCGTGGCGGTGGAGGAGGGTGGCCGATGGGCTCGCTGTCCGTGGAGTCGGGGGCCGGCGGGGCGGCTGCCCGGGTCCGGGTCGGGGCGCCGTCGAGAACCAGGAACCGGCCGTCCCGGTGGGGCGGTGGCCGTACACCCGCCCGGGGCCATGGGGGCTGGTTCGTGCCGGGACAAGGCCATCGCCGCATCCTTTCCTCAACAAGCTTTGCTCATCGGAGAGTTGCGTGACGGCCACCTCATGGCCAGAGGCTAGCGATGATGGTCGAGCAACTCCGCGACCATCAAGGCCAGCCCGATCACCAGCATCATCGCGCTCAGCTTGACCCACCCCGGGAGACGTCGGCCTGGACGGGGGATTCGCTGATGCCGAGGCGAGTTGGGCGCCGGTCCGGTTGTCGGCGGGTTCGAGGGCCGGCCGGTCGTCCCTCCACCGGACCGCCGCGCGGGACGTAGCCGAGGGCTGCCCTTGTGGCCGAGCCGCCGTCAGTCGTCCTGGTTGTCGGCGGTCGCGTGGAGGGTCGTCATCAAGGCGCCCAGGCGGGCGTTCCAGTTCGCGTACGTCAGCGGGTCGATGGTGTGCTTCTTGCCCAGGTCCTTGATCACCTTCTGGGCGCCCCTGAGGTCCTGGGCGGCGTCGTCGGGGTTGCCCTCGTTGAGACGGGCCGAGGCGTCGTCGAGGATCCGCAGCAGGTCCGCCTGCTTGTCCCGCTCCTTGGTGATCGGCGCCTGGGCGACCGCCTGACGGAAGGACTGGAGCTGGAGCGCCGCGGGCTGGTTGCGCGGGACGGCCGCGGTGGGGACCGACGTGGGCAGGGCGGCCGGGCTGGTGGGGGCGGCCGCAGCGGAAGTCGGCGCCGCCGTCGGGGCGGTGGCCGCGGGCTTGGTCGCCGCCGGGGGCTTGGTGGCGGCGGCATGGCCGGCCGGCTCGTCGAAGGCGGTGACGGCCAGGGCAGCGATCCCGGCGAGGCCGGCCACGCCCAGGGCGCCGAGGACGAGGGGCTTGCGGCGGCTCCGGGCGGGCCCGGGCGTGGGCGCGGGCGTGGGCTGCGCGGTGTAGGACGCGGCGGGCGGCATGGGCGGACCCACCGGCGCCATCACCGAGGTGGCGGCGGGCACCGGATGGTGGTGCGGGGCCTGGGGCGGGAGCAGGGTGGTGTGCTGCTGGTCCGGGTGCGCCGGGGTCACGGGCGGCAGCAGCTGGGTCGGTGCGGCCGTCGCCAGCAGCTCCGCCGTCGGGTCGCCGACGGCCAGACCCGGGACGGTGGCGAGGAGTTCGGCGCGCGCCGCGGAGGCGTCGGCCGGGCGGTGGGCCGGGTTCTTGGCCAGCAGGCGCAGCACCACGGCGTCCAGGGCGGGCGGCAGGCCGGGGCGCCGGACGGACGGCGGCAGGGGCTGCTCGCTGACGTGCTTGAAGGCGATCGCCACCGGGGTCTCGGCGGTGAACGGGGTCTCGCCGGTGAGCATCTCGGTCAGCACGCAGCCGACCGCGTACAGGTCGGTGCGGCCGTCCAGGGCGGAGGCGGTGGCCTGCTCCGGCGAGAGGTAGGCGGCCGTGCCGAGCACGCTCGCGGTCTGGGTCAGGTTGCTGGAGGAACCGGCCCGGGCGATGCCGAAGTCCACCACCTTCACGCCGCCGTCGTCGGTGATCATGATGTTGCCGGGCTTGATGTCCCGGTGCACCAGCTCGGCCGCGTGCGCGACCGCCAGCGCCTCGCAGACCGCCGCCGCGATGCCGACCGCGCGCTCCACCGGCAGCTGCGGCTGCTGGACCAGGACGGCGGCGAGGGAGCGGCCGCTGACCAGCTCCATGACGATGAACGGGGTGCCCTGGTCCACGCCCGAGTCGAAGACCATGACGATCCTCGGGTGCACCAGCATGGCGGCGTGCTGCGCCTCGCGGCTGAAGCGCTCGGCGAAGCGGGGATCGTCGGCGAGGCCCCCGTTGAGGACCTTGACGGCCACCTGGCGGCCCAGCACCCGGTCGACGCCGCGCCAGACGGTGGCCATGCCGCCGACGCCGAGTATCTCGACGAGTTCGTAACGCCCGTTCAGCGCGCGTCCGATCAACTGGAGCTCCCCTCGGGTGCGGCGGCCGGGGGTCCGGGGCGCCTGGTGCACCTGTGCACGATAGCTGTCTTGTCGTGGGGGGCCGCTGACGCGGGGGTCTGTTCGTTCGGGGGGCTCTCGGGAGGGTGGGTGCCGGGGGCGGCTCCGGGGGTGGCCGCTCCGGGGGCTGGGTGATTTTCCGACTGCCGACCCTCATCGCGGGGGGCTGGGCGCCGTTGGCAGTCTGAAAATCACCCGTCACGCCCCTCTCCGCAGCCACCCCCTGCGCCGCCCCCTTCCGCAGCGCGTCCCTCTCGCCTGGTGGGGAGGGGGTGGGTGGGTGGGGGAGGTGG
>NZ_MECK01000079.1 GCF_014596465.1 Streptomyces sp. CBMA123 | reverse complement strand
ACTCCGGGTGGCCCCAGCTGCTGCCCACCTTGGTGATCTTGTCGCCCTTGGCGTACGGGCGGCTGCACGGGCAGGTGCCGGGGAAGCGGGCGTTCAGGGTGCGCGAGCCGCCGGTCCGCTTGGCGGCGCCAGTGCCGGTGCCGGTGCTGCCGGCGGCGGTGGCGGTGGCGGGGCGGGCCTTGGGCGCCTTGGGTGCCTTGGCGGCCGCGGTCGGGTCGGGCACCGGGAGGTCGGCGGCCGTCCCGGCGGCGGCCTGCTGGGTGCGGGCGGCGTCGCTGGCGGCCTTGTCGGCGATGGCGTTCAGCGGGTCGCCGTCCACCTGGTGGGCGGGGACGTACACGAAGGAGACGTCCCGGCCCTCCAGGAGTTCGTCGATCCGCTGGATCAGCTCGCGGTTGGCCACCGGCTTGCCCGCGGCCGTCTTCCAGCCGTTGCGCTTCCAGCCCTTGAGCCACTTGGTGACCGAGTCGCGGGTGTAGGTGCTGTCGAGCCGGACCTCCAGCGGGACGGCCGGGTCGGTGGCGGACAGCAGCTGCTGAAGCGCCGTCAGCTCGCCGATGTTGTTGGTGCTGTGCCCCAGCGGGCCGGCCTCCCAGCGCTGGGGCGCCCCGGCGCTGTCCGCGACCACGTAGGCCCAGGCCGCCGGGCCCGGGTTGCCCTTGGCCGCTCCGTCACACGCTGCAATGACTCGTTCCACCATGCCCCCGATCATGCCTGGTCAGGCCGCTCGGAGCCAAAGTGGGCCGCCGCCCCACCAGGTCAGTGGCCCAGCAGGTCAGTGGCGCAGCAGGTCACCGGCCCAAGAGGTCACCGGCCCAGCAGGTCAGTGGCGCAGCAGGGGCAGCAGCAGCGCGGCGGACCAGCTGAAGTCGGTGGAGTTGCGGCCCGCGCCGGTCAGCGGGTCGTAGTTCTCCCGGACCGGCCCGTCGCCGCTCAGGCCCTCGGCGGTGGCGAGCAGGCGTTCCACCGCCCGGCGGGCGTCCTGGTCCCAGCCGTGGCCGCGCAGGCCCTCGATCGCGAAGTAGGTCTGGTCGAGCCAGGCCAGGCCGCGCCAGTAGCCGGCCGGGTCGAAGGCCGGCGAGCTGCGGGCGACGGTCGGGAAGGGCATCGGGGTGCCGAACTCCGCCGGGTCGAGCAGCAGGGTGCGCACCGTACGGGCCTGGGCGGGGGCGGCGCTGCCGGACCAGAGCGGGATGGCGCCCTCGATGCCCCGGCCGCGGGCGGTGAGCCGGGCGCCGCTGGCGAGGTCGGTGTCGTGGAACCAGCCGGTGGCCGGGTCGTACATGGTGGCGCGGATCGCGGCGTCGATCCGCTCGGCCTCGGCGCGCAGCCGGTCCGCGGCGGGGCGGTCGCCGAGTTCGGCGGCGATCAGGGCCAGGTGGCGGTGGTCGGCGGCCAGGTAGGCGTTGAGGTCCACGGAGCGCTGGGTGAGCGACCAGCCGAGCAGTGCGCCCTCGGCGTCCCGGTTGGGGACGACGGTGGCGGCGTCGAAGCGCGGGGCGTTGTCCATGCCGGACTCCCAGGCCGCCGCCTGTCGGCAGTCCTCGGGGGCGGCGTTGGCCGGGTCGACGGTGGCGCCGTATTCGCACAGCCCCTCGCCGAGGTGGTCCCGGGTGCGGTACCACCAGTCCTGGTAGGCGGTGAGCTTGGGCAGCAGCTCGCGCAGGAAGGCCCGGTCGCCGCTGCGCCGGTAGACCTCCCAGACCGCCCAGGCGGCCAGTGGGGGTTTGGAGTTGCGCTCGTTCCAGTTGCCGCCGCCGGTGGACGGGTCGTTGTAGAAGACGCAGTCGGGGAGCATTCCGGCGTCCTGGGGGCGGTCGGGCGAGTCCGGCCCGATCTGGTGGTCGAAGACGGCCCGGATCTGGTCGGCGGCGAGGCCGGGGGCGAACAGGGCGGTGCCGACGGCCTGTTTCCAGGTGTCCCAGGCCCAGACGCCGCTGAACCACTTGTTGGACAGCGACGGGGTGACGGCGTCGTGCCGGATCCTCCCGGCCGGGCTGCGCCAGTTGGTGACCAGGGTCTGCACGCACTTGACGGCGGTGCGGCGGCGGGCGGGCGGGACGCCCTCGGTGGCGCGGGCCAGGTACCCGGCCCAGCGGGCCCGCCCGGCCGCGACGGTCCGTTCGGGGGCGCGCAGCGCCGCCTCGGCCTCCCCGGCGGCGCGGGCGTACTCCTCGGCGGTGAAGGTGTAGCTCTCGGTCCAGTCCAGGGTTCGGCTCGCGCCGGGCGACAGCCGTACGGGGTCGGCGAGGTCGGTGCGGTGGCCGTCGCCGGTCAGCGTGACGCGGACGGGCTGGGCGTGCCGGACGGCGAAGCGCTCGGTGCCGTCGGTCAGGTAGTCCCAGGTCCGGCGGACCCGGGCGAAGCCCACCTCGATGCCGTGTTCGGCGGCTCGCAGCCGGGGTGCGTCGTGCTGGGGACCGTCGGCGGGGCGCAGCAGGGTGCCGGTCCAGGCGACGGCCAGGGTGCGGGCGGTACGGCCGGTGTTGGCCAGGCGGGCGCGGAGCAGCGCGGTGCGGTTGCCGGCGAAGCGCAGTTCGAGGGTGAGGGTGAGGCCGTCGCCGAGGGCGTAGGACTGGCGGAGCAGTCCGGGCAGGGCGGTGAGGGCGGGGGCACCGCCGGCGGTGAGGTCCACGGGCCGGCCCTGGTCGGTGAGGCGCAGGCGGGTGAGGCCGTCGCTGAGCCACCAGGGGTACTCCTGGGCGAGGTGCAGCGGGCCGGTGAAGCCGCCGAGTTGGTCGCCCGGGCGGGGCAGGGCGTAGGCGTGCCAGGCACCGAGGTCGGCGAAGACGGTGATCGGGTTGTTGTCGCCGGGGTAGGCCTGGGTGGGGGTGCCGTGCAGGTCGAGGACGTCGGCGTAGCGTTCGGCGTCGATGCTCTCGTCGGCGTGGGCGGCTGCTGTGGCGTCTGGTGCGGCGTCGGCGGCTGGTACGGCGAGGGCGGTGCCGGTGGCCGTCAGGGCGGAGGCGGCCAGGAAGTGGCGGCGGGTCAGCGGGTTCATGCGCGCTCCTCGGTGGCGGGCAGGCGGATGACGGCGGCGCCGAGCGGGGCGAGGGTGAGGGTGTGGCCGGTGGTGGTGCCGGTGAGCAGGTCGGTGCCGGGGCGCTCCAGCGGGATCCGGCGGTCGGCGGGGCCGTGGTTGAGCAGGAAGAGGTACGCGGTGCCGTCGGCGGCGTGGCGGCGGGTGGCCTCGACGCCCTCGGGCAGGCCGGGCAGTTCGGCGCCCGCTCCGGCCTCGGCGAGCGCCAGGTCGAGGACCCGGCCGACGTCCGGGCCGAGGTGGCAGCCGAGGTACCAGGTGCTGCCGGCGCCGTGGCGGTGGCGGGTGACGGCGGGCCGGCCGGTGAGTTCGCCGGTGGTGTAGCGGGCGAGGGTCTCGGCGCCTTCGGGTTCGATCCACTCGCTCCAGTGCTCGGCGCGCAGGTCCACGCCGTCGAGGCGTACTTCGGTGGTGTCACCGTCCGGGATCGGCCAGTGCTCGTCCACCACCACGCCGAGCAGTTCGCGCAGCGGGCCGGGGTGGCCGCCGGGGTGGATGTGGTCGTGCCGGTCGGTGATGCCGCTGAACGGGCCGCAGACCAGGTGGCCGCCGTCCTGGACGTAGCCGGTGAGGCGGTCGGCGGTGGCGGTGTCGAGCAGGTAGAGGTTGGGGGTGAGCAGCGCGCGGTAGCCGTCGTAGGCCGCGCCGGGCGGGAGGAAGTCGACGGTGACACCGCGCCGGTGGAGGGCGGCGTACCAGGGGCGGAGCAGGTCGGGCCAGCGCATCCGGGCGGAGGGGTGGTCGTCCAGTTCCAGTGCCCACCAGCTGTCCCAGTCGAGCAGGATGGCGACCCGGCCGTGGATCCGGCTGCCGGCGAGTTCGCCGAGGCGGCGCAGTTCGGCGCCGAGGGCGACGGTCCGCTGCCAGCCGCGGGCGGCGGTGCCCCGGTGCGGCAGCATCGCGCTGTGGAACTTCTCGGCGCCGGCCACCGAGGCGCGCCACTGGAAGTGCAGGAGGCCGTCGGCGCCGCGGGCCAGGGCCTGGAGCGACCAGAGGCGGTACAGCCCGGGGCGCTTGGGGACGTTCACCGCGCGCCAGCTGACGGCGGAGGGGGCCTGTTCCATCAGCAGCCAGGGCCGGCCGGCCTTGAGGGAGCGCATCAGGTCGTAGTTCATGGCGGCGTTGACGTGGGCGTGCGGGTCGGCCGGGTCGGGGTAGGCGTCGTCGGAGACGAAGTCCTCGTGCCGGCTCCACTCCCAGTAGTCGAGGGCCTTGAGCATCGACATGAAGTTGGTGGTGACCGGCACTCCGGGTGAGAGTTCGTCGAGTACGGCCTTCTCGGCGCGGTGCAGGGCGAGCAGGGCGTCCGAGCAGAACCGCCGCCAGTCCAGCTGCTGGGTGGGGTTGACCGGGCCGGGTGCAGTGCGCGGCGGCTCGACCTGGTCGAAGGAGTTGTACCGCTGGGACCAGAAGGCCGTCCCCCAGGAGCGGTTCAACTCCTCGACGGTGCCGTGCCGTCGGCGCAGCCAGCGGCGGAAGTCGGCGGCGGATTCGGCGCAGAAGCACTCCTGGACGTGGTCGCCGTACTCGTTGTGGATGTGCCACAGGGCGAGCGCGGGGTGGTCGTGGTAGCGCTCGGCGAGCATCCGGGTGAGCCGGACGGCGGCGGCGCGGTAGACCGGGGAGGACGGGCAGTAGTGCTGGCGCGAGCCGAACTCCAGCCGGACGCCGTCGGCGGTGACGGGCAGCAGCTCGGGGTGGGAGCGGACCAGCCAGGCGGGCGGGGAGGCGGTGGCGGTGGCCAGGTCGACGGCGAGGCCGTGCCGGTGCACGAGGTCGAGCAGCCGGTCCAGCCAGCCGAAGTCCCAGCTGTGGGAGTCGGGTTGGAGCCGGGCCCAGGAGAACACGCCGACGGTGACCAGGTTGACCCCGGCCTCGGCCATCAGCTTGACGTCCTCGGCCCACACCTCCTCGGGCCACTGCTCGGGGTTCCAGTCCCCGCCGTACAGCAGGCCGGGCACACGGGTGAGTCGGTCCATTCGTGCGTCATCCCTTCAGTGCTCCGCCTAGCAGGCCGGCCACGAACTGCCGCTGGAAGAGCAGGAAGAGCACCATCAGCGGGAGAGTGGCCAGGAAGGAGCCCAGCATCAGGCCGGAGTAGTCGACATGGGTCAGCCCGGTCAGCGTGTTGAGCGCGACCGGCACGGTGTACCTGTCCTGGGTGTCGAGCATCAGCAGCGGCCAGATGAAGCTGTTCCACTGGCCCATGAAGGTGAAGATGACGAGCGCCCCCAACTGCGGCCGCACGCACGGCAGGACGATCCGGTAGAAGGTGCGCAGCTCGCCCGAGCCGTCGATCCGGGCGGACTCCAGCAGTTCGTCGGGGAAGTCCAGGAAGCTCTGGCGCATCAGCAGGATGCCGAAGGAGTTGGCGAGGAAGGGCAGGATGACGGCCTGGTAGCTGTCGATCCAGCCGAGGCTGGCCATCATCTGGAACAGCGGGACGAGCAGCACCTGGAGCGGGATCATCATGGTGGCCAGGACCAGGCCGAGCAGCAGGCCGCGGCCGCGGAAGCGGTACTTGGCCAGCCCGTAGCCGCACATCGCGGACAGCAGCGAGCTGAGCAGGGTGTGGACGACGGCGATGCCGAGGCTGTTGAGCATCACCCGGCCGAAGCCGATGCTCTGCTGGAGGTGCACCAGGTTGCGCAGCAGCTCGCCGCCGGGCAGGAACGGCGGTGGGGCGTGGAAGAGTTCGGAGCTGCTGTGGGTGGCGGCGATCAGCATCCAGGCGAAGGGCAGCAGGCTGGCGACGGCGCCGAGGGTGAGCAGGGTGAGGACGGCGGCGCGGCCCAGGAGTCGTCCCCTCATCGGCGGCGTTCCCTTCCGTAGAGCCGGAACTGCAGCAGCGAGACCGCCGCGATGATCAGCACCACCGCCCAGGCGATGGCGGCCGCGTAGCCGAAGTCCAGCTGCTGGAAGCCGACCTTGTACAGGTAGACCACCGGGGTGAGGGTGGCGTCGCCGGGGCCGCCGCGGGTCAGCACGTAGTTCTCGTCGAAGAGTTGGAGGGTGCCGATGGTGGAGGTGATGACGCAGAACAGCACCACCGGCCGCAGCTGCGGCAGCACCACCCCGGTGTAGGTGCGCACGGTGCCGGCGCCGTCGAGGGCGGCGGCCTCGTACTGGTCGCGGCCGATCGCCTGGAGTCCGGCGAGCAGGACGACGGCGTTGTAGCCGGTCCACCGCCAGGTGACCGAGCCGATCAGTGAAATGCGCGCCCAGGTGGGCGAGTTGAGCCAGTCGACCGGGCCGAGGCCGAGCGCCTGGAGGAGTTGGTTGGCGAGGCCGCCGTCGGTGCGCAGCAGCACCTGGAAGACGACGGCGTAGGCGACCAGGGTGGTGATCGCGGGCAGGAAGAAGACCGCCCGCCAGCCGGAGCGCAAGCGCAGCCAGGACTGGTTGAGCAGGACGGCGAGCACCAGGGCGAGGCCGATCATCACCGGCACCTGGACGGCGAGGATGAGCCCGGTGTTGACCAGGGAGTGCAGGAAGGCCGGGTCGTCCAGCAGCCGGCGGTACTGGTCGAGGCCGACGAAGACGTCCACGCCGTCGCGGCGGGCGGTGAGGCTCTGGTAGAGGCTGGCGCCCAGGGGGTAGGCGAAGAAGAGGGCGAACAGGGCGGCGGTGGGGCCGGCGAACAGCCAGACGGCGGTGCGCGGGCGGCGGCGGCCGGGGGCCCGGGCGGTGCGGGTGGCGGGCTTGCGCGGGGCGGCCGGGGCACTGCTGGTCATGGCGCCCGCCTCCTAGGAGACCGTGGGGCGGCCGGTCGCGGTGGCGATCTGGCGGGCCGCGGAGCGCAGCACGGTGCCCGGGTCGGCGCCGTTGTGGAGCACCTGGTTGACGGCGGTGGTGACGATGTCGCCGGCCTTGGCGTCGTCGGAGGTGCGCTCGACGCCGGGGATGGTGCGGGCGAGGTCGGCGAAGAGCTTCATCGCGGGCTGGCCGCCGTAGTAGGGCGAGGGCTGCTGGAAGTACGGGTCGTCCAGGGCGGGGAGGTAGGCCGGGAAGAGGCCTTCGTGCCGCATCATCGAGGCCTGGTTGGCCTTGTCGGTGAGCAGGTAGGAGAGGAAGCCCCAGGCCGTCTCCGGGTTCCCGCTCTGGGTGGTGACGCACAGGGTGGAGCCGCCGCTGTTGGAGGTGCGGCTGCCGCCGGGGGTGAAGGCGGGCAGCGGGACGACGCCGAATCTGCCGGAGAGGTCGGCCATGTCGCCGGTGAGGGTGCCGTCCCACCAGGCGGCGGTGGGGGTGGTGGCGGCCTTGCCGTCGTGGGTGCCGGAGACCAGGCCGTCCCAGCCGTCCTCGAAGTCGACCAGGCCGCGGTCGACGAGTTGCTTCAGCAGGGTGAGCGCGCGTTCGGCGGCGGGGGTGGCGACGGCCACCTTGCCGTCGGTGAACCAGGACTGGCCCTGCTGCTGGAGCAGTTGGCCGAAGAAAGTGTCCTTCTTGGCGTCCAGGATGAGCAGCTTCTTGCCGGTGGCGTTCTTCAGAGTGGTGCCGGCGGCGAGGTAGTCGTCCCAGGTGTTCAGGCCGGCGGGGTCGATGCCGGCCTGCTGGAAGTGGTCCCGGCGGTAGAACAGGGCGCACGGCCCGCTGTCCCAGGGCAGTGCGAGGACGCGGCCCTTGGCGTCGGTGACGGTGCGCCAGGTGGCGTCGGCGAACTGGGATTTGAGGCTCGCGGCCCGGCTGGTGAGGTCGACCAGGGCGTTCGGGAAGTTGCCGATGTAGCTGGGGATCCGGCTGCCCTCGACGGTGAGGATGTCGGGCAGTCCGCTGCCGGCGCCGAGCCCGACGGTGATCTTGTCGTAGGCGTTGTCGTAACCGATGTCGACGACGTCGACGGTGGTACCCGGGTGGGCCTGTTCGAAGGTCTTGCCGAGCCGCTGCATGGCCTTGGCCGCGACGTCCCAGGACCAGATGGTGATCTTCCCGCCGAGGGTGGCGCTCGGGCTGCCGCCGAGCTGCTTGGCGCTCGGGCCGCCGGCCCCACCCGTGGCGCAGCCGGCGGAGCCGGCCAACAGCAGTGCGCCGCTGGCGAGGCCTGCGCCGAGGAACCGGCGGCGGTCCAGGGCCGGGCCGAATCCGCGCTGTCCACGGGCGAGTTGAGGATTTCTGTGCCGGGTTGGTGCGGACATCTTGCCTCCCGACTGGTGAATGCCGAATGCTGTATACAGAACTCAGCATGCACAGTGCCGTCAAGGCTTCCGACCGAAATCGCGGAAGGTGACACGATGCCCGCACGCGTTCCCCGAACCCACCCGTACATCCCCAACTCCGCCCCGGCCGTACGGGATTCGATGCTGGCGGCGATCGGCGCCAAGGACGTCGAGGAGTTCTACGCCGACATCCCCGCCGACCTCCGGCTCGACCGCCCGCTGCGACTGCCCGCCCCCTTCGACTCCGAGGCTCGGCTGGTCGCCCACCTGGAGGAGCTGCTCTCCCGCAACTCCGCGGTGCCGCCAGGCCGTTCCTTCCTCGGCGCGGGCTGCTACCGGCACCACGTACCCGCCGTGGTCGACGAGATCGTCAACCGCAGCGAGTTCCTCACCGCCTACGCCGGGGAGCCGTACGAGGACCACGGACGCTTCCAGGCGCTGTGGGAGTACCAGTCGCTGATGGCCGAACTGTTGGCCGTCGACGTGGTCAACGTGCCGACCTACGACGGCTTCCAGGCCGCCGCCACCGCGCTGCGGATGGCCGGCCGGGCCACCGGGCGGCGGCGGCTGCTGCTCGTCGGCGAGACCGACCCGGACCGGGTGTCCCGGATCCACGACTACGTGCGGGGCGTACACCCGGTGGAGCCGGTCGCCGCCGAGCCGCAGGCCGTCCGGGCCGCACTCGCGGGCGGCGACGTGGCCGCCGTGTACGCGCAACTGACCGACTACAGCGGCCGGGTCGACCCAGAGCTACCGACCTACCTCGAACTCGCGCACACGGCAGGCGCGTTGGCCGTGGTGCACGCCAACCCGCTCAGCCTCGGCGTGCTCGCCCCGCCCGCCGCCTACGGCGCCGACCTCACCTGCGGCGACCTCCAGCCGCTCGGCATCCACCCGAGCTACGGCGGCGGCAACGCGGGCTTCATCGGCTCGGCGGACGACCCTCGCCTGGTCGCCGAGTACCCGAGCCGGCTGTTCGGCCTCACCCCGACGGAGGTGCCCGGCGAGTACGGCTTCGGCGACGTGGCGTACGAGCGCACCTCCTTCGCCGTGCGCGAGGAGGGCAAGGAGTGGGTCGGCACCGCCGCCGCCCTGCACGGCATCGCCGCCGGGGCCTACCTCGCCCTGATGGGCCCGCACGGCATGCGCGAGATCGGGGAGACGATCCTCGCCAACACCGCCTACGCCCGGCAGCGCCTCGCCCGGGTGCCCGGGGTGGACCTGGCCGACCCGGAGGCGGTGCACTTCGCCGACTTCACCGTGCGCTACCCCGGCGGGCCCACCGCCGCCGAGGTCTCCGCCGCCTTGCTGGCCCGAGGCCTGCACGGCGGCACCCCGGCCGGACCGCACGAGGGCCGCTACTGCGTCACCGAGCTGCACACCCAGGCCGACATCGACCACCTCGCCGACGCGCTGGAGGAGATCGTCACATGACGGACCGTCAGAACACCGCAGCTGCGCGGATCTCCGCCAAACCCGCCCTGCGCCGCTTCCACCAGGCCCGCTGGGACGAGAAACTGGTCTTCGAACTCGGCACCCCCGGCGAGCGCGGCGTGCTGCCGCCGCTGCCCGAGCCCGGCGTCACCGCCGCCGTCGGCGACCCGGCCGACCTGCTACCCGCCGCGCTGCGCCGCACCACCCCGGCCGCCCTGCCCGAACTCGGCCAGCAACAGGTGCTCCGGCACTACCTGCGGCTCTCCCAGGAGAACCTGGGCGCCGACCTCAACGTGGACGTCGGCCAGGGCACCTGCACCATGAAGTACAGCCCCAAGGTCAACGACACCTTCGTCCGCGACCCCCGGATCGCCGCCCTGCACCCCGCCCAGGACCCTTCCACCGTCCAAGGGGTGCTCGAACTCGTCCACCGGCTGGAGCAGTTGCTCAAGGAGATCTCCGGCATGGACCGGGTCAGCCTGCAGCCCGGCGCCGGCAGTGCCGCGATCTGGACCAACATCTCGGTGATCCGCGCCCACCACGCCGCCCGCGGCGAACTCGCCCAGCGCGACGAGATCATCACCACCGCCTTCTCCCACCCCTCCAACGCCGCCTGCGCCAGGACCGCCGGGTTCACGGTGATCACCCTCCACCCGGACGCCGACGGCTACCCCGACATCGAGGCGCTGCGCGCGGCCGTCGGCCCCCGGACGGCCGCCCTGCTCATCACCAACCCGGAGGACACCGGCATCTACAATCCGCGGATCGCCGAGTTCGTCCGGATCGTGCACCAGGCCGGCGGCCTGTGCGCCTACGACCAGGCCAACGCCAACGGCATCCTGGGCATCACCCGCGCCCGCGAGTCCGGCTTCGACCTGTGCCACTTCAACCTGCACAAGACCTTCTCCACCCCGCACGCCTGCGGCGGCCCGGCGGCCGGCGCCTGCGGCGTCACCGCCGAACTGGCGCCCTACCTGCCCGGCCCCACCGTCGAGTTCGACGGCAAGCGGTACCGACTGGACGACGACCGGCCGGAGTCGATCGGCAAGATCCGCCCCTACCTCGGTGTCGTCCCCAACCTGGTGCGCGCCTACGCCTGGATCATGTCGCTCGGCGCCGAGGGCCTGCGCACCGCGGCCGAGACCGCCGTGCTCAACAACAACTACCTGATGCACCAGGTGCGGAAGATCCGCGGCGTCTCCGTCCCGTACGCCGAGGGGCGGCCGCGGGTCGAGCAGGTCCGCTACAGCTGGCAGCGGCTCAACGAGGACACCGGCCTGCACAGCGAGGACCTCGGCTACCGCGCCGCCGACTTCGGCACCCACTACTGGACCAGCCACCACCCGTACATCGTCCCCGAGCCGATGACCCTGGAGCCCACCGAGTCCTACTCCCGCGCCGACCTCGACGAGTACGCGGCGATCCTCGCCGAGGTCGCCCGCGAGGCGTACGAGGACCCGGAGACCGTCCGCACCGCGCCGCACAACTCCACCGTGCACCGGATCCGGCACGAGCCGCTGGACGACCCGGAGGTCTGGGCCGTCACCTGGCGTGCCTACCGCCGCAAGGTCCTCGGCGAGCAGCCGTGACCGGACCGCTGGTCGGGCTGGTGGTCAACCCGGTCGCCGGACTCGGCGGCCGGGTCGGCCTCAAGGGCAGCGACGGCGCCGACGTCCAGCGCCGGGCCCTCGCACTCGGGGCCCGCCCCGAGGCCCCGCACCGGGCCGAACTGACGCTGCGTCAACTCCGGGGCGTCGAACTGCTCACCGCCGCGGGCCCGATGGGCGCGGAGGCAGCCGCCGCGGCCGGCCGCTCCGCGCGGGTGGTGCACCGGCCCGCCACCGCTGTCACCACCGCTGTCACCACCGCGGCCGACACCCGGGCCGCGGTGTGCGCCCTGGTCGCGGCCGGCGCCGAACTGCTGCTGTTCTGCGGCGGCGACGGCACCGCCCGGGACGTCCTGGACGCCCTCGGCCCGGACCCCGGGGTGCCCGTGCTCGGCATCCCGGCCGGCGTCAAGATGCACTCCGCCGTCTTCGCCGTCCACCCCCGCGCCGCCGCCGAGGTGGCCACCGCCTGGGCGCGCGGCAGCGCTCGCCTGGAGACCGCCGAGGTGGTGGACCGGGACGAGGCGGCGCTACGGGCGGGCCTGGTCCACACCCGCCTGTACGGCCGGCTGACCGTCCCGGTGCTGCCCACCCGCGTCCAGCAGCGCAAGACCGGCAGCTCCGGTGCCGATCCGTCGGACGTGGGCGGGATCGCCGCCGAGGTCGCCGACCGGGTCGGGCCCGACGGGCTGCTGCTGCTCGGCCCCGGCAGCACCACCCACGCCGTCGCCACCGCACTCGGCGCCCCCGAGGTCAGCCTCACCGGCGTCGACCTGCTGCGGCTGCGGCCCGACGGACCACCCCTGGTCCTGCTCCGGGACGCCCGCGCCGACCAGCTGCGCGACCTGCCCGCCACCCCCTGGACAGCCCTCTCCCCCATCGGCGGCCAGGGCTTCCTGCTCGGACGCGGCAACCAGCAGCTCACCCCCGAACTGCTGCGCGCCACCGGCCGGGAGCGCCTGCTGGTCCTCGCCACCGAGGCCAAACTCGCCGCCCTCGCGGGCCGCCCGCTGCTGCTGGACACCGGCGACCCACACCTGGACGATGCCTTCTCCGGGCACGTCCGGGTGATCACCGGCCGGCACTCCAGCGCCGTCTACCGCCTCTCCGCCTGACCCCGGACCGCCTGACCACCTGCCCCCGGACCGCCTCACATTCTCAGGGAGCCCCCATGATCGACCTCCACGGCAAGCGCGCCCTCGTCACCGGCGCCGCCTCCGGCATCGGCCGGGCCACCGCCGCCCTGCTCGCCGAACTCGGCGCGGCCGTCGTCCTCGCCGACCTGGACGCCGAGCGCGGCGAGCAGGCGGCCAAGGAGACCGGCGGCACCTTCGTCCGCTGCGACGTCTCCCGACGCGCCGACTGCGAACAGGCCGTGCGCACCGCCGTCGCCCACCACGGCGGCGTGGACGTGCTGTTCAACAACGCGGGCATCATCCGCCGCTCCACCGTCACCGAGATCAGCGACGAGGACTGGGACGTGGTGATGGCCGTCAACGTCCGCTCGATCATGCTGCTCAGCCGCCTGGTCGTCCCGCTGATGGCCGCGAACGGCGGCGGCAGCATCATCAACACCGGCTCCGGCTGGGGCATCAAGGGCGGCGGCCGGGCGATCTCCTACTGCGCCTCCAAGGGCGCCGTGGTCAACATGACCCGGGCGATGGCCATCGACCACGGCCCGGACAACATCCGGGTCAACTGCGTCTGCCCCGGCGACACCGACACCGGCATGCTCGCCGAGGAGGCCCGTCAACTCGGTGAGAGCGCCGACGCGTTCTACGCCGACGCCGCCGACCGCCCACTCGGCCGGATCGGCCAGCCCGGGGACATCGCCCGCACCGTCGCCTTCCTGGCCAGCGACGCCGCCGCCTTCGTCAGCGGCGCCGTCATCCCCGTGGACGGCGCCGGAACCGCCTGACCGGCCGCACCGTCCAGCCCGACGAGAGGCCTGACAGAAGGCCTGACGAGGGGTCGGACGGCGGCCGGTACTCTACGGGACGAACGAGGAAGGGAAGCCCGATGGCGATCGAGCGGCGTCCGCTGCGCGAGCAGGTGAAGGACGAACTGCTGGAGCAGCTCGGCCGCGGCCGGTTCACCCCCGGCGAGTCCATCAACGAGGTCCAGCTCGCCGAGGAACTGGGCGTCAGCCGAACCCCCCTGCGTGAGGCCCTGATCAGCCTGGAACGCGAGGGCATCATCACCAGCGAGCGCGGCAAGGGCTTCCGCTTCGCCCCCACCGGCAAACAGGAGTTCCTCGACCTCACGGCCATCGTGATCGCCCTGGAGTCGCTCGCCCTGCGCACCTGCGACCCCGCCCAGCTGTCCGCGATCGCCCCCCGGCTGCTCGCCGAGGCCCGCGCCTTCTCCGCCCCGCAGGCCCCGCACGGCACCATCGAGCGCTACGACGACGCCTGGCACGCCCTGCTGCTCTCCGGCTGCACCAACACCCGGCTGCGCGAGATGATCGACTCGCTGAAACTCACCCTGCACCGCTACGAGCGGGTGGTGGTCGGCGACCACGAGATCCTGGAACGCGCCGCCGAGGAGCACGAACGCATCGCCCAGTGCCTGCTGGACGGCGACATCGACCAGGCCGTCATCGCCCTGGAGGCCAACTGGACCAGCGGGATGGAACGCATCCTGGAACGCCTGCCCCCGGTCGGCACGCGCTAGTACGGCTACGGTGGGCGGTGTCCGCTCGGACACCGCCCACCGTAGCGGTTCAGCCGTCGCGGTTCAGCCGTCGCGGTTCAGCCGCAGCGGTTCAGCCGTCGCGGCGAGGCACCACCGCGGTAGTCACCCGGTGGACCAGGGCCTCCAGCGGGCCGCGGCGGAAGAAACGCCGCCACAGCACCGAGCCGGCCAGTGCCGCCACCGCGAACAGCAGGTACGGGACCAGCGATTGCGGTGCGTGGCCGAAGCCGCCGGGGCCCGTACCGAGGAAGCGGCTGGTGATCACGTCCTGGACGAAGTACCAGGTCATCGCCATCGAGCCCATCGCGGCCAGTGGCCACAGCACCCGCTGCCAGACCCGCCGGTCCGTCAGCAGGAGCAGTCCGCCCAGCAACGCGAGGGACACCCCGATCATCCAGACGATCTGCAGCGCGCTGTACTCGGCGATGCCCGGGCCCGGCTTGGACATCGCCCACAGCTCCGCCCAGGGCACCTTCGGCATCGGCGGCGGCTCGGGCAGCGCCGGCGGCACGTCCGGGAGCGCACCGTCGGCGCCCACCGGGACGGGCGGCATCGGCGGGGGCGCCATCAGCTCGCCCTGGAACCGGTCGATCGCCGCACCCAGCCCCAGCGGACCGAGCGTCAGCCAGGAGGCCAGCCAGCCGCCGACGGCGATCCCGGCGCCGGTGACCGCCATGCGCACTCGCACCGCGCGCTCGCCCAGGTCCAGCCGGCCGATCGCCAGGCCCGCCAGCAGCAGGGGCAGCGCGTAGAACGTGTCCACGTTGAACAGGTACGACTGGAACACCGCCGGCCACTCGCCGGGGTGCACGAGCACCGCCAGGCCCTGCGGCAGCTCCGGCGCGCCGGGCCCGACCGGCGGCAGGAAGCCCCAGTCCCGGCCCTGGTTCGCCCGCAGGATCTGGAACACCGGCGCGGCCACCGCGCACACCCCCGCCGCGGCGAACAGCAGGCGCGCCCGCACGCGCGTCCACGGCAGCAGGAAGAGCAGCCACCCGGTGTAGGCGGTGATGATGTTGCCCTTCCCCGACACCTGCTCAAGTGCCAGGCCCAGCAGCAACAGCACCCCGGCCCGCACGGCGATCCGCCCCCGCGCCCGCCGCATCGCCGCCCCGGCGAACGACCGGGCACCGCCGGTCATCAGCGCGACCGACACACCCGCCAGCAGGAAGAACACGCTGCGGGCGCGGGTGTCCAGGAATCCGTTCAGCCACTCCAGCACCCCGGGCCAGGCCTGCCCGGGCGGTGTCGGCTCCAGCCAGCCGGTCGGCACGAAGTGCATCCACACCATCCCGAACACCGCCAGGGCCCGCAGCACGTCGACCGCCACCAGGCGACCACGCGAGGCCCGCTTCCCCTCCACAGCACGACGCCGGACGGCCCTCGTGGTCCGTTCCGCCAACGGCTCGGTGATCACGGCAACTCCTTCGAACGACATCAAGGCGTCGCCACGCTAGGAAGCCGGTATCAGCGCGCTTCCACCGCAACATGACCGTTTCGTCACAGGCCCACCAAGCGGCCCCTCCGGGCCCACGCGGCCGACGTCGAGACGCTGGTCGGACACGTCCTGCCGTTGGAGCCCACCTGGCGGGTGCTGCCCTGAAGTCGGCCGGACGGCCCCGAACGAGGGGACGACAATGCCGTACGTAGGTACACGTCGAAGTTTCATGACGGAATCCGGACGGGAGAGAGAACTACACTCCCCGGTAAAGCAGATGAGAATCCATTTCGAGGCTGCGAACGGCTTCCCCGGCCCCCGTTCACCTTTCCCATCGCCTCGGTGAACCGGGCCAAGGGCTCCGCCGAACGCATCCGGGAGGTCCACGCGCTGCCCGTCGAGGACAGCGCCCCCGCCGCGATCCGACGTGCCGCCCCGTCGCCGAGGCCGACCACGGCCCCCGCACCCGCACCCGCACCCGCACCCGCACTGGAGATCCGCGACCTCCGGTTCGGCTACCGCCCCGACGCACCCGTCCTCCAGGGGCTCTCCCTCACCGTGCCCCCGCACGCCCTCGTGGCGCTGGTCGGCCCGTCCGGGGCCGGCAAGTCGACCACCTTCGCCCTGATCAACCGGTTCTACGAGCCCTGGAGCGGCACCCTCCGGATCGACGGACGGCCCGCCGCCGACCTCGGCCTCGCCGAATGGCGCTCCCACATCGCCTGGGTCGAACAGCACTGCCCCCTCCTGCACGGCACCCTGCGGGACAACCTCTGCTACGCCGCCCCGGAGGCCACCGACGAACGGCTCTGGCAGGTCCTCGACCTCGTCAACCTCACCCGGAAGGTGGACCGCCTGCCGGAGGGCCTCGACACCGAGGTCGGCGAACGCGGCGTCCGGCTCTCCAGCGGCGAACGGCAGCGGATCGCCATCGCCCGCGCCGTCCTCGCCCGCCCCCGACTGCTGCTGCTGGACGAACCCACCGCCCACCTGGACCCGGCCAACGAGGCCGCCCTGACCGTCACCATGCACAGCCTCCGCAAGGAGTGCGCCCTCCTCGTCATCGCCCACCGGATGTCCACCATCGAGGCCGCCGACAGTGTCGTCATGCTCGCCGACGGCACCACCTCCGCCGCCGGCACCTACCCCGAACTCCTGCGCACCCACCCGGACTTCCGTCGGCTCTCCGGGCAGCGTCAGTAGGCCCACGGAGGGCGTGCCGAGGGGCTGTCCGGCCCCGGGTCGGTCGACCCCTCGGTCCCGCGACGGCCCGGGCGGGGTGTCAGGTGCTCCTCTTGACGGTGCCGCAGCAGCGGGTCGGCTGTTGCCTCGGTGGACGAACCTGGGTGCCGGCCCCACCACTCACGTCGGGGCCGGCACCCAGGATCCTCATGAGCCGGCTAGATCTTGGGGTTGATCGGGCGGTCGCTGTCGGAGTGGTGCCAGTCGAACTCCTGGGTCGCCCCCGCCCCGGCGTTGCGCCCCAGCGTCCAGAGCGCGTAGGAGGACCTCGGGCCCTGGTTACCGACGTAGGTCAGGCAGGCGCCGACGGCGTTGCACACGCTGCGGTCGGTGTTGAACGTCCACCGCTGGTTGGGGTCACCCGCGTTGCACCCCACAGCCTTGGCCCCCGGGCTGTCGGACGGGCCGCTCGGAACGTGGCCCCACAGACACCGGCCGTCGTTGGTGCTGTGGATGAGGCCGTCCTCCGCGACGAACCAGAACTGGTTCCAGGCGCCGTCGCACGGGCGGAGCACGACCGGCCGGCCGTCGCCGTTGGTCTGCCGGTACTCGTCCATGCAGTAGTAGGTGCCGTTGGGGCCGCCGCCGGCCGGGCGGGCGAGCGCCGCGAGGTAGCCGTAGGCGTAGGGCTGCGGGTTCGCCGGGTCCGCCTGGGCGGCGGCGGCCGGCAACGAGACGCTCAGGCCGATCGCGAGTGCCAGGGCCGAGATGATCTTTCGGGCGGACTTCATGAGGTCCGACACCTCCCTCTCTGACGTCAGTCACATCTGCTGGGAGCCGCCATCCTGGCAATACGGGTGCGAACTTGGGCAGCATTCCGAACGATCCCGAACAAGCGAGGGTGTATGGATCCCGCCAGATGATTCACATCAGTTGACATCAACCCCCCGGCACACAGAGGCTGTTCACGCAGGCCCGGCGTAGGGAGGACGGAGTTTTGACCAGGTCACCCATGCGCACGGCGGCGATCCCGTGCACCTGCCGGGCAGCCGAAGCCGGCCCCTCGACGGCACCGACCCGTTCACACTCCCTGGACGAACTGGCCGAGTTCCTCACCCTGCTCCGGGAGGAGGCCGGCAGTCCGTCCTTCTCGACCATCGTCCGACGGATCAGCTCCGCCCGGGCGGCTCGCGGCGTCCCGGCGGAGGAGCGCACACCAGGACGGATCACGGTGTACGACTGCTTCCGCAGCGGACGCCGACGCCTGGACGTCGAACTGCTCGCGGACATCGTCCAGGCCCTCGGCGCGGACCCCGGCCCCTGGCGCGACGCCTACCGCACCGCGGCCGGCTCGCCCCCCTTCCGTCCGGCCTTCCGGCAGCCGGACCCGACCCCCGGGCCCCACCCGGCCGGCTGAGCGGCAACTGCCCGCGGTGGCGAGAGGATTCACCCCCGGCTCAGGGCGGAAGCGGAGTTCCACGGTGCCGCGGACGACGATCAGGTGGCCGTCCGGCCCGTCCCAGCGGCCGCGGGGCGCGAAGCCGAGGCGGCCGTAGAACTCCTGCGTCTCATCCAGGTCCCGGCTCGGGAGGCACCGCGGACTCGTCCATTCCGCCACCCTACCCGTCACCCGGCAGACGACTTGACGTAACGTCAGAACCCGGCGCGCAGGATTCTGACGACGTACGAGAAGAGGATGCGACATGCCCCGCCCAGCACACATCGCCATGGTGAACATCCCGGCACACGGCCACGTCAATCCCAGCCTGGACCTGATCCGGGAGCTGGTCACCCGTGGCCACCGGGTCAGCTATGTCAACGACCCGTCGTTCGCCGAGCAGATCGAGGCCACCGGAGCCCGGTTCGTACCCCATGACACGGGCCTGACGGTCCTCCAGGGAGCGGTCGCCCCCGGGACCAATGTGCACGGCATGATCTTCGGGGAGGCGCAGGCGATGCTGCCCCGTCTCCGGGAGGCGTTCCAGGACGACCGGCCCGACCTCGTCCTGTACGACTTCATGGCGTACGCGGGGCGGGTCCTGGCCGATGGCTGGGGCGTGCCGTCCCTGCTGATCTCGCCGTCCAGGGTCGCCCCGCCGAACCCCGACGCGGAGCCGTACCGGACGGTCATGAAGACCCTGGAGGCGGAGGGCGTTCCGGAGCGCTTCGCGCAGTGGCTGGCCGACAACGGGGTACCGCCCCGCGACATCTTCACGTACATGCTGAAGCCGGACCGCGGGATCTCGCTGATCCCGCGGGCGCTCCAGTCCCGGATCGACCAGGTCGACCCGGAGGTCTTCTCCTTCGCCGGGCCCTGCCTCGACAACCGGGAGCACCAGGGGAGTTGGACCCGGCCGCAGGACGCGGGGAAGGTGCTGCTGGTCTCCCTCGGCTCCGCCTTCACCCACCAGCCCGCCTTCTACCGCGCGTGCCTGGAGGCCTTCGGCGATCTGCCCGGCTGGCACGTCGTGCTCCAGGTCGGCAGTGCGACCGACCAGGCCGAGCTGGGCCCGATCCCGGCCAACGTCGAAGTGCACGCGTGGGTGCCCCAGTTCGCGGTGCTCCAGCAGGCCGACGCGTTCATCACCCACGCCGGGATGGGCGGGTGCAGCGAGGGCCTGTACTGCGGGCTGCCCATGGTCGCGGTGCCGCAGGCCGCCGACCAGTTCGAGAACGCCGACCGGCTGGTCGAACTCGGCGTCGCACGCCGGCTGGACACCGCCCTCGCCACCCCCGCCGCTCTTCGCTCCGCCGTGCTGGAGCTGACCACCGACCCGGCGGTGGCGGCCCGGCTGGCCGAGCTGAGCGCGGAGGTCCGCGCGGGCGCCGGCGCGCCCAGGGCCGCCGACCTGGTCGAGGCCGCGCTGGTCTGACCAGGCTCACGGTCCGAGCAGGCGTCCGCCACCGCCCGTGCTTCCGGGCGGTGGCGGACGTCATCACGTACGCGCTCTACGATCCGGCGTCGGCCTGACGACCCGGCCTCACCTCAGATGCCGGTCGTAGAACCGGCCCCCGTCCTCCTGCTCGAACCACGGAGTGCCGACGTGCCCGCCCATGTTGGCGTGCATCGTCTTCTCCGTGCTGCCGAAGGCGTCGAAGAGGTCCAGGGCCCGCTGCCGGGGGTTCCCCTCGTCGTCCCACTGCAGCAGGAACAGCAGCGGAACGGTGACCTGCCGGGCCTCCTCGCGCAGGGCGCGGGGCACGTAGCCCCCGGCGAAGAGGCCGGCGGCCGCGATGCGCGGTTCGGTCGCCGCCAGCCGGATGCCGAGGGCGGTCCACCCCGAGTACCCGACCGGACCGCCGATCCCGGGCAGTTCGAGGACGGCGTCCAGGGTGCTGAGCCACTCCGGGGCGGCGTTGTCGACCAGCGGGCCGACGAGGGACTCGAAGATCTCGTCGACCGGTTCGCCGGCCTGCATCGCCCGGCGCAGCTCGGCGCGGGTCTGGTCGGTGGCGGCGGACCGGGGGCGTTCGCCGCAGTCGGGGGCGTCGATGGTCACCAGCGCGTAGCCCTGCGCCGCGGTGTACCGGGCCCGGGCGACCAGCCGGGGCTCGTGCCGGGGCAGGCCGTTGTTGTGGGCCATCAGGATCAGCGGAGCGGGGGCAGCCTCGGGCGTCCAGAGGGTGCCGGGGATCTCGCCGAGGGTGAAGTCGCGTTCGAGGACGCCGTTGCCGTGGCGCAGCTCGGAAGTGAAGTGCATGGTCGTGCCTTTCGGGAGTGCTCGTGAAGGCGCTCCCGGACGACCTATCGCCCGACCGTGACCCCGGAGGGAAGCACCCATGTCGATATCGCGTTCACGGGTACCACCTCCTTGTTCTCTCGCACGGCCTCCGGAAAGGTAGCACCGGCCGCCGGGGTCCGCCAAACGGTTTTTCGCGGCGCCCGGAGCCGGGCGTCGGGCCCTGGACGAGGTGCCAGGCCCTGGACAAGACGCCAGGCCCTGGACGAGACGTCAGGCTCTGGACCAGGCGTCAGGCGCTGAAGGCGGCGAGCAGCTTGTCGGTGAGGCGGTCGAGGTAGTCGGGGGCGGTCGGGGTGTGGGTGACCGCGAGCCGCCAGTAGAGCGGGCCGGCCAGGAGGTCGAGCGCGAGCTCCCGATCCACCTCGGCGGGGAGTTCACCGCGGCCGACCGCCCGCTCCAGCAGCTCGGCGGCCTTGCCGCGCCGGGTGTCGCGGACGGTGCTGAACAGCGCCTCGGCGAGTTCGGGGTTGCGGCCGCCCTCGGCGATCAGGTCGGGGATGATCCTGGCGGGGAGCCGCTGGTTCAGCGCGTCGGCGACCTCCGTGAGGAAGGCGAGGACGTCGCCGCGCAGGGTTCCGGTGTCGGCGTTCCCGGAGGCGTCGACGGCGACGGCGGAGACCAGGTCGACGGTCATCTCCAGCTTGGAGGTCCAGCGGCGGTAGATGGCCGCCTTGCCCGCGCCGGCCCGCTTGGCGACCGCCTCCAGGGACAGCCGGGCGTAGCCGGCCGCCGCGAGTTCCTCGAAGAACGCGGCGGCGATCGCCTCGGTCACCGAGTCCTGGAGGACCGGCCCGCCGGGCAGCCTGCGCCCGGCGGTACGGCCGCGGGCGGGGGCGTGGGCGGGGGCCGGGGCGGAGGCAGAGCCGGGGGCGGGAACCGGGGGCTGGGGCGTGGAGGAGCTGGGCATGCCCCGAACCTACACGAGGCGGAACGGTTGCGTCTCGTCTAGCAGAGGTCTATCGTCGACATCGAAGGCGAGACGGAACCGTTCCGTCTCGACTAGAGATCCGGGGTGCACCATGCGATTCCTGTACGAGGACGAGTCGTTCTCCTTCGAGGCGCTGCGCGCGGCCGGCTTCGCCAACGACGGCGGCGCCGACCTGGGCGAGGTCCTGACCACCCTCCGCACGGTCGGCGAGGGCGACGAGGAGGCCTGGCTTCGCGAGTGGAAGAACACCGCGCAGCGCGTCCACGCCATCGGCACCCGCGCCCTCACGGCCGGCCACCGGGTCAGCGCCCGCGAAGCCCTGCTGCGCGCGTCGAACTACTACCGCACCGCCGAGTTCTACCGCCGCGACGACCCCGCCCACGACCCCGAGGTCAAGACCCTCTCCGCGCTCTCCCGCGAGACCTTCGCGACCGCCGCGACACTGATGGACACCCCCGTCGAGGCCGTCCGCATCCCCTACCAGGACACCAGCCTGCCCGGCTACCTCTTCCTCGTCGACGACTCCGGCCGCCCCCGTCCGACCGTCGTCTTCACCAGCGGCTTCGACTCCACCCTGGAGGAGGCCTACTTCGTCATCGGCGCGGCCGCACTGCGCCGCGGCTACAACGTGCTGGCCTACGACGGCCCCGGCCAGGGCGCCGTCCTCCGCGAGCAGGGCCTGGCCTTCCGCCCGGACTGGGAGGCCGTGGTCACCCCGGTGATCGACTACGCGCTCACCCGCCCCGAGATCGCCCCCGACCGGCTCGCGCTGCTGGGCTACAGCCTCGGCGGCTACCTCACCGCCCGCGCCGCCGCCCACGAACACCGGCTGGCCGCCCTGATCCTGGACGACGGCCTGTACGACTACCACGACGCCCACACCCGGCTCATGCCGCCGTTCCTGCGGGAGTGGGTCGAGACCGGGCGCGACGACCTCGCCGAACCCGTCCTGGACCTGCTCATGCAGGCCAGCACCCAGCTCCGCTGGGCCCTGCGCAACGGCGTGTGGGCGTTCGGCGCCGACTCCGTCGCGGACTACCTCCGCCGCACCGTCGACTACACCCTCGACGGCGTCGCCCACCTCATCGACTGCCCCACCCTCGTCCTGGACGCCGAGGACGACCAGTTCTTCCGCGGCCAGCCCCAGCGCGTCCGGGCCGCACTGACCTGCCCCCACACCCTGATCACCCTCTCCGAGGCCGAGGGCGCGGGCGAGCACTGCCACATGGGTGCCATGGCACGGTTCCAGCAGGTCACCTTCGACTGGCTCGACACCACCCTCGACCCGGCATCCGCGCCCACCGTCTGACCCGGCGGAACCCTCCCCCACCGCCACCCCCGGTCAGCCGCCCTCGATCAACCGGCCTCGTCCTGGGCTCGCCCCCGGTCATGCCCGGTCCCTCGGACAGGCCGTCGCTCAGGGCCCTGCGTGCTGGTCCCGGTCCGCGCCGTGTGACCGGCTTCCACCGGTCCCCCCGGGGACCTCCACAAGCCGGCCGCTCCGGCAAAGGAATCTCCCCGGCTCCGCCCGCCCCCGGGCTGACCTGGCAGGATCTCCCGCCATGACGCACTACGGGACGCCCGGGCAGCAGACTCCCGGGCAGCCGCACCGCCGAAACGGCCGGGCCGGCCGGGCCGGCGATCGGCAGGGGAAGAACGACGCGCCGTGGCCGCGGCGGCCGCTGTTGACGGCGCTGTGGATCCCGGCGGCGGCCGTGCTGCTGCCGCTCGGCGGGGCGCTCGGTGCGTTCGGGGCGTGGTTCCTCCTCCCGTCGCTGGGGCTGGTCCTCGCCGGGGCGATCGGTCTGATCTACACCCTGGTGTGCCTCTGCCAGTCCGGGGTGCTGCGGGTTCTGGCGCTGGCGCTGCTGGTGGCTCCGCTGGTCGCGGTGCCGCTGCTGAGCATGAACACCACCCAGTCCACCGTGCTGTCGATGCGCGGCACGACCCACCCGGGCACCGTCGTCGCCGTCCGGGTGATCCACGGCAAGACCACCAGCTACTCGTGCGCCGTGCGCTACGACGGTGCCCCGGAACGCACGGAGTCCGTCAGCTGCGGCTCCGCCGACACGGCGGGCGAGCGGGTCAGCGTCACCGAGGACCCGGACGGTCTGGTGGACCCGGAGTTCACCGAGTCCGCCGAGAACCCCCGCTTCGACCTCGCCATGGTGGGCACCGCCGACGTCTCGCTGATCGTCATCTCCGCGGTCGCGGCCGGCGTCGGCGCCCTGCTGTACCAGCTGCGCGAGCGCCGTAATCGTGTTGCACGGGCATCGGCGTAGCGGACATCCTCCGTGGATGGAGCACAAGGTGGAGCTGATGGAGCCGATGGAGCGAGCAGAGCCGGAAATCGTCCTGGGCGAGGTGACGCTGCGCCGTTTCCGCGGCGAGGCGGACCTCCCCGAGTTCTTCCGGGTCATCGAGGAGTCGCTGGAGCACCTGCGGCCCTGGATGCCGTGGGTCGCCGAGCACAGTCTGGCGAAGACCACCGAGTTCCTGGCCAAGCGGCAGACGCTGTGGGAGAGCGGCAGGGACTTCACCTACGCGATCCTGCTGGACGGGGCGATCGTCGGCGCCTGCGGACTGTTCCGGCGCGAGGACACCCCCGAGGGCGGCCGGGAGATCGGCTACTGGCTGCACCCCGGCGCCACCGGCCGCGGCATCGCCACCCGCACCGCCCGGGCGCTCACCGAGCAGGCCTTCCGGCTCCCGGGTGTGGCCTTCGTCGAGATCATCCACGACCCGGCCAACCACGCCAGCCGCGCCATCCCGGTCCGGCTCGGCTTCACCGAGCACCTGCGCCGCCCGGCCGAGGCGATCGCCCCGGCGGAGACCGGCGAGGAGCAGGTATGGCGGCTCCAGCGCGCCTGACGAGCCCCGAGGGCCCGGCGGTCCGCTGCCGTGGGGGAACGCCTGCGGACCGCCGGGCGGCGTCGGACGGACGGGACGATCCGACCGGGCGCCGTGGGAACGAACGCGGGCCCGGAGACTCCCGTTCTCCGAGCGGAGCGCCCCATCTCGAACCCCGCGTGCCGGCCGCATACCCTCTGCCGCGGCCTTGCGCGTTCGTTCCCACGCCCAGGAGAGCGCCCGACGAGCAGCCGGATAACACTTTTCTCGCCCGACGTTCCCCCGCCCGCCCTCGGCTCGTGATCGTCTACGCTCGGCTGCAGCCGGCCACCACCACGGCCCCGCCCCAGCCCCGTACGACCAGGAAGACGAGCCCGTGTCGCACGCCCCCGTGATCCGCAGTGACGTCCCCGGGTCCTTCGCCCGGGGCGTCTTCCACGAGCGCCACCCCCGGCTCGTCCGAGAGGTCCTCGACGCCCTGCCGTACGGCCCGGCCGAGCGGGCGGCGGTCGAGCGGCTGCTGACGGAGAGCACCACCGGTGTCCTGGAGCCGCTGGGCGAGGACGCTCCGGACGCCGCCCGGTGGCGGCGGTGGGGCGAGGGCCTGTGGGGCAGGCCGTGGGGCGAGGCGCCGTTCCTGTGGGCGGAGAGCTACTTCTACCGGCGGCTGCTCGACGCCACCGGGTACTTCCGGCCCGGCGCCTGGCAGGGCGTCGACCCGTTCGCACCGTTCAAGGACGCCGAGCTGGCCGGGGCTGCCGTGGACGGCGAACTGGCCGCGCTGAGCGAACTCGACGACCTCCCGGCGGCCCGGCGGGCGGACGCGCTGCTGACCTCCGCACTGTGGGGCAACCGCGCCGACCTCAGCTTCCAGCTCACGGCGCAGCCCGGCGGCCCGGCCGCCTCCGAACTGCTCACCGACGACAGCGCACGGCTCTGGGCCGAGCTGCGACGGGCCGGGGGCGGGCGGGTCTGCGTCATCGCGGACAACGCCGGCCGGGAGCTGCTGCCGGACCTCGTGCTGATCGACCACCTCCTGACCAGCGGCCTGGCCGCCGAGGTGGCCCTCTACGTGAAGCCGCAGCCGTACTTCGTGTCGGACGCGACCACGGCCGACGTCCTCGCCTCGCTCACCCGCCTGCGCACCGCCCCCTCGCCGGTGGCAGCGGCCGTCGGCGACCGGCTCTGGCGGGCGATGGGCGGCGGCACCCTCGCCGTCCGCACCCATCCGTTCTTCTGCGCGCCGCTCCCGTACCACGACCTGCCCGCCGACCTCCGGGCCGAACTCGCGGGCGCGGCACTGACGATCCTCAAGGGCGACCTCAACTACCGCCGCCTGGTGGGCGACCGGCTCTGGCCCCCGACCACCCCGTTCCCCGACGCCGCGGGCCACTTCCCCACCGCCGTGGCGGCCCTGCGGACCCTGAAGTCCGATGTGATCGTCGGCCTGGACGCCGACACCGTGACCCGTCTCGACGCGACCGCCACCCCGTGGCGCACCAACGGCCGCCACGCCGTCATCCAGTTCCGCCCACAGCCGTAGCCGGAACACCGGGCCGTCCCTTCAGTCGCCGTCAACCACTGCCGGCGGTGCGACTCCCACACGGGACCAGCCCACCCAGCGTTCAGCAGTACGTCGGCAAGGTCCTTTGGTTCAGCCGGAGTTGTCGTCGGTACCGGCACTCCGGGCGGGTCCGCACCGGAGCGGGGCGGGGTCAGCTCCAGTCGAAGGTCAGGAGCGCCAGTCGTTCGACGGGCTCGAAGAAGAGCAGGATCCAGTCGGCGCCCCCGCGCCGGTAGTGGTAGCCCGGCACTGCCGCCACGAAGCGGAACCCGTGTTCGACGGCGGAGCCCGGCTCCCGCCGGGCCGTCCGGCCCCGGTACGGTGTGATCACCCGTCACCCGGTCACGCCCGCGCCCGCGGGGGTGCGGACCGGTGCAAGCGCGAAGGAGCCCACCCCCCATGGCCCAGCCGGAGACCGCGGGCCCGGGGCCCGCACAGGCGCTCGTGTCGGCCGCGCTCGACCGGGCCGGTACCGTCCGGCACCTCAACGCGTTCATCACGCTCGACGCCGAGCGGGCGCTCGCGGAGGCCGCCCGCCGGGACGAGCAGGGCGGGCCCGCACCGTGGTCGCTGGTCGTCAAGGACAACATCCATGTCGCCGGCCTGCCCAACACCGCGGGCACGCCCGCGCTCGCCGGCTTCGTCCCGGACGCCGACGCGCCCGTGGTCGCGGCGCTGCGGTCGGCCGGCGCGATCGTGCTGGGCAAGACCAACATGCACGAGTTGTCCTTGGGGGCCACCTCGTGCAACCACACCTTCGGGGCCGTCGGGAACGCCACCGACCCGGACCTGTTCGCGGGCGGCAGCAGCGGCGGGACGGCGGCCGCGGTGGCGGCGGGCGTGGCGGAGGCCGGGCTGGGCACGGACACCGGCGGTTCGGTCACCATCCCGGCCGCGCTCAACGGGGTCTACGGTCTGCGCCCCAGCGCCGGGCGCTACTCCTCGGCGGGGGTCACCCCGCTGTCGACCACCCGGGACACCCCGGGGCTGATGGCCCGCTCGCTGGAGCGCCTCACCGCGCTGGACGCCCTGGTCACCGGGGAGGCCACGGCGCTCCGGGCACCCGGGCGGCCGCTGCGGCTGGGGCTGCCCCGGCAGGTGTTCGCCGAGGACCTGGAGGGCCCGGTCCAGGCCTGCTGGGAGACGGTCGTCGAGCGGCTCGGCGCGGCGGGGGCGCAGTGGGTCCCGGTGGACACGGCGCAGCTGGCCGAGGCCGACGCCCGGATCGGATTCCCGCTCGTCTTCGGCGAGTTCGCCGCCGCCCTGGAGCACTACCTCGACGAGCACCGCGCCGGACTCAGCGCCGCCGAGGTGATCGCCGCGGTCGGTGACCCGGACATCGCGGCGCTGCTCTGGGCCACCGCGCTGCCCACCGCCCCCGGTCACCCGGGGCCCGAGGGCCTGCGCCGGGCGCTGGACGCGCGCCGCGCCCTGCAGGACGCCTACGCCGAGCTGTTCGGCGCGCACGGGCTGGACGCGGTCCTCAGTCCCACCGTCCCGGTGTGCGCCCGGCCGCTGCGCCGGCACGAGGACAGCCTACCGCTCAACGGCCGCGACGTGCCCACCTTCCACACCCTGATCCGCAACACCTCCCCGGCGGCCACCGCGGGCCTGCCCTCGCTGACGATTCCGCTGCCGGTCGACGGGTCCGCCCCGGTCGGGGTCCAGCTGATCGGGCCCCGGCTGGCCGACCGGGAGCTGCTGTCCGTGGCGGCGCGGATCGACGCCCTGCTGCGCCCCTGAGCGGTCGTCCGCCCGCTGCGCCGGAGCAGATACGGCGGGCGGACGACCGTCGGGGTGTCACGTTCGGGGCGCTCAGCCCGCGTAGACGTCCTCGACGTAGCGGCCGGCCTCGACCAGGCCCTGCAGCCAGTCCTGGGCCTGCTGCTCGTCCGCGCCCGGCGTGTGCTCCCGGTAGAGCGCCCGGAAGGCCGCCCGCACGCCCGGCGCCATCCGGGCGCCGTCGCCGCACACGTACACCTCGGCCCCGGCGGCGAGCAGCGCCCAGACCTCCGCCGCCTCGGCCGCGATGCGGTCCTGGACGAAGCGCCGCCCGTCCTGCGGCCGTTCGCTGAACGCGGGCCGCATCGAGACCGCGCCGGCCAGTTCGGCCTCCTCCAGCTCGGCGCGGTGCAGGTAGTCGGCGTCCGGGGCGTCGCAGCCGAAGTACAGCAGCGCCGGGGCGAGGTCCGCGCGCCGGGTTCCCGAGGCGAGCAGCGCGCGACGGTCGGCGACGGCGCCGCGGAAGGGCGCCAGGCCGGTGCCGGCGGCGATCATGACCACGGGGGTGCGGTGGCCGATCCGGAACGCCTCCCGGCAGGGCTGGACCCTGGCCAGGACGGTGTCACCGACGGCCAGCCGGTCCAGGTAGCCGGAGCCGGTGCCCCGGTAGGTGCCCCGGCCGGAGCGGGCCGGCGCGCTGAGCACCGAGACCATCAGGTCGACCTCGCGGGTGCCGGCGCCGTCCTGCGCGCCGGCGGACGGGGACGCGGGCGAGGAGGAGATCGAGTAGTGCCGGGGCCGGATCGGCGGCAGCAGGTCCAGCAGGACGGGCCAGCTGAGCGCCTCCCGCAGGGCCGGATGGTCCTCGATCAGGTCGAGCAGGGTGCGCGGGTCGTCCGCGGGCAGTGCGCGCAGGGCGGCCTGCTCGGGCGGGCAGGGATTGAGCGCGGCGAGCGCGGCGCGCTGTTCGGCGGTCGGGCGGTCCTGCAGTTCGACCTGGTGGGTGAGCAACTCCCGTACGGTGAGCGGGCGGTCGACGGCGAGGCCGGTGCGCCGGTGGGCGACGATGCCGAGCACCGTCTCCGGGTCGGCGCCGAGCAGCTTGGCGGCGCGCTCGACCAGGGCGGGGTCGTTGGCCGGCAGCACGGTGAGGTGGTCGGCGGTCCGGTACTCGGCGCCCTCGGGCAGCGCCAGCCGGACGAGGCGCTTGACCCGGTGGTAGCCGGGGTCGGTCAGGCTGTCGACTGCGGTGACGGTCAGCTCGCTCATGCCGTGCCGGGTGGCCAGTGCGTGCAGCGGGCCGCCGACCAGCTCGGTCACCGTGTACCCGGCCTCCTCCCGGGGCCGGGTCGCGGCGTCGGCGTCGCCGTGGCGCACCAGCAGCAGGTCGGTCAGCGCCTCGGTGAACTCCCGGACGGTGCCGGCCAGATCGCCGGAGGCGTCGGCCTCGGCGCGGTCGAGCAGCCGGGTGCCGCCGAGGGCGGTGAGCCGCTCGTCGATCAGGGTGGGGATGCGCTGGTAGGTGGCGGCGTAGGTGCGGTCGCCGATGCCGAGCACGGCGTACTCGACGCCGTCGGCCGCGCCGTCCGGGGCCTCGCGCAGCCGGCGGACGAACTCGGCCGCGTCGTCGGTGGGTTGGCCGTTGTACGAGGCGGCGGTGATCACCACCAGCCGGTCGGTGGGCAGGCCGTCGGCGTACGCGTCCAGCGGGGCGGTCTCGGTGTCGCAGCCCAGTTCGGCGGCGGCGTCGGCGAGTTGGCGGCTGAAGTCGCGGCAGGCGCCGTAGTTGGAGCCGTGCAGGAGCAGCAGGCCGGTGCCCTGGCGGACCCTCCCGGCGCGCTCGGCCGGCTCGGCGGTCCCGACCGGCTGGACCGGCTTCGAGTGCTGGGCCATCGGCGCGGGGGTGCGCGGGGCGAGGGCGAGGGTGAACCCGTCGGGCTTGATGGTGAGCGTCTGCTTGAGGGTCAGCCGGTAGCCGGCGTGGTCGATCAGCCGGTAGCGGTGGACCAGCATGCCCAGCAGCATGGTCGCCTCGTGCAGCGCGAACTGGCGGCCGATGCAGGCGCGTTCACCGGTGCCGAAGGGCTTGAAGGCGTGCGGCGAGCGGGCCGCCTCGCGCTCCGGGTCGAACCGGGAGGGGTCGAACAGCTCCGGGTTGTCGCCCCAGGCCGGGTCGCGGTGCAGCATCGGGGTCAGCACGAAGATCGGCGTCCCGGGGCGGACCGGGATCCGCCCGCCGAGGAGGGTCTCCGCGCGCGCCTCCCGGCTGAACTGGGGTGCCGTCGGCCACAGCCGCAGCGCCTCGTTGAGCACCTGCCGGGTGTACCGCAGCCGGCCGACGTCCTCGTACGAGGGCTCCGGGTCGGCCTCGTCGCCCCAGAGCGCGTCCACCTCCTGCTGGACCAGCCGGAGTTCGGACGGGTGCTGGGCCAGGTAGTGCAGCGCGAAGGACAGCGCGCCCGAGGTGGTCTCGTGGCCGGCGATCAGGAAGGTGATCACCTGGTTGCGGATGTTCTCCATGTCCAGCCGGCTGCCGTCGGCGGGGTGCACCGCGCCGAGCATCAGGCCGAGCAGGTCCTCGGCCGGGCCGGCCTCGGCGCCGCTCCCGGCCCGGGCGGCGATCACCTCGTCCACCACGCCGGCCAGGTAGTCGGCGTCCCGCCGGAACGCGGCGTCGCGCTCGCTGTGGTCCAGCTCGGGGTCGCGGGTGAGCTTGGTCATCGCCCACTCCAGGCAGCGCACCATCGCCTCCACGAACGGGTGGGGCTCGTCCCGTTCGAAGGAGCCGAAGTCGAAGCCGAACCCGGCCAGTCCGATGGTGTCCAGGGTCATCCTGGTCATGTCGCCGGGCACGTCCACGGTCAGTCCGGCGGCCGAGCGGCGGTCCCAGGACTCGATCACCCGGCGGGCCACCGTGAGCATCACCGGGTGGTAGGTGCGCATCGACCCGAGCGCGAAGGCGGGCATCAGGATGTCGTGCGCCCTGGCCCAGTTCGGCTCGTCGTTGTAGGCGGTGAACAGGCCGTCCCCGGTGAACTCTCGGACGTTCTCCAGCGCCGGGCCGACGGCCTTGGTGAAGCGCTCCTCGTCGGCCAGTTCCTCGACCAGCTCCAGGCTGCTGACCATCAGCACCTCGCGGCCGTGCAGGCGCTGGAGGAACACCGAGCCGTGCTCTCTGGCCAGTTCCATGGTCCGCAGCACGGGGACGCTGACGGGCGGCCGGTCGGAGAGGTCCACCAGCGGGACGCCCCACTCGGGCTCGCCGCTCAAGGTCTCGGTCTCGGTCTCGGCCACGCTCACGCTCACGCTCACGCTCACGCTCACGGCCCCGCTCGGTGTCGCCGGCACGGCCTCGGTCGTGGTTTCGGTCATCGGTAGGTCCCTCCCACGGCAGGAAAGTTCTCGGTACCTCCACTCTCTGCCCTCGTCGGGCGCGCCGGGCCGCGCTCACTACATGATTGTGTAGTCCCAGCGGCATCCGGAGACTTGCCCACGACCCGTCAGCTCTGACGGGGGCGGCTGCCGCGGGAGGAGAACGAGGCATGCGACCGACCGACGGCTGCGGTCCGGCACCGGGCACCCGCCTGGACGCCGCGGTGGTCTGGCGCAACCGGGCCCTGCGCCTGCTGGACCACAACCCGCTGCCCATCGCCGTGTGCGAGTGGGGCGGCCGGATCATGATCGTCAACCGCGCGATGGCCGCCGAGTTCGGCGGGCTCCCGGGGCAGTTGCGCAACCGCCGGATCCTGGAGTACTTCACGCTGCGGGACAATGCCTCCCTGCAGACGCTCGCCGAGGCGATCCGGCTGCACCGCCGCTCGCAGTACGCGGTCGGGGTCTCCTGGACGCCCGCCGGCGGCACCGAGCGGCAGGGCGAGATGACCGTCGACCTGGTCAGCGACACCCCGGAGCAGACCCCGAACATGCTGCTCTCCCTGCGCGCCCTGGACGAACCCGCCGCCCGCCCCGTGCCGACGGTCCCGGTCCCGCGCCCCGAGGCCAGCCCGATCGAGGTCCGCATCCTGGCCGCCGCCGCCCGGGGCGCCACCACCGCCCGGATCGCCAAGGAGGTCGGCCTCACCCCGGACGGCGTCAACTACCACCTCACCCGGCTCTCCCGCCGCTGGCACCTGCCCAACCGCACGGCCCTGGTCGCCCGCGCCTACGCCCTCGGCGTCCTCGCCCCAGACACCTGGCCCCCGGAACCCGCCCACCCACTCTGACGGCCCGGGGCCCGCGAACGGACGCGCCTGACTCGCCGTCACCCCCGGCGCGTGCTCTCGTAAGGCACATGATCACTTCATCCTCGGCCCGCCTGACCCGCCTGGCCGTCCCGCTCGCCGCCACCGCCGTCCTCCTCCTCGCCGGCTCCGCCCCCGCCTGGGCGCTCCCGGCCGACGTCACCGCCGAGCAGTGCCAGGAGGCCGGCGGCACCGTGCAGGGCGGCGGCTACTGCGTGGGCGCCGTCGGCGAGGACCAGTGGGGGGCGGACATCGACGGGCAGGGCATCGCCTAGCCCCGCGTCACCGCCGCGCACCGCTACCCAACGCCGCGCACCGCCGCGCATCGCCGCGCACCGCCCGATGTCACCGTCGTGTCGGCAGAATGTCGCGGACCGGTAAAAGCACCACCCCCTGCCCCACCCCCTCGCTGACCAGCCGCTACGCTCTGGGCCGCGCCGCGCCACGGGGGCCGGCGGATCCACCACGGGGGGACCCACAGTGCGCTACCTGGTCCGCGACCGCATGTTCGCCTTCCACGAGGAGGCCTGGATCGAGACCGAACACCGGGAGAAGCTCTACCGCGTGAACCGGAAGTTCTTCCGGCTGCGCCGCACCTTCGCCCTGGAGGACACCCGCGGCGAGCACGTCGCGAGCATCGTCCGCAAGGCCTTCACGATCCACCACACCCTGCTGGTCAAGCAGGACGGCCAGCCGACCGCGAAGGTCAGCAAGAAGATGTTCACGCTGTTCGGCGACCGCTTCAAGGTCCGCCTCGGCGACGGCCGCAAGCTGAAGATCAACGGGAACCTGTGGGACCGCGAGTTCGACATACGCCACGACGGCACCACCCTGGCGCACGTCTCCCGCCGCTGGTTCACCATCCGCGACGCCTACGCCGTCGACGTCCTCGAACAGCGGGACGCCCTGCTCCTGGTCATCCTCGCGGTCTGCGTCGACCACGTGCTCCAGGACGCCAAGGGCGACCAGCTGACCAACCTCTGACGCCCCTCACACTCCGCCGAGGATCGCCCGGTCCTCGGCGAGTTCGGCCAGCAGGGCGTCCAGCTTGGCCCGGTCGACCGAGGGCATCACGAAGACGTGCACATAGCTGCGCCGGGTGGCCTCGTCGCCCGGCACCATCACCACGTCCTGGGAGGACAGCGACCACTTGGCCACCAGCTCCGGGCTCGGCTTGCGGAACCGCACGGTGACGGCGCCCGGGGTGCGGGCCGGCCAGAGCTCGACGCCCAGCTCCCGCTCCATCGCGACCAGGCGCCGCTCCAGGTAGGCGGCGAGCTCCTGGGCCTCGCGGATCCGCTGCACCTGGTCGCGGTAGGAGTACCGGGACAGGTGGTCCCAGAGGATCAGCGGGGAGAAGCCGTTGCGGGAGCCGGCGAAGGTGGTGTCCGGCGCGCCGATGTAGTCCGGCTGGGACGGCGGGGAGATCTGGTACTTGACCTTGGTCATGTAGATGCCGCACGGCCAGGGCGCGCCGGCCCACTTGTGGCCGCTCATCGCGATCGAGGAGACCATGTCGACCTCGCCGTGCGCCGCGGTGGGCAGCCGCAGCCCGAAGTCGAACTCGGGCAGTCGCGCCTCGGGCGTCCAGCCGTACGCCGGGTCCTCGGCGGCCAGCCGCAGGAACGGCGCGTACCCGGCGCCGAGCGCGCCGTCCACGTGGATCCAGAAGCCGCGGCGCACGTCCACCAGCGGCCGGCCGGTCTGCGGGCAGCTGCCGTAGACCACCTCGCGCCGCACCAGCCCGTACCGCTCGAAGATCGGCAGCAGCCGCTCGCAGACCGCGCGGACGTCGTCGTGGGCGCCCTTGAAGGTGCTGCCGAGGTTGAGGTTGACGAAGACCGGGTGGCCCTTGGCGGCGAAGAACTCGACCAGCACGGCGAGGGCGTCCACGTCTATCTCGCCGGTGCCGTCCCAGGACAGCCCGGACGGGCCGGGACGGGACGGCACCTCGGTGGGCCAGCTGCGCAGGCCGGTCGCCGGGTCGACCAGCGGGCACTCGTCGGCGTACTTCTCCAGGCCGACGGCGTGGAAGGTCTCCACGCCCAGGACGGCGACGGCCTTGGCGAAGGAGTAGTGGGTGTCCTCGGAGTAGAACGCCACCGGCTGGTGGGCGTTCGGGTTCTTCCGGTCGGGGTCGGCCTTGACGTAGCGCACGGCGTCGAAGGGGGCGGCCGGCGGCTGGATCAGCGCCTTGCCGCTCAGGTAGTCCCGGGCGTTCCACAGGGCGTACATGTTGCCCTCGGTCGAGCCCATGGACAGCATGTAGCCCCAGTAGGACTCCGGGTCGGCCGGGTCGTGCGGGCGCTCGGCGTGCCAGAGCTTCGCGTAGTAGTCGAGCACGGCCCGCTCGACGACCTTGGTGTTGGGCTTGTAGCCGCCGCTCTGGAACGGGTCGCCGAGGTTGTTGATGTTGTTCGGCAGGAACCGGGCGAGGTCCAGCGCGGTGCCCTGCATGTCCTGGGTGGCCTGGTAGCCGACCAGGTGCTTGCGCTTGCGGGTCAGGTACTCGTCCACCGCGTCCAGCGCGCGCAGCCGCCGGTCGTCGTCCAGCCCGCCCTCGGGGAGGGCGAAGTCGCCGCCGTCCAGCTCCGGACCGGGGTCGACGGCGGTCGCGGCGAAGGGGAAGGCGGTCGGGCTCATGGGCGGTGCGCTCCGGGGTTGCGGGGACTGCGACGGACGGTCGTCACCGTCGGTACCGGTGACGACCGTCCGTAAGGATGGAACTTTCGAACGCCCGGGGGAAGCCCTTCCGAAGAACATTCGACCCCCTGTCGATCAGGCTTGCGAATCTTCGGTACGGACTGGAATCCTGGCAGGCATGCCGAACAATCCGCAGGCCCGCCGGGCGCCCGTCGACGACGTCGACCGGGCGATCGTCCGTGCCCTGGCCGACAACGCCCGGCTCCCGAACAACGCCCTCGCGGCCGCCGTCGGCATCGCCCCCTCCACCTGCCTGGCCCGGGTCCGCGCCCTCCAGGACCGCGGCATCATCCGCGGCTTCCGCGCCGAACTCGACCCGGCCGCGATCGGCCTGCCGCTCCAGGCGATGATCTCGGTACGGCTGCGCGCCCACACCCGCGAGCAGAACGAGAGCTTCCGCAGCACCGCCCCCGACCTGCCCGGCGTCCTCGCCGTCTTCCACATGGCCGGCTCGGACGACTACCTGCTGCACGTCGGCGTCGCCGGCCCCGAGGCCCTGCGCGACTTCGTGGTCGACCACCTCACCACCCACCCGGCGGTGGCCCAGACCCGCACCAACCTGATCTTCGAGCAGATACCGGGCCGCCGCTACCTCTCCCCCGGCCCGGAGCACTGACGGACACGGACCGATCGACCACGAGGTCGTCGAGCGTTCATCCGGACACCGTCACACATCGCGAGGGCCGCTGCGGGGCGGACACGGCAGCGGGCTACTGCTCCGGACCGGCGCGCAGGGCCTCGATGAACCAGCCGAACACCGGCGCCAGGCTCGGCGGGACGGACCATCCGTTGATGACGGCCAGGAGGTGCCAATAGCGTTCCGTGCGCGGGTCGTTGGCGACCTCCAGGCGGGTCAGCAGCCAGCGGCGCAGGTCGGTGTCGTCAGCACGGCCGAAGACCTGGGCGTAGCGGGCGGTGAGGGCGTCGATGATGGGTGCCGCCTCGGCGGACGTGGGGGCGATGCCGACCGTGAGCGCGTGTCCGACCTGTGCGCGGACCGTCTCGGTGAGGTCGTGGTGCAGACCGGTGGTGTCGCCCCGGGTGCGTTCGGCCGCCTGGTGTTCTGCCATCCGGCGCACTGCGGTGCGGAAGTCCGGGTCCTGGGTGAGTTCGGCGAGTTCCACCCACGCCTCGACCTGGTCCGGTTCGGGGTCGTCCGGCAGGTCGGGCGTGGCCGCGCGCATCATGGCCACGAAGTCGGGGTTGGCGTCCAGGCCCGCCGAAGGTGTCGTCGATGAAGTCGGTGACGAGGCGTCGGCGCTCGTCGTCGGAGAGTTTCGCGAGCTTGTGCATGAGATCCGTCTCCTCAGAGGTGGAGCCCCGCTTGGCCACCGCTCGCAGTACCGCGCGACGCAGTCGTAGCGTGCGGATCTGCACGTCCAGGGCGTCGGCATGCGCTGCCGCGACCTCGGGGACGGAGATCTCCCGGTCCAGCACCTGCCGGATGACGGCGAGGTCGATTCCCAGGTCACGCAGTGTTCGCACGAGGTCCAGACGCGCGAGCGCGCGGAGGTCATAGAGCCGGTAGCCGGCCGGGCTGCGGTCGGTCGACGGCACGATTCCGGTGTCGGAGTAGAACCGGATGGTCTTCACCGTCAGCCCGGTCCGCCGGGCCAGCGCTCCGATCGTGTAAAGCGTGTCGTCGTCCATGCCCCCACCCTCGCGTCTCCCCCTACCGGAGACTCAAGCCCATCCTCCAGGAGACCCCGGCGGGCGTGGGGACGGACCGTCCACCGCCCTGTCCACGGGTCTCGACGATGACGCCGCCCGGCACGCCCGGGGCCGGGACGGGCATCGACACCGCTCCAGCCCACAGGCCGACTCTCTGGCCAGTCCGGCAAGCCCTGACTTCTGTCACAGGCCATTCGCGAGGTGTCGTGCGAAGTGGTTGCGGCCCGCACGCCTGGCGGCCAAGGCGTCCTCGACCAGTCGGACCTGCTCGCGTACGGCCTCGACCCAGGCCTGCTCACGCACGTACGCATCGATGGTCTCGGTGTCGTCGGCGCGCCGCGGCGCCCCGAGCAGGGTCGCACGGAAGGCCCGCAGGCCCGTCTGAACGGCGATGACCTGGGCATCCAGGTGGAGCCGGACCATACGGGCCAGTTCCGACGGATTGCGGTGGAGCACCTGCTCGTGACGCCAGCGTGCCGGAGCCAGGTCGAACAGCCAGTCCTTCGCCGAGTGCTCGAACTCCGCCGATCCGGGCCGGCGGACCGAACCGGGCCATCGAATCGACGCCGGCCGCGCCCGTCTCTGAGGCGGGACCGCATCATCGATACCGGAAACACTGCTCATGGTTGATCACCCTGATTCCTCGGGACAAGGAGCCGCTGACCCGCTCGGCGCCATCGGCCTCGGGAGCGGGCCCGAACAGGAAATCTGCCCATCGATCGCTCTTCAGTGAGCTACCGCACGGCCGGAACACTTCGGGTGCGACGAGTCTCAGCCGCGCGACCGGCCCTGTCAAGGGCCGGCCTGCCTGCGGTGCCGGCGTACCGCGCCGACCCGCCACCCGCAATCCCGTCGACCTGCCGCCCGACCGCAGCGTCGAGAGCGTTCGAAGGCCGGCCGCCGGCCGGTCCTCCACCGCCCCGGTCTGCTCGCGCCCGGCGCGACGCCCCACCCCGGGAGCGAGGCCTTCCGGACGGTCTTCGCCCCGGCGAACGTGTGGCAGGTCCGGGCCGCCTGCGGCCAACCGGCCCGGCCCTGGCGGACATTGGGCCCACAGCAGTGCGAACTGTGTGCATACGCACTTCCATGGAGTCGCGCCCCCGCCGCGCCACCAGCGGTTTCGCGACCCGCCGGTGCTCAGTGGCCGATGTCCGGCCCCGGGTAGGAGAGCCGGCGGCAGCTGCCCCCCGGGAGGCGGACCCGAAGGCGCCGCGCGTCGCCGGGCACCGCGGCGGCGGCGACCAGGTTGCCTGCCTCGTCGGTCACGACGGGTGTGCCCCCGCGCGCGGGCAGGTACAGGTCGACCGTGGTGTCCCTCGCCGCGCGCAGTTCGGCTCCGGTCAGCACGCCCTGGCGCCAGCTCAGGCCGACGGTGAGCCCGCCCCGCGCGCGCAGGCCCCTGACGTCCCCGTCCGGCCAGGACGGCGGCAGGGCGGGCAGCAGCCGCAGGCTGCCGTTGTGGCTCTGCAGCAGCGCCTCGGCGATGGCGGCGGTGATGCCGAGGTTGCCGTCGATCTGGAAGAGCCGGGGCGGGTGCAGGTCGAGGAGGTTGGGGGCGATCGAGGTGGCGAGCAGGCGCTCGACGGCGTGCCCGGTGAGCGCGCCGTCGCCCAGGCGGGCGGCGAGTGCGGCGACCCAGGCGAGGCTCCAGCCGGTGCCGCCTCCGCCGTGCTCCAGCCGGCGGTCCAGGGCGCGGCGGGCCGGGTCCAGCAGGGTGGTGTCGCCGAGCGGGTCGACGGCGCTGCCCGGGTAGAGGCCGTAGAGGTGGGAGAGGTGGCGGTGGCCGGGGTCCTCCTCGGGGAGGTCGTGCCGCCATTCCAGCAGGCGGCCGTCGGCTCCGAGGGCCGGTGGGCGCAGCCGGGCGCGGACGCCGGTCAGTTCGTCCGCCAGTTCGTGGTCGACGCCGAGCTCGCGGGCGGCCGCGACGGTGTTGTCGAGGAGTTCGGCGGCGAGCCAGTAGTCCATGGTGCAGCCGGCGTCGACGGCCTCCAGGGTGCCGTCGGCGAGCCGGAAGTGGTGCTCGGGCGAGGTGGAAGGGCAGGTCACCAGCGCGCCGTCGGCGTCCTCGACCAGGAGGTGGGTGAGGAACCGGGCGGCCTCGCGCAGGACCGGGTAGGCACGGTCGGCGAGGAAGGCGTGGTCCCCGTGGAAGAGGTGGTGGTCCCACAGGTGGGCGGCCAGCCACGGTCCGGCCATCGGCCAGTGGGCCCACACCGGGTCGCCCGACACGGGGTTGGTGGCGCGCCAGAGGTCGACGTTGTGGTGGCAGCACCAGCCCGGGGCGTCGTAGTAGGTCCGGGCGGTGGAGCGCCCGGCTTCGGCGAGGTCGGCGACGAGGTCGAACAGCGGCTCGTGGCACTCGGCCAGGCCCGTCGTCTCGGCAGGCCAGTAGTTCATCTGGAGGTTGATGTTCGACGTCCAGTCGGAGTTCCACGGCGGGGTGAGGTCGTCGTTCCAGATGCCCTGGAGGTTGGCGGGCTGGGTGCCGGGCCGCGACGAGGCGATCAGCAGGTAGCGGCCGTAGCCGAAGAGCAGGGCGGCGAGTCCGGCGTCCTCGGCGCCCGCGTTCGCGGCGGCGAGGCGTTCGTCGGTCGGGTGCTCCGCTGCCGCCCTGAACGCCCGGTCGTGGAGGCGGAGTTCGGTCGCGTCGAACAGCCGCCGGTGGTCGGCCGTATGAGCGGCACGCAGCTGGTCGAAGTCCTGTCCGCCCGCCTCGTCGAGCCACCGGTACGCCTCGGCGAGCGCCGCCTCGGGGCCGTCGGGCCGTCGGCGCCAGTCGCGGTATCCGGTGCCGACGGCGACCAGGAGCACCGCCTCGTCGGCTCCGACGACGTCCATCCCGCCGTCGACGGCGACGACGCTCCCGTTCACCGTCCGCAGGCTGACGGCGGCCGCGAACCCCATGCCCTCGTCCTCCCGGTGGACGGTGCCCCCGCCGTGCCCGGACGCGACGTGCACCGGAGCGCGCCCGTGGACCAACAGGCTGGTGGGGCGGTGCAAGGCCGCCGTGGCCGGGTGGGGTGTCGAGAGGCTCGTACGGAAGGAGAGGGCGCCGGGTGCGTCCGCGCTGAGGCGGACGGCCAGCACGCCCGCCGGGGCGGAGACGAAGCTCTCCCGCCGGTACCGGACTCCTCCCGCCGTGAACGACACGGTGTGCACGGCTTCGTCGAGGCGCAGCTCGCGCCGGTACTCGGCGAGGGCGCCTTCACCCCAGGACGGAAAGGTCAGCAGGAGGGTCGCCAGCGGCTGGTACGCCTCGATGTCGGGGCCCCGGAAGTGGGCGGCGGCGATCGCGCCGGCGCCGGCGTGGTCGCCCTCGCGCAGCACCGCCTCCCGCAGGGCGGGCAGATGGTCGGCGGCGCCCGTCCGGTCGCGGGGACCGGGGCCGCCGGACCACAGGGTGTCCGCGTTGAGCTCGATCCGCTCGGTGTGCACGCCTCCGTACGTCATGGCGCCGAGCCGGCCGTTGCCGAGGGGCAGCGCTTCCAGGAAGCCGTCGGCGGGGTGTCGGTACCAGAGGGTTTCCGTACCGGAATGCCGGGTGTCCGGCCGATCGTGGGCGGGGCGGGGCCCGTCGTGGGGCGGTACGGGTCGGGAGAAGGAACTCAGCGGGCGGTACCGGCCGCGCTGGGGCGGTCGTTGTCCAGTCGGGGGCTTCCGCATGTCAGGACTCCTCGGTCGCGGGGCGCCGCTCGTGGTTGAGCCGGCCGGAGACGAAGCCTCGGCGCCGGGGTGGTGCGGCGGCTCCTCGACGGTGGTGACGGACGGATCGATGTCGATGTCGAGCCTGCCGACTCCGGTTCGTCGAGCCAGGTCTGCGGGCGCCGGCCCAACTCCCGCACGTGGTGGTGCGCGTCGACTCTCACGCGCGTTCGCTCCTCGGTCGGCAGTTGACGGTCGGTCAGGGACGCGGGCGGTTCGGCTGCCGCCGGGGCGCCGCGGGGATCCGCTCACCCTCGGTCAGGTGGTCGCGCAGCCAGCGTTCGGTGGTGTTGATGTGCATCAGCGCGGCGGCCTGGGCGAGGTTCGGGTCACGGGCGACGAGGGCCTGGTAGATCGCCTCGTGCTCGGTGATGGTCCTCCCGGCCGCGTCGGCGTCGGCCTGGCCGCGCCAGACCCGGGCCCGCAGGGTGCGTCCGGAGATGTGCTCCAGCAGCGTGGCCAGGGTCTCGTTGCGGGTGGCGTGGATGACCGCCCGATGGAAGGCGGCGTCGTGCCAGGTCAGCAACTCGACGTCGGCCCGCGCTTCGCGCATCGCCGACAGGTGGCGCTCGACCTCGGCGAGGTCCTCGTCGGTGATCCGGGTGGCGGCCAGCGCGGTGGCGGCCGGCTCGAAGAGCCTTCGCACCTCGGTGAGTTCCAGGACGGTGTCCCCCTGCAGCAGTTCGACCGCGCCGCCGAGCCCTTCCAGCAGCAGGCCGGGCGCCAGGCTGGTCACGTAGGTGCCGTCGCCGCGCCGGATCTCCAGGACCCGGGCGACGACGAGGGACTTGACCGCCTCGCGCATCAGGTTCCGGGACAGTCCGAGCTCGGCCGCGAGCTGCTGTTCGGGCGGCAGCTTCGATCCGGGGGGCAGCTCGCCGTCCCGGATCATCCGGCGGATGCGGGCGATGGCTCTGTCGGTCAGGGACACGGCGCCAACGTAGCAGGGGATCCCATGTCTCGAAAGAGAAGGCGATCCCCCTCCTCGCCAACCGACAGACCACGCCCGGCACTTCACTGATCGGCTTCCCCGCATCCGGGCCACCGGGAGCAGATCCATCCCATCAATCGAGGTGCCAGCCCGTCTCCTCCGAGTGTCCTTGGTCGATCACCAGCATGAGACCGACGCCGGAGACGGTCGAGAACCGGTGCGAGACGCTGACCGTGATCGCACCCGGTACGTGCCGCGCGCTCGCGGGCCCGGGCCGTCTGCCGCCTGCCGCCTGCCGCCTGCCGATCTTCTGCTCGCCCGGACGGCCGGGTCCTCCCCACCCGAACCACACGTGATCTCCGCAAAAGCCTCGCCCCGGGCCGGTGTCACGAGCGGCAAGATCTGCGTAGCCCCGCAGATCACCCGTCGCGGCGCACGGGCACCCACGGAAGACCGAATGAGCTACTGCACACTCTGCCAACGGCACCTCAACGGCGCACTCTCCTGCCCGGGCTGCGGGCGGCCGAAGGAGGCGCTCGCCCAGCAGGAGCCCGAGCGCCCGGTCGCGGACCCGCCCACCGCGGCTCCCGCACCCCAGAGGGTCCGCCGGCGAGCGACCCGGGGGCGCGGCGCCTGGCTCGCGCTGGCCACGCTCGGTGTGGCGGCGGGCGGACTGACCACCGCGGTGGTGGCCGTCGGCCAGGACGACGGCGCGGCGGTCCCGCTCCCGTCGGGGAGTACAACGGCGTCCACCTCGACGGCCACGCCGGGGCCCGCGAGCGTCTCCACGACGGCGAGGGCCGCACCGAGCACAGCGAGTCCTCCGGTGCGGCCGTCGGCCACCAGCGCCCGGCCCAGCGCGTCCAGGACGAGCGCCAACCCGTCCCGCCCGGCCGCCCCGGCCGAGTCGGCCGCCCCCCAGCCCACGACGCCCGTCACGGCTCCGCCCGCGCGCCACTCCCCCAGCCCGGCGGCCCCCACCCCGACCGCGACACCTTCCTGTACGTCGTTCCTCTTCTGGTGCGTCTGACCTTCCGGTCACCGGTCCGCACCCGTCCACGGCTCAGACGCCGACCAGCTCCCTCCCGGCGGCGACGGCATCCGGAGCCGCCACGGCGGAAGGCCTGCGCATCCCCTTGAGCAGGACGACCACCGCGGTGGTGACCGCCGTGCCCGCCACCACCGCGGTCAGGTACAGGAACGGGCTGCCGATCAGCGGGAGCACCCAGATTCCGCCGTGCGGGGCCCGCAGGGTGGAACCGAAGGCCATCACCAGGCCGCCGGCAGTCATGCTGCCGGCGATGCCCGCCGGGATGACCCGCAGCGGGTCCGCGGCCGCGAACGGGATCGCGCCTTCGGTGATGAACGACGCGCCGAGCACCCAGGCGGCCTTGCCGTTCTCCCGCTCCTCGGGGGTGAACAGCCGGCGCCGGACGACGGTCGCCAGGGCCATGCCGAGCGGCGGGGTCATGCCGGCGGCCATCACCGCGGCCATCACCTTGAGGCTGCCGGCGTCCGGGGCGGTTCCCGCGGCCGTGAGCGCACCGGCCGCGAAGGTGTAGGCGACCTTGTTGAGCGGACCGCCCATGTCGAAGGCCATCATCGCGCCGAGCAGCACGCCGAGCAGGATCGCGTTGGAGCCGGAGAGGCCGTTCAGCCAGTCGGTCAGGCCGTTCATCGCCGAGGCGATCGGTGAGCCGACCACCACGAACATCAGGAAGCCGACCACCGCCACCGACAGCAGCGGGATCACCACCACCGGCATGATGCCCCTGATCGCCCGCGGCACGTTCCACCGGATCATCCACAGCACCAGGAACCCCGCGGCCAGGCCCGACACGATGCCGCCGAGGAAGCCCGCTCCGACCGCCACCGACACGGCACCGCCGGCGATGCCGGCGGCCAGCGCCGCCCGGTCCGCGACCGCGAAGGCGATGTAACCGGAGAGGACCGGGACCAGGAAGCCGAAGGAGGTCTTGCCGGTCTGGAACAGCATCGCCGCCCAGCTGTGCGAGGAGGTCCAGTCGAAGTGCCCCAGCACGGACGGGGCGGAGGCGATCCGGTAGCCGCCGATCGCGAAGGCGAGGGCGATCAGCAGGCCGCCGGCCGCGACGAACGGGATCATGTAACTGACGCCCGTCATCAGGTACTTGCGCAGCCGCTGGGCCCAGTGCTCGCCCGCCTCGGCGGCCGGATCGGCACCAGCGCGCGCGCCGCTTCCGGCCCCGGTGACGAGCCCGGCGGCCTGGGCGATCAGCTCGTCGGCGCGATTGACCGCGGCCTTCACGCCCACGTCCACGGTCGGCTTGCCGGCGAAGCGGGCGCGGTCACGGACCTCGACGTCGTGGGCGAGGATCACCGCATCGGCGGCGGCGATCGCCTCGGGGGCCAGCGGCGTCGTCCCGGCGGATCCCTGGGTCTCGACCTGGATCTGCGCACCCGCCCGGGCGGCGGCCAGTTCCAGGGCCTTGGCGGCCATGTAGGTGTGGGCGATGCCGGTCGGGCAGGAGGTCACGGCGACCAGCCGCAGTCCACCACCGGCGGCGGCCGTCTCCGGACCGGCGGGCGACACCGGAACGACGGCCGGCGCCGGAGCGACGGCCGGCACCTCCTCGCCGTTGATCCGGGCCGCGACGGCGCCGGGGCTCTCGGCCTCGCGCAGGGCGCCGGTGAACTCCGGGTCCATCAGCCGACGGGCCAGCGCGGCGAGGATCTGCAGGTGGGAGTCGTCCGCACCCTCCGGTGCCGCGATCATGAAGACCAGGTCCGCGGGCCGCCCGTCCGGGGCGTCGAAGTCCACGCCCCTGGCGCTGCGGCCGAAGGCCAGGCTCGGCCGCGTGACGTGGGGTGATCTGCAGTGCGGGATGCCGATCCCGTCCCCCATCCCGGTCGGGGCCTGGGCTTCGCGGGCGGCGATGTCGCCGAGGAAGCCGTCGAGGTCGGTGACCCTGCCCTCGGCGACCAGCCGCTGGGCCAGGGCGCGGAGCGCTTCGCTCTTGTCCTCGGGGGCGAGGTGGAGATCAACGAGTGCGGGTGTGATCAGTCCGCTGGTGTCGCTCATCATGTCGGTCCTTCGACTGGTGCCTGACGGTGTTCCCTTGCCCCCGGGAATGATCGCCCTTCCCGTCCCACACGGTCGGGCGTGGTGCCTCCGGCAGGAGGCCGTTCTCAACCGCGAAGCGGTCGTTCGAGCGGGATGTCCGCCGTCACGGCCACGGCGGCCGGGTCCAGATCGGCCGGGGTCGGCATGACGCTCCCCGGCAGTTGTACGGCGGCGGCGCCGTGCGCCAGGGCCACCGCGAGTGCGCCGGGGCCGCTGCCGCCGGCTCCGAGGAAGCCCGCGAGGGAGGCGTCGCCGGCTCCCACGTCGCTGCGGACGGCGGCGACGGGTGCGCTGCCGAACCAGCTGCCCTCCTCGGCGATCAGCAGCATCCCGTCCGCGCCGAGGCTGGCGAGGACCTGCTGGGCGCCGCGCTCGCGCAGTTCCCCGGCCGCGTCGACGGCGTCGCCGATGGTGACGACCGGGCGGCCCACGGCCTCCGCGAGTTCCTCCCGGTTGGGCTTGACCACGTCGGGGTGGGCCGAGAGCGCGGCGAGCAGCGCGGGGCCGGAGGTGTCCAGGGCGATCCGGGCGCCCCCCGAGTGCACCTGCGCGACCAGCTCGGCGTACCACTCCGGGGCCAGTCCGCGCGGCAGGCTGCCGCAGCAGGCCAGCCAGTCGACGCCGTTCCCGGTGCCCTGTCCGATCTTCTGGGCGTCGCGGACGAGCGCGAGCAGAGCGGTCGACTCGGCGGCGCTGAGCTCGGGGCCCACCGCGTTGACCTTCGTCAGGCTGCCGCCGTCCTCGGCGATCGAGACGTTGATCCGGGTGTCGCCCGAGATGGCGACCGCCGCGACGTCGATCCCCTGGCGGCGCAGCAGATCGGAGAGCAGCTGCCCGGAGAGCCCGCCCAGCGGGAGGACGGCGGTGGTGCGGTGGCCCGCGGCCGTGAGCGCGCGGGAGACGTTGACGCCCTTGCCGCCGGGGTCGAGCCGGTCGTGCGCGGCTCGGTTGACCTCGCCCAGGGCGAGCGTTCCCAGCTCGTAGGTGCGGTCGAGGCTGGGGTTCGGGGTGATGGTGACGATCATGCGCGGATGACTTCCGGTCCGTGGTTCTCGATCTCTGCGGTCTGCTCGTCGGTCAGTCCAGTGTCCGTGACCAGCACATCGACCTGGTCCAGCGAGCCGAACCGGGCGAAGTGGCGGACTCCGTACTTGGAGGAGTCGGCGACCAGCACCACCCGGCGGGCGCCGGTGAGCATGGCGCGTTTGACGGCCGCCTCGGCGAGGTCCGGTGTGGACAGCCCGCCCTCCACCGCGAAGCCGTTGGTCGCGACGACCGCGACGTCCGCGTGGACGTCGGCCAGGTCGCGCAGCGCCCAGGCGTCGACGGCGGCCTGGGTGCGGTGGCGCAGCCGGCCGCCGACCAGGTGGAGGGCGAGCCCCGGGTGGTCGGCCAGCCGGGCCGCCACCGGGAGGGCGTTGGTGACGACGGTCAGGGCGCAGTCGGCGGGCAGCAGGCCGGCCAGCCGGGAGACGGTCGTTCCGGCGTCCAGGATGACGCTGCCCTCACTGGGCAGCAGGGCCAGGGCCGCCTTGGCGATGCGCTCCTTCTCGGCCGCGGCGGTGGAGTCCCGTTCGGCCAGGCCGGGCTCCAGGTGCAGGGCGCCGGCGGGCAGCGCGCCGCCGTGCACCCGGTGCAGCATCCCGGCCCGGTCCAGGGCGCTCAGGTCACGCCGGATGGTCTCCTGCGTGACGCCGAAGTCCTCGGCCAGCGTCGGCACGTCCACCCGGCCCCGTTCCTGGGCGAGGCGGAGGATCTGTTGCTGCCGCTCCGGTGCATACATGTGGGATCGGGTCCTTTTCATGTCCGTTTACGCCTGATGGGGCCCGACCCTACGCGCTCCGACCGAAAAAGCAAGAGCGTGTTCAGCCTCCGCCTCAGCACCCGCGGGTTTGCCCGAATCTGTTGACACCTCTCGGCATTCGGGCGTAGAACCAATCGAAACAACACGCTAACGGGCGTGAAACCACGGACCGCCCGGTCTCCGCTACCGCCCCCGTACGCGAAGACCGGGCGTGACCACGGTGGCCCGCACTTCCCCCGCGCGGGCCACCGTGCCCCACCCTCCCGCCGGCCCGGTTCCCACCCGGGCCGGCGATCACCTCCTCCAAGGACTCCCATGCACTCGATCCAGGTCATCGTCGGCTCCCGAAGCGGTCTGCACGCCCGCCCGGCGTCCCTGTTCGTCCAGGCCGCCGCCCGACAGACGGCCAAGATCACCGTCGGCCGCCCCGGTCAGACGCCGGTCGACGCCCGCAGCCTGCTGTCCGTCCTCGCCCTGGCCGCCCGCCGCGGCGACACCCTGGAGCTCACCGCCACCGGCGACGGGGCCCAGGACTCGCTCAAGGCGCTCGCCGACCTGCTCGCCTCCGACCTCGACGCAGCGGCGTGAGGGATCCGATGCGCGGAATCGGTGTCGGTACGGGCAGTGCCGCAGGCCCGGTCGCCCGGATGGCTCCCCCGCCCCCGCTGCCCGCACCGAGGGCGGTCGGCGACCCGGCGGCCGAGGCGGCCGCGATCCGAGCCGCCCTCGGCGCGGTCGTCACCGACCTGGGCGAGCGCGCCGCCCGCGCCGGCGGGCCCGGTTCCGAGGTGCTCACGGCCCAGGCCCTGATGGCGGCCGACCCGGTCCTCGCCGACCGGGCGGCAGCCCTCGCCGAGCAGGGCACCGACGGCCCCCACGCACTCGCCGCCGCCTTCGACGGCTTCCGTGCCGAACTGGTCGCCGCCGGCGGGTACTTCGCGGAACGCGCCGCCGACCTGGACGACCTGCGCGACCGCGCGGTGGCCCAGCTGCTGGGCCTGCCCGTGCCCGGCCTGCCCGACCCAGGGCACCCGTACGTCCTCGTCGCCGACGACCTGGCCCCCGCCGACACCGCGCTGCTCGACCCCCAGCGGGTGCTGGCCCTCGTCACCGTCCGCGGCGGGCCGACCAGCCACACCGCCATCCTCGCCAAGGCGCTCGGCGTGCCCGCCGTGGTCGGCTGCGCCGACGCCGCGGACCTGGCGGACGGGCGACGGGTCCTGGTGCACGGCACGGACGGAATGATCGAGCTCGACCCGGCTCCGGAGGCGGTCGAGCGGGCCGCCGACCGCGAGCGCCGTCGTCGCGAGCGGCTGACCGGGTACCAGGGGCCGGGCCGGACGGCGGACGGGCACCCGGTCGCTCTCCTGGTCAACCTCGGCGCGCCGCACGAGCTGGCCGGCGCCGCCGCCGCGGACGCCGAGGGCGTGGGCCTGTTCCGCACCGAGTTCCTCTTCCTGGACCGCGCCGAGGCTCCGAGCCTCGCCGAACAGGCCACCGCCTACCGGCAGGTGTTCGCCGCCTTCGCCGGCCGCCGCGTCATCGTGCGCACGCTGGACGCGGGGGCGGACAAACCGCTGCCCTTTGCCACCTCCGCCGACGAGGAGAACCCGGCCCTGGGCATCCGCGGCCTGCGCACCGCCGCCCGCGATCCGCAGCTCCTGGAGACCCAGCTCGCCGCGATCGCCGAGGCCGCCCGGGACAGCACCGCGCAGGTCTGGGTCATGGCTCCGATGGTGTCGATCCCGCGCGAGGCCGCCGAGTTCGCCGCCCGGGTCCGCGCGCACGGCCTGCCGCTGGCCGGGGCGATGATCGAAGTCCCGGCAGCCGCCCTGCGGGCCGACCGGCTGGCCGAGGTCTGCGACTTCTTCAGCGTCGGCACCAACGACCTGGCCCAGTACACCTTCGCGGCCGACCGGACGCTCGGCAGCCTCGCCCAACTGCTCGACCCCTGGCAGCCCGCGCTGCTGACGCTGGTCGCCACCGCCGCTGGATCGGCCGCCGAACACGGCCGTCCGATCGGCGTCTGCGGCGAGGCCGCCGCCGACCCGGCACTCGCCCTCGTCCTGGTCGGCCTCGGGGTCACCAGCCTGTCCGCCGCACCCGCCTCGCTCCCCGAGGTACGGGCGGCCCTGGCCACCCACACGCTTGCGGAGTGCCGCGAACTCGCCGCGCTGGCCCTGCTCGCCGACGACGCCACCACCGCACGCAGCAGGGTCCGGTCGAGCATGACGGCACCCTGATCCACGGCGGGTGCCGGGCCTGCCCTGGTCCGGCTCGGGCTCGGCGAGGCCTGTGCGGAGGAGCCTGCGGCGCCCGCCGGCACGGGTGTCCCCTGCGGCGCCTGGACCGTCGCCAACACGGACCAGGTCCAAGCGCACCAGCCGGAGTACGACCGGCGGGCGCCCAGCTGCCGAAGTCAGGGGGCTTCCGTGTCGGGGCAGTTGGAGGAGTCCGAAGGCGTCTTGGGACCTGCCCCCCGGTCAGGTGACCATCACGCCCGCTCCGGGGCGCGCTGCAGCCGGAACGCGTCCGCGAGTACGGCTTACTGATCGTTTCAGAATGAGTTGAGCCGCAGGTCTTGCACCTAGCGATCTTGGTCGGCAAGGTGTCCGGGTGCGCGCTGATCTTGTTCCGGATGACCTGTGGGAGCGCGTGGCACCGCTTCTGCCACCCGCTCCTGAAACGGCGCCGCCGCCACCCTGGGCGACTACGCGTTCCCGACCGGGCGGCACTCGCCGGGGTGATGTACGTACTGCGGACCGGTGTCGCCTGGCGCGACGTCCCGGCTGAAACGGTCGGCTGCTCCGGCGTGACGGCCTGGCGCCGCCTTCGGGACTGGACCGAGGCCGGCGTCTGGCCGCGCCTGCACGCAGCCCTGCTGAGCGAGCTGCGCCGCGCCGACCTGCTGGATCTTGAGCACTGCGCTGTTGACAGCTCGCATGTGCGGGCCCTCAAAGGGGGGATCACGTCGGCCCCTCGCCGGTCGACCGTGCCCGTCCCGGTTCCAAGCACCACCTGATAGTCGACCGGCACGGAACCCCGCTCGCCGTCACGCTCACCGGTGGCAACCGCCACGACGTCACACAGCTGCTGCCGCTGCTCGACGCGGTCCCGCCGATCCGGGGGCTGAGGGGACGGCCTCGCCGCAAGCCACGGCACCTGTATGCCGACCGGGGCTACGACTTTGACAAGTACCGCCGCCTGCTGTGGAAGCGCGGCATCAAGCCGATGATCGCCCGACGCGGCGTGGCCCACGGCTCGGGGCTCGGCAAGGTCCGTTGGGTGGTGGAGCGGGCCTTCGCCTGGCTGCACCAGTTCAAACGGCTCCGGATCCGCTACGAACGACGCGCCGACCTCCACCAGGGCCTGCTCGAACTGGCCTGCAGCCTCATCTGCCTCCGTCGCCTGCGCACTCGGTCCTGAGTAGCAGCGGTACAGCGGTTAGCGCTAAGGGATGATCTTGGATCCGGGGGCGGCCCGGCGGGAACGGGCGCGCGCTGGAGGTGTGGCTGAGGACCGGAACGCCGAGCTTGCCGCCCTTGCCCGCCAGGCCGTGGCCGCCGCGGGCGGCCTGCGGCTGCTGGTCGAGCGGATGGGCGATCTAGGCTGGCGGATGCAGGACTACAGCGACGAGGACCTGCTGAACGTCGCCTCCGCCCTGCGCGGCACCGCGATCCTGATCGCCCTCGACACCGGGGACATGAACCTGCACGAGGAGCTCACCGGGCGCCGGGTGCATGAGGTCCGCGATGCCGCTGAGTGGTTCCGGGAGCACGGCGAAGGCGACGACCGGTCATTACCCGGCCGACCCGGGCCGGTTGTCCCGGCCGCCGGGGATGACCCGCAGGACGGGTTGGCTGGCGACCGAACTGTGAACCACCCTGTCCGAGCGTGATGGTGCATCCGCCGCCGCCCCCTTGCGAGACGGCGTGCCAGCAGGTCTTGAGGGTCCGCCAAGAGGACGTTGACCCTGCCGAGCGTCTGGCATACCGGACACCGGCCGATCAACTACCGGATGCTGTCGATGCGCTGCTCGGCTCATCGGGCCGGGGCCGATGAGCCCGTCCCCCAGCGGGAGCCTCACGTGGTACGGGGCGCTCCACATGCTCGCGCAGGCGCCTGGCCCTGCGAGTGCGCTCACCGGGCATCGACCGGGTGAGGACGCCGAGTGTGAGCAGAGCGAGCGCCGGCAGCACGGCGACGATGATTCCCATCGGCAGGGCGTCGGTGGCGCCACCCGCGCCGGCCAGCGGAGCGAGTGCCCCGCCGATCATGAACTGGCTGAAGCCGAGCAGAGCGGCGGCCGACCCGGCGTGTCCGCCGTGGTCGGCCAGGGCCTGGGCCGCGGCGTTCGGCATGACGAGGCCCACGCTGGAGACCAGGACGAACAGGCCGATCAGGAGCGCGGGCAGGGGTGCCCGTGTCAGCACCGCGCCCAGGGCCGTGGTGCCACCGGCTGTCGCGCCCAGCAGACCGGCGAGCAGCAACACGCGGGCGCCGGCCCGGGCCACCAGCCGGCCGCTGATCTGGGCGGCCGCGACGAGTCCGGCGGCGTTGACGGCGAACACGCCGCTGTACTGCTGCGGTGACAGGCCGTGGATTTCCTGCAGGACGAACGGCGAGCCGGAGATGTAGGCGAACATCGCCGCGAAGACCAGGCCGTTGGCCAGGACGTACCCGGTGAAGACCCGGTCGCCGAGCAGTTGCCCGACGACAGCCGGCAGCGGCTGGCGTGCCGCGGAGGACCGGGTCTCCGGCAGTCCTGCGGCGGAGGCCGCCAGCATCACGGCGCCGAGTACGGCCAGGGCCACGAAGATTCCAGGCCAGGCCGTGACGCGCAGTAGCTGGCCGCCGAGGACCGGCGCGAACACCGGCGCCAGGCCGGTGATCAAGGTCAGTGCGGAGAAGAGACGTGCGGTGCGGGTTCCGGAGGTGCGGTCGCGGACCATGGCGTTGGCGATGACGATGCCGAACCCCCCGCCGATGCCCTGGATCAGGCGCAGGCCGACGAAGGTCCGGACGTCGGGCGCCACCGCGCAGAGCGCGCTGGCGATCGTGTAGAGGGCGAGGCCCGCCAGCAACGGACGCCGCCGGCCATAGGTGTCGCTCAGCGGCCCGGCGATCAGCTGCCCGACGGCCAGCCCGGCCAGGCATGCGGTGATGGTGAGCTGGGTGGCCGCAGCGCTGGCGCGCAGGTCGCCGGCGAGGTCCGGCAGTCCGGGCAGGTAGCCGTCGATGGACAGTGGTCCCAGGGCCACGAGCGCTGCGAGCAGGACGATGAATCGGGTTTGCCGGCCGGCGGCGTCGTTGCTCATGGCTCAGTACGCCACGGTGATGCGGCGGCGGATCGCGGCGCCGCTCTCGATCGTGTCGGCCAAGGCGATCGCGTAGTCGGCGTACGAGATGCGGCTGTTGCCGTCGTCGTCGGTGAGCAGGGTGTCCCCGGCGCTGCGGTAGGCCCCGGTCCGCTCGCCCGCTCCGATGACTGCGGCGGGCGACACGTACGTCCAGTCGAGGTCGTGCACGCCGCGGTAGAGGTCGAGCGCCTCGGACTGGGCCTCGGCGTTGGCCTTCCACAGCGCGGGGAAGTCCGGGTCGTCCATGACCCGGGCGCCGGTCGGCGTGCGTAGGCTACCGGCACCGCCGATGGTGACCAGGCGGGTGACGCCGGCTCGGCGGAGTCCGTCGATCAGCGCACGGGCGGCACCGAGGATCGTGGCGCGGTCGTTCTCCTGGCCGATCCGGGGGCCGACGGCCGACAGTACGGCGTCGTGGGAGGCGGCGACGCCGGCGACCGCGGCGGCGTCGGTGACGTCACCGGTGGTCACGGTCAGGGCCTTGTGCTCGAGTCCGTCGATGTGGCCGGCTCGGGTGACCGCGGTGACGGTGTGGCCGCGACGCAGTAGTTCCTCGGTGGCGGGCCGGCCGATGTTGCCGCTGGCACCGAACAGGACGATCTTCATGCGTTGCTCCTTGTTTCTGATGGTCAGAGGACGGGCTGGCCGTCGGCGACGATGGCCGCGGTGATGCCGCGCTCGTCGGCGGCGTGCTGGAAGCGCTGCTCGATGTCGGGTTGTTCGGTGTAGAACGGCGGGTTGTGGAACAGGCCGTAGTGCATGGCGCAGACGGTGCCGGCGCCGAGTGCGACGGCGGCCTCGACGCCCTGCTCGGGGGTCATGGTCGCCGGGACGTTGGCCGCGTAGCCCTCGAAGTGGGCGATGACGCCGTTGACCGGGACGAACGCGACGTCGAACGGGCCGTGGTCGCGAGCGATCTGCCACCAGCTGCCGTGCCACTGGGTGTCGCCGCAGTGGATGACCCGCCGGCCGGCGCCTTCGACGACCCAGGCGACCTGGTCACAGTCGTTGCCGCGCCAGTCCAGCGAGGTCACCGGGGTGACGGTCAGCTCTCCGATGCGGCGTGATCGGCCCAGGTCCTGGGCGACGGGGGCGATGCCCGCCTCGCGCAGCCCGGCCGCGCTGGGGGTGTGGCAGCCGATCGTGCCGGTGGCCGCGATCCGGGCGATCAGGTCGTGGTCGTAGTGGTCGGGGTGCAGGTGGGTGATGAGGGCGTGGGTGCCGGGCGGGGTGTCGACCGGGTCGACCGGCCGGTGCGGCGGCCCCATCACCGGCGCCAGCGGAGCGACGTTCTCGAGCGGGTCGATCAGCAGGCGGGTGTCGCCGAGACGGATCTCGACGCCGGCCCAGGCCAGCCGACGCACGGAAAGGGTGGGAGTCATGGGCAGCGACGCTAGACCGACGTTGTTGAGAAAGTCAACAAGAGAGTTTTGAATCTCAACACCACGAGGTAGGGTGGTGGCATGCGGACCTACGGGCAGTACTGCGGCATCGCGAAAGCACTGGACACCATCGGCGACCGATGGACCCTGCTGATCGTCCGTGAACTGCTCGCCCTGGGTCCTTGCCGGCACACCGACCTGCGCAACGGGCTGCCCGGGATCGCCAGCAACCTGCTGGTCGACCGGCTCCGCGAACTCGAGGAAGCCGGCCTGATCCACCGCGAGGCCGCCCCGCCGCCGGTGGCCACCACCCTGTTCTCCCTCACCGAGCGTGGCCGCACGCTGGAGCCGGTGCTGCAGGAGCTGAGCCGGTGGGGCGTACCGCTGTTGCGTGAGCCGGGCGACAACGACACCTTCCGCACCCACTGGCTGGACATGCCCGCCCGGGCACTGACCGACCACCGCCCTGACCAGCCGGCGATCGCCCTGCAACTGCACGCCGACGGCAACGAGGACCTGGTCATCGAAGTCAAGGACGGCTCGGTGCACACACACGCCGGCCGGGTCGACCACCCCACCGCGTCACTGACCGGACCCCCGCACCTGCTGGCTGCGACTCTGCTCGGCGACCTCGATCTGAGCGCCGCAGTACAGCAAGGCCTGCGGCTCAGCGGCGAACGCGAGGCAGTAATGCGCATCCTGCCCCGCTGATCGACCGGCCGCTCGCGGGCCTGCGATCTCAAGCTCTACCGAGTCTGCGCCGGTCTCAAAAACGGTCCATTCCGAGAAGAAGTCCGGCTCGCGGCCCGAAGCCGCCGGTCCGGAGCAGCTTCGTTCTCAAAACCCGTTCTCACGCACTCATAGGCTCCGACCCATGAAACAGCTCTCGGAGATGGACGAGCGCGAGTACTTCGCCTGCATCGGCCAACGCCCCCTGCTCGTCGGCTGCAACTCCTTCCACCAGCTGACCGCATTCCTGACCGGCTACGACCAGCACGCGACCCGTCATGGCGGTCCCGGCCTCCTCGCCGGCTGGCACGACTGGCTCGTCGCCCGCCGAGGCCGCGACTGCAACCACGCCTGGCCCGGCCAGGTCCTGCACATCGCCATCCCGGACGGCTGGGACAACATCTCGGACCTGCCGCCCGAAGACGAGGAGCACGCGATCAAGGTCCTGTTTCAACTCCTCGACGACTTCACTGCCGAGCGCGAGGCGACGCAGGGCGCTCCGGCACCTGACGGTCCCCACCGGCACACCTCGCACTGCTGCCTGCACTTCGACCTGCCCACCATGAGTCGCGAGCCGCTCTCCCACCCCGACAACGCGACCATCGACGTTGGCAGTGAACGACACGTCCACTTTCGCCGACTCAGCGATCCAACTGTGGCCGGCACGCATCCCGGCCAGGACTGCCTCGGCGCTCAGCTCCTCGGCGAAGACCACGGTGTGAGGGATGCCGATCTGCCCCTCCAAGTGGGTGTCGCTGTTGCCCATCGCCGGCCGCCACGAGCCTGTGTGGATGTCGGCTGCGAGGCTCCGCCCCCACTCCGCGAAGGCGGCCTCGTTGTCAGCGTTCCAGGGCCGGTCCGAAGTCCACAGTCCGTTCCACACCTCCACCGTGTCGAAGCCCCGGAAGGGGAACATGAAGTCGCCCGACGGATAGGGCGCGTGCGGGTGCGCGGCCACGCACAGGCCCCCTGCTCGATGGACCTGGTCCAGGCCCTGATCGATCAGCCCGTCCCTGACTTGGTGGTTCCAGTCGACGACCTCGCCGGGGTTGATGCCGAGCGCGAGCCAGTGCCCGGTCTTCGTGGTCACTTCCTCGCCGAGAACGATCAAGAAGTCATCGGCGGCCAGATGCCCCCATACATCGGGGGCCGCGGCTGAGTTGTGCTCGGTCGTCGCGATGAAGTCGAGCCCGGCGGCGCGTGCCCGAACAGCCAACTCTTCGGGGGTGAGTTCCCCGTCCGAGTGGACGGAGTGGACATGGCAGTCCCCGCGGTACCAGGCCGCCCCGCGTCCGACCGCCCGCGCTGGCGGGAAGCTCAAACTCGACAAGGTTCTCCCCCAAAGTCCTGTCGGGCCAACGCGCGGGCAGGGCAACCCGTTCCAGCCCCAACTACTGAGCGCCATCTCAGCCGAGACGTCAGACCAAGATCTCATTCTGAAACGATCAGTTAGGCCAGCACCCGGGCCGGGCCGCGGGCCGCAGTCAGCGGCAGCACACCGCCACCCGTATCCGCCGGCGCCCTACAGCACCACCGGCTCACCATGGGGTTCTGCCGAGGGGACACCCGGGTCGCCCGCTGAACCCTGGCGGGGCCCGGTGCGCCGGGCCTCGGCAGCCGCCCCCTCGGCGGAGGGGCGGCGCGGGCGGTGCTATCGGGTGCGGCCCTTACAGCTGGTAGAAGTCGCCGTAGTGGTTGGGCGAGTACCAGACCACGCGGGTGTCGGAGTCGAGGACGATCCGGTAGGCGTCGCGGTGGCTGCCGCAACCGCGGGGGTAGACGTCGAACTCGTAGAAGGTGTCGCCGGAGGGCAGCTGCCCGTCGTTGTTGCGGAACTCACCGCCGGCAAAGCTGCACTGGCCGCTCGACCAGTTGTACCGGCCGCGCCTGGTCGGGTAACCAAGTGAGGACCAGCCCGAGTTGGCCGAGGCAGCGGCAGAACATCCGGAGACGTTGCAGGAGTTGAAGACCGCCGCGTTCGCGGCAGGGCCGGTGAGCACGGACACGCTGAACACGGACATGACGGCGGCGAGGAGCACCGCGGACCGCTTCGCCCAGGACAGCTGGGGACGTCGCTGAGTCAGCACAGGACCCTCCAAGGAATATTCAAAGTGTGGATGGACATGACACTTTGCTGGGTTTGCGTGACACCCGGATGTACTGCCGGTTGCGAGGTCGGGCCTACCGCCGGAACAGATTGTGAGCGATAACATGGATGTGAGGAAAGCTCGCCCCCTCCTCAAGCCCGCGGCCCGGTCAGAGGAAGCACCAGAGGTGGTCGGCCGTACCGTTGTCGTCCCACAGCACGACGCTCCGACTACCTGCGCCGCAACGCCGCCGACGACAAGGTGGTCATCTCCGCCGTCGGCTCCACCAGCCCGGCCGCCGACCAGGCCGACGCCACCTGGATCGTCCGCACGGGCCTGGCCGACTCCTCCTGCCTGACCTTCGAGTCCGCCGGTGCCCCCGTCCGCTTCCTGCGCCACTACGCCTTCGAGCTCTCCGTCAGCGCCGACGACGGCGGGAGCCTGTTCACGCAGGACGCCACCTTCTGCCCCACCGCGGGCAACAGCGGGGCCGGCGTCTCCCTCCGGTCCGTCAACTACCCGACGAAGTACGTCCGCCACTACGACTACAAGGGCTACGTGGCCGCCGACGGCGGCTCCAACTCCTGGGACGCCACGGCATCATGGGCCCAGGACACCAGTTGGCTCACGGCATCCCCGTGGCGCTGACACCGATGGGGGACTGAACCCGCACCCCCACGGCCGGCCCGCCGGTCGATCCGTCCTCCCGCTGCTGCCGGCGTTCCCGGTGCCGGGTCGGCGGACCGTCGGCATGATCACGCAAGGAGCCGAACACAGCATGACGAACGACTACGTCGAGGACCGCTCCCCCGGCCGCGGGGCGCTGGCGCCGCGCGCGCGGTACACGGACTCGGACGCCAAGACCCTGTCGCTGAACGGGAACTGGCGCCTGCGGGTGTCACCGACGGCGGACGCCGAGGACGACTCCTTCGCCGAACCCGGCTTCGACGACGCGGGTTGGGCCGAGGTCACCGTCCCGGGCCACTGGGTGCTCCAGGGCGACGGTGCCTTCGGCCGGCCCGGCTACACCAATGTCAGCTACCCGTTCCCGGTCGACCCGCCGCGGGTGCCGACGGAGAACCCGACCGGCGACCACCTGCGCGCCTTCGACCTGCCGGCGGACTGGCCGGCCGACGGCGGTGCGGTGCTGCGCTTCGACGGCGTCGAGTCCTGCGCCCGCGTCTGGCTCAACGGCACGGACATCGGCGAGTTCAAGGGCTCCCGCCTGCCGCACGAGTTCGCGGTCGGGCACCTGCTCCGGCCGAGCGGCAACGTGCTCGCCGTCCGGGTCCACCAGTGGTCGGCGGGATCGTACCTGGAGGACCAGGACCAGTGGTGGCTGCCCGGCATCTTCCGCGACGTGATGCTGCTGCACCGCCCGCCGGGCAGTGTGCTCGACTTCTTCGTGCACGCCTCCTACGACCACACCACCGGCGAGGGCACCCTCTGCGTCGACTCCGAGGTGGCCGGGCGGGTGGTCGTGCCCGCTCTCGGCATCGACGCCACGACCGGGGAGTCCGTCACGGTGCCGGTGCGCCCCTGGTCGGCCGAGGTGCCGACGCTGTACGACGGCGAGTTGACCACCGAGGGCGAGCGCGTCCCGCTGCGGATCGGCTTCCGCACGGTGGAGCTCGCGGACGGCCTGATCAAGGTCAACGGCACCGCGCTGCTCCTCAAGGGCGTCAACCGCCACGAGTGGCACCCCGAGACGGGCCGAGCCCTGGACCTCGCGACCATGCGCGAGGACGTGCTGCTGATGAAGCGCCACAACATCAACGCCGTCCGCACCTCCCACTACCCGCCGCACCCGGCCTTCCTCGACCTGTGCGACGAGTACGGCCTCTGGGTCGTCGACGAGTGCGACCTGGAGACCCACGGCTTCATCGAGCAGGGCTGGCGCGACAACCCCACCGACGACGACCGCTGGACCCCGGCCCTGCTCGACCGCGCCGCCCGGATGGTGGAGCGCGACAAGAACCACCCGTCCGTGGTCATCTGGTCGCTGGGCAACGAGGCCGGCACCGGACGCGGCCTGACCGCGATGGCCGAGTGGATCCACCACCGGGACGGCTCCCGGCTCGTGCACTACGAGGGCGACGCGAACTGCCGTGACACCGACCTCTACTCGCGGATGTACGCCGGCCCGGCCGAGGTCGAGCAGATCGGCCGACAGCTCGACGGCGGCGCCCGACAGCGCCGCCGGCTCCCGTTCGTGCTGTGCGAGTACGCCCACGCCATGGGCAACGGCCCCGGCGGACTCGCCGACTACCAGCGGCTGTTCGAGACCTACGACCGGCTGCAGGGCGGCTTCGTCTGGGAGTGGATCGACCACGGTATCGGGCACCCCGAGCTGGGCTACGCCTACGGCGGCGACTTCGGCGAGGAGCTGCACGACGGCAACTTCGTCTGCGACGGCCTGGTCTTCCCCGACCGGCGGCCTTCCCCCGGGCTGATCGAGTACAAGAAGGTCGTCGAACCGGTCCGGATCGAGGGCGACGCCGCCGTCGGCACCGTCCGGATCAGCAACAGGTACGACTTCGCCGACCTGTCCGCGCTGGCCTTCGAGTGGTCGTACCAGGTGGACGGCGAGACCGTCGACACGGGCAAGCTGTCCGTGCCGTCGCTCGCCGCCGGCGAGTGGGCCGACGTGAAGCTGCCGCAGCCGCCCACCGTCCACCGGCCCGGCGAGGCCCAGTGGACGGTCCGGGCGGTCCTGGCGGCCGACTCGGCGTGGGCACCGGCCGGACACGAAGTCGCCTGGGCCCAGCTCCCGATGGCCGCGGCGCAGGTGCCGACCGTTGCCCCGACCTGCGCGCCCGTCGCACGCGACGGTGTCATCACGCTCGGCCCCGCCGCCTTCGACGCCCGCACCGGCGCGCTGCGGAGCATCGGCGCCGTCGACGTCGGCGACCTGCGTCTGGACGTGTGGCGCGCGACCACCGACAACGACCAGGGCCAGGACTGGACCACCGGCATCTGCGACGCCGCGTCCTGGCGCGAGCACGGCCTGCACCGCATGCGCCACCGGCTGGACGGCGTGGAACTCCACCAGGACGCGCTGACCGTACGGACCCGAGTGGCCCCCGCCGCCCGGGAGTTCGGCCTCAGCACGGAGTACCGCTGGACCAGCGACGGCGAACGGCTGCGGCTGACGGTGTCCGTGCGGCCCGAGGGCGACTGGCCGGTGCCGCTGCCCCGCCTGGGCGTGCGGTTCGGCCTCGCCCCGGCCGACCTGGTGCGCTGGTTCGGCGGCGGCCCTGGCGAGGCGTACCCGGACACCAAGTCGGCGGCCAGGAACGGTCGTTGGGAGTCCACCGTCGACGCCCTGCAGACGCCGTACCTGCGCCCCCAGGAGAACGGCGCGCGGGCCGACGTCCGCTGGGCCGAGATCGGCGGCCTGCGCATCGAGGGCGACCCGTGGTTCTCCCTCACCGCCCGCCGCTGGACCACCGAACAACTGGACGCGGCCACCCACCTCACCGACCTCACCCCCGGTGACACGGTGTGGGTCAACCTCGACCACGCCCAGCACGGCATCGGCACCGCCTCCTGCGGCCCCGGCACGCTGCCGCAGTACCGACTGCGGGCCGAACCCGCCGAGTTCTCCTTCGTCCTGTCCACGCTCCACTGACGGACGGACGCCTGTGGTCCACCGGGGCCGGCCGACCCGCGGGTCGGCCGGCCCAGCAGCCCTGTTCAGCTGCGCAGGTTCCACCTTCCGGTGGCCGTCGGGCATACCCCGAACACGATCGGCAGTCCGAGGGTTCCTTCTCGCGGCGAAATGTCAACGCTGACAATCCACCCTGGAGCCGCAGGAGAGCCCCTCGCGAATCAGTACCCTCCGCCGCCCCGACGCGGCCTCGCCCGTAGAATGGGGGTCACCGCAGGCCTGGCCCTCGCCGGACAATCGCCCTGGGTGACCGGCTCGGTGGCGGTCGACACCTACGACATCCGCTTCCCCACCTCGCGTGAACTGGACGGGTCCGACGCCATGAACCCCGACCCCGACTACTCCGCCGCCTACATCGTCCTGCGGACCTCCGAGGACGGCCCCGAGGGGCACGGCTTCACCTTCACCATCGGGCGCGGCAACGACGTCCAGGTCGCCGCCATCGACGTGCTCCAGCTGGACTCGGCCCGGGTCGGCGGTGTCAACGAGAACCTCGCGATCCTGCTGCTCGCCGCGAAGTTCGGCGTCCCGGTCTGCCCGCACGCCGGCGGCATGGGCCTGTGCGAACTCGTCCAGCACCTGTCCATGTTCGACTTCGTCGCCCTCACCGGCACCACCGAGGACCGCGTCATAGAGTTCGTCGACCACCTCCACGAGCACTTCCTGGAGCCCGTGGTGATCGACGACGGCCACTACCGCGCCCCCACCGAGCCCGGCTTCTCGGCCGAGATGCACCAGGCCTCGCTGGACACCTACCACTACCCCCACGGCTCCTTCTGGGCCGAGGAGCTGGCACAGCAGGAGGCGACCGCATGAGCACGGCCGAACTCGACGGACTGACGGCGCTCGTCACCGGCGGCGCCCCCGGGATCGGGCTCGCCACCGCGACCCTGCTCGCCGAGCGCGGCGCGCGGGTCGCCGTGCTCGACCTCGACCCGAAGTCGGTACCGGAACCGCTGCTCGGCTTCACCGCCGACGTCACCGACGACGCCCCGGTGCGCACCGCCGTCCAGGCCGCGGCCGACGCGCTCGGCGGGATCGACATCCTGGTCAACAACGCCGGCATCGGCGCGGTCGGCACGGTGGCGGACAACCCGGACGAGCAGTGGCACCGCGTCCTCGACGTCAACCTGCTCGGCGTCGTGCGCACCACCCGGGCCGCCCTGCCGCACCTGCGCCGCTCCACCCGGGCCTCGGTGGTCAACACCTGCTCCATCGCCGCCACCGCCGGCCTCCCGCAGCGCGCGCTCCACTCGGCCAGCAAGGGCGCCGTCCTCTCGCTCACCCTGGCCATGGCCGCCGACCACGTCCGCGAGGGAATCCGGGTCAACTGCGTCAACCCCGGCACCGTGGACACCCCCTGGGTCGGCCGCCTCCTGGACGCCACCGACGACCCGGCCGCCGAGCGCACCGCCCTCGACGCCCGGCAGCCGCACGGACGCCTGGTCACCGCCGAAGAGGTGGCCGCCGCCGTCGCCTACCTGGCCTCCCCCTCGGCCGGCAGCACCACCGGAACGGCCCTGCAGGTCGACGGCGGGATGGCGGGGCTGCGGCTGCGGCCGGAGCCCCGGCCGTGACCGCGCGTCAACGGCCGCTCGGACGGAGCGGAGTCGCGGCCACCGAACTCGCCTTCGGCGCCGCGGGCATCGGCAACCTGTTCACCCCGGTGACCGACGCCGACGCCGAGCAGGCCGTCGCCGCCGCCTGGGACGCCGGCGTACGGTACTTCGACACCGCCCCGCACTACGGCCTGGGCCTGTCCGAGCTTCGGCTCGGGCGGGCCCTGCGCGGCCGCCCCCGGGACGAGTACGTGCTGTCCACCAAGGTCGGGCGGCTGCTGCGCCCGGCACCGGAGCCGTCGGGCGACGACCTCGCCCACGGCTTCGCCGTCCCCGCCACCCAGCACCGGGTCTGGGATTTCAGCGCCGTGGGCGTCCGCCGCTCGATCGAGGACAGCCTGGAGCGGCTGGGCCTGGACCGGATCGACGTCGCCTACCTCCACGACCCGGACGACCACGCCGAACAGGCACTCGCCGAGGCGTACCCGGAGCTCGCCCGGATGCGCGACGACGGCTTGGTGGGCGCGATCGGCGTCGGGATGAACCAGGCCGAACTCCTCGCCCGCTTCATCCGCGAGACCGACCTCGACACCGTCCTGCTGGCGGGCCGCTACAGCCTGCTCGACCAGCGCGGGCTCACCGAGCTGCTGCCGCTGGCCGCCGAGCGCGGCGTGGGCGTGGTCATCGGCGGCGTCTTCAACTCCGGCCTGCTCGCCGACCCGAAGCCCGGTGCCACCTTCGACTACGCCGCCGCACCCGAGGAGCTGCTCACCCGCGCCCTGGAACTCCAGACCGTCTGCGAGAAGCACGGGGTGCCGCTGCGCGCCGCGGCGCTGCGCTTCCCGTTCGGGCACCCCGCGGTGGCGAGCGTGCTGGTCGGCACCCGCAGCGCCGCCGAGGTCCGGGACGCGGCCGCCATGCTCCGGCACCGCGTCCCCGACGAACTGTGGGCGGAGCTCAAGGACCGCGCCCTGCTCCCGCCGGACGTCCCGACCCCGCAGGAGGCGAACTGATGCGCATCGCGCTGTTCATCACCTGCGTCAGCGACACCATGTTCCCCGACACCGGGCGCGCCGTGCTGAGCGTCCTCGAACGGCTGGGCCACACCGTCGAGTTCCCGCAGGACCAGACCTGCTGCGGGCAGATGCACGTCAACACCGGCTACCGTACGGACGCCGTCCCCTTGATGGCGCGCTTCACCCGCGCCTTCGCCGGGTACGACGCGATCGTCACGCCGTCCGCGTCCTGCGCCGGGCTGGTCCGGGAGCACCACCCCGTCCTCGCCGACGAGTACGGCTCCCCGCAGCTGCGCCGGCAGGTCGCCGAACTGGCGCCCCGGGTGTACGAGTTCACCGAGTTCCTGACCGACGTCCTGGGCGTCACGGACGTCGGCGCCCGCTTCCCGCACCGCGTCACCTACCACCCCACCTGCCACTCGCTGCGCGGGCTGCGCCTCGGCGACCGGCCGCAGCGGCTGCTGCGCGCGGTCGAGGGCCTCGACCTGGTCGACCTCCCGGCCGCCGACTCCTGCTGCGGCTTCGGCGGCACCTTCGCCGTCAAGAACGCCGCGACCTCGGGCGCCATGCTCGCCGACAAGGCCGAGGCCGTCCTGGCGACGGGGGCCGAAGTCCTGTGCACGGTCGACAACTCCTGCCTGATGCACATCGGCGGCGGACTCTCCCGCCAAGGCAGTACGGTGCGCACCATGCACCTGGCCGAGATCCTGGCCTCGACCGAAGGCGGACGCCCATGACCGGAAAGGTGCCGACGACCGCGAAGGCGCCCACGACCGCCCCGGGTGGGCGCGGCGTGGTCTGGCTGGGCTCACCGTCCTTCCCCGACGCCGCCCGGGAGGCGCTGGCCAACCCCCAGCTGCGCGCCAACCTCAAGCGCGCCACCACCACCATCCGCGACAAGCGGCTCACCGTCGCCGCCGAGCTCGACGACTGGGAGGCACTGCGCGAGTCCGCCGAAGCGATCAAACGCCGCACCGCCCGCCATCTCGACCACCACCTGGCGCGGTTGGAGGAGTCGGTCACCGCGGCCGGCGGGACGGTGCACTGGGCCGCCGACGCCGCCGAGGCCAACCGGATCGTCACCGAGCTGATCCGGGCCACCGGCGAGCGGGAGGTGGTCAAGGTCAAGTCCATGGCCACCCAGGAGATCGGCCTCAACGAGCACCTGGCCGAAGCCGGCATCACCGCCTACGAGACCGATCTCGCCGAGCTGATCGTGCAACTCGGCGACGACCGGCCCTCACACATCCTGGTCCCCGCGATCCACCGTAACCGGACCGAGATCCGCGACCTGTTCGTCGCCGAGATGGGCACGTGGGGCCGCCCCGCACCCGAGGGCCTCGGCGACGATCCCAAGGCACTGGCCGACGCGGCCCGACTGCACCTGCGGGAGAAGTTCCTGACCGCCAAGGTCGCCGTGTCCGGTGCCAACTTCGCCGTCGCCGACACCGGCACGGTCATGGTCGTGGAGTCCGAGGGCAACGGCCGGATGTGCCTGACCCTGCCCGAGACCCTGATCACCGTCATGGGCATCGAGAAGGTCCTGCCCACCTGGACGGACCTGGAGGTGTTCCTCCAACTGCTCCCCCGCTCCTCCACCGGCGAGCGGATGAACCCCTACACCTCCACCTGGAGCGGGGTGACCGAGGGCGATGGGCCGCAGGCGTTCCACCTCGTCCTGCTCGACAACGGCCGCACCGACACCCTCGCCGACACCCTCGGCCGCCAGGCGCTGGCCTGCATCCGCTGCTCCGCCTGCCTCAACGTCTGCCCGGTGTACGAGCGCACCGGCGGGCACGCCTACGGCTCGGTCTACCCCGGGCCGATCGGCGCCGTCCTCACCCCCCAGCTCGTCGGCGTGGAGAACGCCGCCTCGCTGCCGTTCGCCTCCACCCTGTGCGGGGCCTGCTACGACGCCTGCCCGGTGAAGATCAACATCCCGGAGGTGCTCACCCATCTGCGGGCCAAGGTGGTCGAGGCCCGTCCGAAACGCGCCGAGGCGCTGGCGATGAAGGCCGCCGCCACGGTGCTCGACTCCCCCCGTCTGCTCGCGGCCGCCCAGAAGGCGGCCTCGCTCGGCGGCCGGGCCCTCGCCCGGGACGGGCGGATCGGGCGGCTGCCCGGCCCGCTGAACAGCTGGTCCGCCGACCGGGACACCCCCGCACCACCCGCGGAGTCCTTCCGCACCTGGTGGCGCAAGAACAGGGAAGGTGACCGATGAGCAGCCGCGACGCCGTCCTGGGGCGCATCCGCGCCGCCCTCACCGACGTCCCCGCGGAGGAGGGCCCGGACGACCTGCCCGTACCCCGCGGCTACCGGCGCGGCCATACCGCCCCCGGCCAGGACCTGGTGGCCCTGTTCGCCGAACGGGTCGCCGACTACCGCGCCACCGTCACCCGGACCGACCCCGCCGGACTGCCCGGGGCGATCGCCGCCGCCCTCACCGCGCAGGGCGCCACCCGGCTGGCGGTGCCGGACGGCTTTCCGGACGGCGCCCTGCCGCCCGGGGCGTGGGAGTGGCACCGGGAGCCCCTGGACGTCCCCGCCCTGGACGCCCTCGACGGCGCCGTCACGCTCGCCGCCGTGGGCATCGCCGTCACCGGCACCGTCGTCCTGGACACCGGCCCGGGCCAGGGCAGGCGGGCCCTCACCCTCGTCCCCGACTACCATCTGTGCGTCGTCCGCGCCGAGCAGATCGTCGACGACGTCCCCGAGGCGCTCGCGCGCCTCGACCCGCGCCTGCCGCTGACCTTCGTCTCCGGGCCGTCCGCGACCAGCGACATCGAACTCTCCCGGGTCGAGGGCGTGCACGGGCCCCGGACCCTGCACGTGGTCCTCGTCGAGCCCGCCGACGCCGCCGACTCCACCGACCAGACCGACCAGACCGACCCCGGACCTTCGGAGCATCCATGAGGATCGCCCTGCACACCCGCGTCCGTGCGGACCGGATCGAGGAGTACGAGGCCGCGCACCGCGAGGCGCCGACCGAGCTCACGGACGCCATCAAGGCCGGCGGCGTGACCTCCTGGACCATCTGGCGCAGCGGGTCCGAGCTGTTCCACCTCCTGGAGTGCGAGGACTACGCCCGGCTGCCGGCCGAGCGGGGTCCCGTCGGCGGCCTTCCCTGCGGGTGCGCCGAGGCGCGGGCCCGGAGCGGTCGGTGTGGTGACGGCGCCGACGCAGCAGGAGATCCCATGTCCGAGAAGGAAGAGGATCATCCGGTCCACGGCCCGGTCGTCTCTCCGGCCTCCAATGCACCATTCTGACCTGCGGTTTCGGAACTTCTCCTGCCTTCCCCCTGGACTCCTCGGTGCACACCTCCTATAAACCATCCCATGACCCGAGGCAATGTGAACGCTCACACCGAAGCCCGCTTCCCCCGGCGAACCGTGCACCTGGACTTCCACACCAGCCCCGACATCCCCGACGTGGGACGGGACTTCGACCCGGTGGCCTTCGCCCAGGCCTTCCGGGACGCCCGCGTCGACAGCGTCACCGTCTTCGCCAAGTGCCACCACGGCCGCCTCTACTACGGCACCGAACGCCCGGAACGCCACCCCGGCCTCGCCCCCGACCTGGACCTCCTCGCCGAACAGATCGACGCCCTGCACGCCGTGGGCATCCGGGCGCCGATCTACCTGTCCCTCCAGGTCGACGAGTACGCCGCCCAGGAGCACCCCGAATGGGTCGCGCACGACGAGAACCTGAAGATCAGCCGCTGGACCACCTCGGCGTTCCAGGCGGGCTGGAACGTCCTCGACATGTCCAGCCCCTACGCCGACCACTTCGCCGACCAGTTGGACGAGGTGCTGCGCCGCTTCGCCCCGGTCGACGGGATCTTCATCGACATGTGCTGGAACCAGCCGAGCCTGAGCCGCTGGGCGGTCGACGGGATGCGCCGCGACGGCCTGGACCCGGCCGACGCCGACCACCGAGCCCGCTACGCGGACCTGGTGGCCCGGCGCTACATGGCCCGCTACTCCGCGATGGTGGAGAAGGCCCTGCCCCCGGACGCCGCCCAGGGCGTCTGGTTCAACGGCCGCCCGAAGACCGGGCTGCCCGACGAGCGGCAGTTCGTCCGGCACGTCGAGATCGAGGGGCTGCCCACCGGCGGCTGGGGCTACGCCTTCCTCCCGTACGTGGCCCGCTTCGTCCGCCCGCTGGGGCTGCCGACCCTCAGCCACACCGGGCGGTTCCACGAGAGTTGGGGCGACAGCGCCGCCCTCAAGCCCCGGGCGGCGCTGCTCTACGAATGCAGCCAGATGCTGAGCCACGGTCTGACCAGCGGCGTGGGCGACGTGCTCCACCCGCGCGGCGCGCCCGCCCCGGCGGTGTACGAGCTGATCGGCTCGGTCTACCGGCACATCGAGGAGTGCGAGCCGTTCCTCGACGGCGGCCGGATCGTCAGCGAGCTCGCCGTGATCGCCGACCCCGGCCTCGGCGACAATCCCGGCGCGAGCAACATCGGTGCCGTCCGGGCGCTCCAGCAACTCCGCGCGCAGTTCGACGTGGTACCGCCGACGGCCGACCTGAGCGGGTACCGGGCCGTCGTGGTGCCGGAGACCACGACGGTCGACGACGCCCTCGCGGAGCGCCTGCGGACGTACCGGCGGGCCGGTGGCGCGGTGCTGCTGGTCGGGCCCGCGCTGCTCCGGAACGGCACCGAACCGGCCCTCCCCGACCTCCCGGTCGAGGACCTGGCACCGGCTCCGGCGGGTGAGGTCTTCCTGGCCTGCGAAGGTGTCCCCGGCGTCCCGGAGGACTTCCCGGTGATCAGCCACGGCGCCCGGCTGACCGCCCGGGCCGTTCCCGGCGCCGACGTCCTGGCCCGGGTGGTGGCGCCCTACTTCCCGCGCTCCTGGGACCGGTTCTGCGGCCACTCCTACACTCCCCCGGCCGACCCGACCGAGGAGGTGGCCGTCGCCGTCGGCGCCGGAGTGGCCGCCGTGACCGTACCGCTGCTGGAGTCCTTCCACGAGCACGGCCTGGAGACGTACCGTCAGCTGCTCGGCGCCGCCCTGGACCGGCTCCTGCCGGACCCGCTCGTCCGGGCGGGCGGGCCGGTCCACCTGGAGACCACCGTGGTACGGACCGCCACCGGCACCGTGGTGCACCTGATCAGCTTCGTACCGTCCCGGGAGACCCCGGAGCTGGACCTGGTGCACGACCCGTTCCCGCTGGTCGACGTGCCCGTCGCCGTCCGGCTCGCCGCCGCGCCGCGCTCGGTGCGGCTGCAGCCCGCCGGGCAGGAACTCGCCTGGCGGCACGACGGCGAGTACGTCCACGTGCGGGTCACCACCGCGGACGGGCACGCGATGGTCGTGGTCGAGCACGACTGACCGCGGGGCGCGGGCCCCGGGTCAGCCGGCGGGCAGCAGGGTCGGGTCCGCCATGATCCGGCGGACCGTCGTCTGGGCCGCGCCCAGCAGCGGTCCGCGCCGGCCGAGGGCGGACGGCCGCAGCGCCTCCGGGGCCCACGGACGGACGGTGACCCGGGCGGCCAGTTCGGCGCGCACGGAGGGCAGCAGCCACTCGGCCAGTTCCGCGTAGGCACCGCCGAGGACGAGGCCGTCCGGGTCGATGAGGTCGACGGCGGACGTGAGGGCCAGGCCGAGGGCGCGGCCCGCTCGGTCCAGT
>NZ_MECK01000078.1 GCF_014596465.1 Streptomyces sp. CBMA123 | reverse complement strand
CCCGCACGGGGCCCGGCACCGGCGGTCCCGGGCCGGTTCCCGTCGCCCGTCGCGCCCGCCTTCCGCCCCCGGTCCGCCCATGGCTCCGCGGCCGTCGGGCCCGCCGGACCGGCCCACCGCCGCCGACCGGACGTCCCCGCAGGTCGCGCCGTGTGGATCGGTAGACTCGGCCAGCGTGTCCCTCCTCCTCAGCATCGTGCTCCCGGTCCACGGCGTGGAGCGGTACCTGCCGCGCTGCCTCGACTCGATCCTCGGCGAGACCCCCGCCGCCGAGACCCGCTTCGAGGTCATCGCGGTCGACGACCTCTCCCCCGACGGCTCCGGCGCGATCCTGGACGCCTACGCCGCCCGCGACCCCCGGCTGCGTGTGATGCACCTCACCGAGAACCAGGGCCTCGGCGGCGCCCGGGCCGCCGCCCTGCCGCAGGTGCGCGGCGAGTACGTCTGGTTCGTGGACAGCGACGACTGGCTGCCCGAGCGGACGGTCGGCGTGATCCTGGACGAGCTGGCGCAGGAGAGCCGCCGCGAGGTGCCGGCCGACGTGCTGCTCACCGACTTCACCCACGTCTACCCCGACGGCGGGAGCGAGCCCAACCCCTGGCGGCACGTCCTGGTCGGCTCCCCGCTGGTCGAGGGCTGTACGGCGGCCGAGCACCCGGCGCTGTTCCAGACCGTGATGTCGGTGTGGAACAAGGTGTTCCGCCGCGCCTTCCTGGAGGGTCTGGACGTCGCCTTCGGCCGCGGCTACTACGAGGACATCTCGGTCACCTACCCCGCGCTGCTGGCCGCCGGGCGGCTGCGCTACCTGGACCGCCCCTGCTACTTCTACCGGCGCGGCCGGGAGGGCGCGATCACCGCGACCGCCTCCCCGAAGCACGCCGGTGTGTTCGCCCAGTACGACGCGATCTTCGCCTTCCTGGACCGCCCGGACCGCCCCGGCCGGCCCGTCCCGGAGTCGCTGCGCACCCTGGTCTTCGACCGGACCGTCCGTCAGGCGCTCAACGTCTACGACACCCCCGGTCTCGTCCCGCTCGACCGGCGCCGGGACTACTTCCACCGGCTCGCCCTGCACTTCGAGCGCCACCGCCCGGCGGACTACCGCTTCCCCGGCGGGGTGCGCGGCGTGCAGTACCGGCTGGCCGCCCGCGGCGCCCGGATCGCGTACGCCGAGCTGCGCCGCACCGGCCGGCTGCCGCGCGAACTCAAGCGCGGGGCACGGGCGGTGGCCCCCGCGGTGAAGAAGGGGGTGCGCAGCGGCGCCCGGTTCACCGCGTACAACGCGTTCCGCCGCCTCCCGCTGGACGAGCACCTGGCGGTCTACGCCGCGTACTGGCACCGGGGTTACGCGTGCAACCCGGCGGCGATCTACGAGAAGGCGCGGGAACTCGCCCCGCAGATCCGGGGCGTGTGGGTGGTCGAGAACCGCCGGCAGGCCGACGCGATGCCGCCCGGGGTCCCGTACGTGATCGTCAACACCCCGGCCTACCTGAAGGCGATGGCGACCGCCAAGTACTTCGTCAACAACGTCAACTTCCCGCGCACGATGGCCAAGCGCCAGGGCACGGTGCACATCCAGACCCAGCACGGCACCCCGCTCAAGGCGATGGGCATGGACCTGCGCGGCCGGCCCGAGGCGGCCGAGGGGATGGACTTCGACCGGCTCCAGGAGGCCATCGACCGCTGGGACTTCCTGGTCTCCTCCAACCCGCACACCAGCGAGCACTTCGCCCGGGCCTTCCCCGGCCGCTACGAGATGCTGGACACCGGCTACCCGCGCAACGACCGGCTGGCCGACGCCACCCCGGCCGAAGTCCGGGCGATGCGCGAGCGCCTGGGTCTGCGGCCCGGCACCACGGCGGTGCTCTACGCGCCGACCCACCGCGGCGGCAAGGGCGGCTACGTGCCGCTGCTGGACGTGGCGGACCTGGCCCGGCGGCTGGGCCCGCGGTTCACGCTGCTGGTGCGCACCCACTACTTCCACACCGACGGCCCGGGCGACCTGACGGCCGGTGAGGACGCGGCGCAGATCGTGGACGTGTCGGCGCACCCGGTGGTCGAGGACCTCTACCTGGCGGCGGACGCGCTGGTGACGGACTATTCGTCGATGATGTTCGACTACGCGGTGCTGGACCGGCCGGTGGTCGTCTTCGCCCCGGACTGGGAGGAGTACCAGCGCGAACGCGGCGTGTACTTCGACCTGTTCGCGGAGCCGCCGGGCGCGGTCACCGTCGACGTGGACGGGCTGGCGCGGGCGCTGCGCGCGGGCGATCCGGAGCCGGCGGCGCGGGAGCGGTTCCGGGCGAAGTTCTGCGTCTGGGACGACGGTGGGGCGGCGGAGCGGGTGGTGCGCCGGGTGTTCCCGGTGGCTCCGGCGGCGCCTGCGACTCCTGCGGACCCTGCGGACCAGTGACGCCGGGCGAGGACTGACCCCAGAACGAGAGGCACCCCGGACGGGGCCGGCGCCGCCGGTACGGCGACCGGCCCGGTCCACGCGAACTCAGCGCTGGCGGGCGGCCAGGAACTCCTCGAAGTCCAGGTAGCCCTGGTGCCGGGTGTCCATCGCGTGGATCAGCGCCTCGGCCATCGAGATCGTGACGCTGTGGTCACCCATCTCGTTGGCGGCCAGCGCGTACTCGGCCGGGGTGATCTTGCCGTCGCCGTTCTGGTCGAAACGGTCGAACATCTCCTTGATGGCCTCGACGCTCTCCATCGTTCCCTCCTGGGTACTGCGGGTCTTGCTCGGTTCGGACGGCCGTACCCTACCCGGCCGTGGTGTTCACCACGGTCGCCGGGAGTGGACGGCCGCCGGGGTCGGTGTCGTAGTCTGCGGGTCTGACTGCTGACCCGGACTCCTCCGGGGCGGTCGTTCGTCCAGGGAGGGAACCCGTGCTCGACCTCGCCACCAGGCTGCTGCTGAAACCCGTTTCACGGGGGATCTGGCGTCCGGCCATCGAGGGCGTCGAGAACGTGCCGCGCAAGGGCGGGGTGATCCTGGCCAGCAACCACCTGTCCTTCATCGACAGCGTGGTGATCCCGCTCACCTCCCCGCGCCGGGTCCACTTCCTCGCCAAGGCCGAGTACTTCACCGGCACCGGGCTCAAGGGCCGGCTCTCCAAGGGCTTCTTCGAGTCGATCGGCGCGGTACCGGTCGAGCGCGGCACCTACCGTTCCGCTCAGGCCTCGCTGGAGTCGGCGCTGGAGATCCTGGAGGCCGGCAAGGCCTTCGGCATCTACCCGGAGGGCACCCGGTCGCTGGACGGCCGGCTGTACCGGGGCAAGACGGGCGTCGCCTGGCTCGCGCTGACCGCGGGCGTCCCGGTGGTGCCGGTGGCCCTGGAGGGCCCGGAGCAGATCCTGCCGGTGGGCAAGCGGGTGCCGCGGATCAAGAAGGTGACCGTCCGCTTCGGCGAGCCGCTGCACTTCGACGAGTTGCACGGGCAGGCCCGTTCGCTGAAGGCCCGTCGACAGGTGACCGACGAGGTGATGGCGGCGATCCAGCGGCTCTCCGGCCAGGAGGTCGCGGAGAGCTACAACGAGGTCCCGAAGGCGGCCTGAGCCGCCTCCCCGCCGACCCCGTGGTCCTACGCGTGCCCGAGCGCGGCCTCCGGGACGGCCTCCGACCCGGCCGCCGCCTGCGGCACCTCCCGGCGCAGCAGCGCCGCGTACCGGCCGTCCAGTTCCACCAGTTCCTCGTGGGTGCCGAGTTCGACCACCCGGCCGTGGTCCAGCACCGCGATCTGGTCGGCGGAGCGGACGGTGGAGAGCCGGTGGGCGATGGTGATGGTGGTGCGGCCGGCGGCCAGGGTGTCGACGGCCTGCTGGACGGCGCGTTCGGTGCGGTTGTCGAGCGCGCTGGTGGCCTCGTCCAGGATGAGCACCGGCGGGTTGCGCAGGATGGTGCGGGCGAGCGCGAGGCGCTGCTTCTCGCCGCCGGAGAAGCGGTAGCCGCGTTCGCCGACCATGGTCTGGTAGCCGTCCGGGAGGGCGGCGATGGTGTCGTGGATCTGCGCGGCCCGGGCGGCCTCGACCAGTTCTTCGTCGTCGGCACCGGGTTTGGCGAAGCGCAGGTTCTCGGCGACCGAGGCGTGGAACAGGTAGGTCTCCTGGGAGACCACGCCGACCGCGCGGGCCAGGGTGTCGAAGGACAGTTCGCGCACGTCCACGCCGTCCAGGGTGACCCGGCCGCCGGTGACGTCGTACAGGCGCGGCACCAGGTAGCTCAGGGTGGTCTTGCCCGAGCCGGTCTCGCCGACGACGGCCAGTGACGTCCCGGCCGGGACCTTGAGTTCGACGCCGGCCAGGGTCGGGCGCTCCTGGTCCGGGTCGTAGCGGAAGTCGACGGCCTCGAAGCGGACCTCGCCCCGGATGTCGGTCAGGCTGACCGGGCGCTCCGGTTCGGCGATCTCCACCGGCAGGTCGAGGTACTCGAAGATGCGCTGGAAGAGCGCGAGCGAGGTCTGCACGTCCACGCCGGTGGAGAGCAGGCTGACGGTCGGGCGGAACAGGCCCTGCTGGAGCGTGACGAAGGCGACCAGGGTGCCGACCGAGACGATCGGCGCGCCGGCGGCGGAGGTCAGTCCGGCCGCCCAGTAGATCAGCGCGGGCATCGCGGCCATCACGATCATGATGGTGTTCATCCGCCAGCGGCCGGCCATGCTGGCCCGCACCTCCAGGTCGGCGAGCTGGTCGGACTGCCCGGTGAACTCCCGGGCGAGCGAGTCGGAGCGGCCCATGGTGCGGCCGAGCAGGATGCCGCTGACCGACAGCGACTCCTGGACGGCCGAACTCATCGCGGCCAGCTGCTTCTGCCGCTCGGTGGTGATCTTCTTGCGCTCCTGGCCGACCCGGCGGCTGATCCAGACGAACAGCGGCAGCAGGAGCAGCGAGATCACGGTCAGCCGCCAGTCGAGGGCGACCATGGCGACGATCGAGGCGATCACGGCGGTGAGGTTGGAGACCAGGCTGGTCGCAGTGGAGGTCACCGTGGACTGCATGCCGCCGATGTCGTTGGCGATCCGGGACTGCACCTCGCCGGTGCGGGTGCGGGTGAAGAAGGCCAGCGACTGCCGCTGCAGGTGGCCGTAGACGGAGGTGCGCAGGTCGTGCATGACGCGCTGGCCCACGGTGGTGGAGATCAGCGTCTGCAGCACGTTGAAGATGCTGTTCACCACGGCGGTCAGGATCATCCCGAGCGCGAGCAGGCTGAGCAGCCCGGTGCGGCCCTGCGGGATGGCGGTGTCCAGCACGGCCCTGAGCAGGAACGGGGAGACCACCGACACCACGGCGGAGGCGGCGACCAGCAGGCCGACGGTGGTCAGGCGGCCCCGGTAGGGGTGGAACAGCGCGAGGATGCGGCGCCACTGGGCCGGCGGGCGGGGGTCACCCTCGGCGCGGTCGGGCGGGGTCCAGTCGATGGCGGGCCTCAAGAACGGGCCTCCCTGGGTCGGGCGGTCGGATGGTCGGACAGTCGGGTGGTCGGGTGGGCGTCATCAGCATAGCGGGGTTAGCTCATAGTTAGACAAGCTAATAGTGAGGTCCCCTCTATTCCCTGCCGACGACCCGACCCCGCCCGACCCGCCGATGGCCCGACCCTCCGACCACCCGACCATCCGACCTCGGGCGCCTCAGTCGGTCCGGTAGGTCCGCGCCGCCTTCGAGGAGAGGCCGCCGAGCTTGCCGGACGGCAGCACCCGGGCGATCGCCACCGCCAGCTTGTAGCGCTTGCCCGGCACCGACACCGAACGGCCGCGGGCGAGATCGCGCATCGCCTCGTTCACGACCCGCTCGGCCGAGAGCCAGGACCAGGATGGGATGTTGCCCGTCCCCATGCCCGCCCGCTGGTGGAACTCGGTCCGGGTGAAGCCGGGGCACAGCGCCATCATCCGCACGCCCGACCCGCCGAGGTCGCGCAGCACGCCCTGGGTGAAGCTCACCACCCACGCCTTGCTGGCGCCGTACGTACCGCGCGGCAGGAAGGCCGCCACCGAGGCGACGTTCACGATCGCGCCCCGGCCGCGCTCGCGCATCCCCGGCAGGGCGGCCGTGGTCAGTCGCAGGATGGCCTCGATGTGCACCTTCAGCATGTCCAGCTCGCCCTGGAGCGGGACGGTCCCGAAGGCGCCCTTGTTGCCGAAGCCGGCGTTGTTGATCAGCAGGTCCACCGGGCGCCCGGCGTCGGACAGCCGGGCCTCGACGGCGGCGATGCCCTCCTCGGTGGCGAGGTCGGCGGTCAGCACCTCCGCCTCGACTCCGTACTCGGCGTGCAGGTCGGCGCTCGCGCGCTCCAGGCGCCCGGTATCCCGGGCCACCAGGACGAGCTGGTAGCCGCTACGGGCGAGCCGGCGGGCGAACGCGGCTCCGATGCCGGCGGTCGCGCCGGTGATCAAGGCTGTGGTCATGCCCCGACCGTACCGACTCACCGCATCCGCGCCCACACCCAGGGCAACACCCCAGCTCAGCGGGCTGCGGATGCAGGTACCCCATCGCACTCGTCATACCGAATGGGGCGCCCGGCCCGAGTGCCTGCCCGAACCGATGCGCGACTACCTGCGCGACTGGCTGCCGGCCTGGCTCGACATCTGGCTGGAGACCGAGCAGTGGGACCTCGCCGGCGAGCTGCTGATCGTCGACTCGTGCATCGGGGAACCCGTCACCGGCCGGGTCGGCTGGGAGGCCCTGGCCGCGATCCAGCAGCCGGACGGGCTGATCCCGTGCGAGGGGTCCGCGCCCGAGTACGACAACCCGGAGGACGCCTTCCGCGACCACGGACACACCGCCGTGGTCGGGGTGGTGGCCGCCACCGTCGCGCTCTCGCGTGCGCTCGGCGGCACGCCGGTGGCCACTTGAGCGAGCTGGCCGCCGCCGTCGCGGCGACACTACAGGCCGCCGGACCGTACGCCACCGCCGTCACGGTGACCCTCACCTGCGGGGACCACGAGGAGGTGCACTGCCACGGTCGGCTCGGGCTCGCGCCCACCGCACCGCCGTGCACCCCGAACACCGTCTTCGAACCCGGCTCCGTCACCGAGACGTTCACCGCGCTGCTGCTCGCCGAGTCGGCCGCACGCGGTGAACTCGCCCTGGACGAACCGGTGGAGCGCCGCCTTCCGCCCGACTGGCGCCCGGCGACGGTGAGTTCCCGCCGGCCGATCCGCCTGCTGCACCTGGCCACGCACACCTCGGGCCTACCGCGACTGCCGCCCGGACTGCTCGCGGCGGCCGCCCCGAACTGGGCCGGCAATCCGCACGCCGCCTACGGCGAGGAGCAGTTGCGCGCGTCGCTGGCCCGAACCACCGTACGACGCACCCCCGGCAGCCGGTACCGGTACTCCAACTACGGGGTCGGGCTGCTCGAGCGGATCCTCGCCGAGGCCGGCGGGGCGCCGTACGGGGAGCTGCTCGTCGAGCGGGTCTGCCGACCGCTGGGGCTCGATGCCACGACCTGCGCACCGGACGTACCGGGGCGCGCGGTCGGGTACCGACGTGGACGAGCGCTGCCGCCCTGGCTCATCCCCGGACTGCCGGGGGCCGGCGCGATCCGCTCCAGCGGGGCCGATCTGCTGCGCTATCTGCGCGCCCATCTCGACGGCGGGGACGGCGAGTTGGGGGCCGCGCTGCGGGACGTCCAGCGGCTTCGGCTGCGGCTGCCGCACTGCTGCGGGCCGCGAGCCGGGTCTGACGTTCACAGCAGACCCTAGACCGCGACGGCCTTGGCGCGGTCGGCGGCGATGTGCAGGGCGAGGCCCGCGAGGACGGTGCCCATCACGTAGCGCTGGAAGCGCAGCCAGGCGGGGCGGCGGTTCAGGAAGCCGGCGATGCTGCCCGCGCTCATCGCGATCAGGCCGTTCATGCCGACCGCGATCGCGATCTGGGTCAGGCCCAGCACCAGGCTCTGCAGCGCGACATGGCCGCGCTCGGGTACCACGAACTGGGGCAGCAGCGAGATGTACATGATGGCGATCTTGGGGTTGAGCAGGCAGGTCAGGAAGCCCATCGCGAACAGGCGGCGCGGTGGGTCCGGCGGCAGCTGCTGCGGGGCGAAGACCGCCGTGCCGCCCGGCTTGACCGCCTTCCAGGCCAGCCAGAGCAGGTAGCCGGCGCCGGCCAGCTTGATCGCGGTGTACAGCGCGGGGACGACCGAGAACACCGCGGCCACCCCGGCCGTCACCGCGACCAGGTAGACCAGGAACGCGGCGGCGACACCCGTCAGCGACACCAGTCCGGCGCGGCGGCCCTGTGATATCGAGCGCGAGACCAGGTAGATCATGTTCGGCCCCGGCGACAGCACCATGCCCAGTGCCACGGCGGCGATGCCGAGCACCGCGTGACCGTCCACGGCCTGTAGCGCGGCCGGTGCACCCAGCGCGTTCCCGGCGTCCCCCGCCGCTATCAGCTCGTCCATGCGACGAGGCTAGGGCGCGCGGCAACCTCAATGCAATGATGACTTTGCACTCGGTGCAATGTGCCCCGCCTCGGGGGCGACGGGCGTGTGAGGGGTTGGCTCGCGATGGACGACTACCGGCGGATCGCGGACGAGATCGCCGCCGACATCACCGACGGACGGCTGCGGCCCGGCCGGCAACTGCCCACCCTGCGCGCCTTCGCCCGCCGCCGGGGCATCGCCGCCTCGACGGCCGGGCGGGTCTACCGCGAACTGGCCCGGCGTGGGCTGACCGTCGGAGAGGTCGGACGGGGCACCTTCGTCCGGGCCGGGCGGGCCACCCAGGCGGACGGCGGCCGGATCGCCCTCGCCGAACCCGCCGACGCGCCGATCGACCTGGAACTCAACTACCCCACCCCGCCCGGACAGGCCGAACTGCTCGCCGCCGGACTGGCACCGCTGCTGCGGGCCGACGCGCTCGGCGAGGCCCTGCGGCCGGTCGGCGCGGCCGGGACGGAACCGGCCCGGCGGGCCTTCGCCCGGCTGCTGTCGACGGGGGCGGGCGACTGGGAGGCCGACGCCCGGCAGCTGCTGTTCGCGGGCAACGGGCGGCAGGCCGTCGCGGGGACGCTCGCCGCGCTGGTGCCGCCCGGGCAGCGGCTGGGGGTCGAGGCGCTCACCTACCCGGTGGTCAAGGCCGTGGCCGAACGGCTCGGCATCCGGCTGGTGCCGCTCGCGGTCGACGAACACGGGCTGCTGCCCGACGCCGTCGCGGCGGCCCACCGTACGGCGCCGCTGCGCGCGGTGTACGTCCAGCCCCGCCTGCAGAACCCGCTCGGCGCGAGCCTGCCGCCGGAGCGGGCGATCGCGCTGGCCGGCGAACTGCGCCGGCTGGACCTGCCGGTGGTCGAGGACGCCATCTGGTCCTTCCTGCGCCCCGAACTGGCTCCGTTCGCCGCGCTCGCCCCGGAGCGGACGGTGCTGGTCGACAGCCTCTCCAAGCGGCTGACCCCCGGGCTGACCACCGGGTTCGCGGTCGTCCCGGACGGACTGCGCGAACGGGTCGCCGGTGCGCTGCGGACCGGCGGGTGGGCGCCGAGCGGCTTCGCGCTGGAGGCGGCGGTGCGCTGGATCGGGGACGGGACGGTGGCCGCCGTGGCGGCGGCGAAGCGGGCGGACGCGGCGGCGCGGCAGGTGCTGGCCCGGGAGGCGCTCGCGGGGCAGCGACTGCGGGCGGACCGGTGCTCGTACTACCTGTGGTGGGAGCTGCCCGGGGCCTGGCGGGCCGAGACCTTCGTCGCGGCGGCGGCGCGGGCGGGGATCTCGGTAACGCCAGCAGCGGCCTTCGCGGTGGATCCGCGGAGCACGCCGTCCGCGGTGCGGGTGGGGCTGGCCTCGCCGCCGCTGCCGGTGCTGGGGTGGGCCTTGCGGGTGCTGGCGGGGATCGCGGCGGACGGGTGACGGATGGAAGCCGGAAGCCGACAGATAGCAGCTGACAGATAACAGGTAACAGATAACAGCTGACGGATAACAGATTTCGACATCTGTCATCCGTCAACTGTCAGTCGTCATTCGCCTTCCGTCAGTCCCCCGCCCCCGCCCGGTCCCCCCGCACCGCCGTGTCCGCTGCGCCACCGGCCCCGACGGCGCGCAGCCGGGAGGCGGCGGTGGCGGCGAGCTGCGGCGCGAGCCGGGCCACGTCACGGGAGCCGACCACCGCGATCAGGCTCGGCAGCAGCCAGCGCACCGGCTGCATCCCGCGCAGCCAGGCCTGGGCGTACACATGGGCGGAGCGCCGGGCGATCCCGGCGACGATCCGCTCCACCGCGGGCTCCAGCGGGTACGTCTTGTTGGCCGGCCACGGCAGTCGGCTGCGCATCTGCTTCAGCACGGCGTCCTGGTCGGCGCCGCGCACCATGTCCGTGTCGGTCCAACTCAGGTACCCCACACCGACCTTGACCCCCTGATAGGCGACCTCGGCGCGGATCGAGTGGGCGAAGGCCTCCACCCCGGACTTGCTGGCGCAGTAGGCGCTCATCAGCGGCGCGGGCGTCAGCGCGGCGAGCGAGGCGATCTGCAGCAGGTAGCCGCGGCTCTCGGTGAGCGCCGGCAGGAAGGCCCGCGCGGTGGCGACGCTGCCCAGCAGATTGACCTCGATCACCCGGCTGAACGCCCGGTGGTCGCTGTCGGCCAGCGGTCCGCCGATCGCGATCCCGGCATTGGCGACCACGGTGTCGATCCGCCCGTAGTGCTCCTTGATCCGGTCGGCGGTGTCGCTGAGCGCCTCCAGGTCGGTGACGTCCACCTCCCACGCGGTGGCGGCCGCGCCGCACTGGGCCGAGACGGCCTTCAGCTCCTCCGGCTCCAGGCCGAGCAGCGCGACCTTGGCCCCGCGCCGGGCCAGCTTGCGGGCCAGCGAGGCGCCGACCCCGCGGGCGGCCCCGGTGACCACCACGACCTGCGCGGACAACGGCGGGATGGCGTTCATGCGGCGGTGGTCCTCTCGACGGCGGGCGCGGGAACGCCCGGCTCGGAAACGCCCGGCCCGGGAACGCCCGGCTCGGAAACGCCCGGCCCGGGAACGCCCGGCTCGGAAACGGAGGCGGGCGGGGGAACAGCGGCGGAGGCGGGCGCGTCGGTGGCGCGGCCGGGGGCCAGGTGGGCGGAGGCCATCCGGTCGATCTCGGCGGCGATCTCCACCGGCCGCTCCAGCGGCGCCATGTGGCCGACCCCGGGCAGCAGCAACAGGCCCTGCGGGTCGGCGAGTTCGGCGACCATCCGATGGGCGTGCACCGGCGGGGTCAGCCGGTCCGCGGTGCCCACCACCACGGCGGTGGGGGCGGTGATCCGGCCGAGCCCGGCGCGCACGTCCAGCCGGTCCAGTACTCCGGCCCAGTGGAAGCGGACCCCGGTCGGGCAGGCGTGCACGATCCGGGCCGTCGCCTCGACCTGCCCGGCGGGCGAACCCGGCCCCATGACCGCGTACTTGAGCGCGGCGCGACTGACCCCGGAGACCGGTCCGAGCGGCATCCGGGAGCGCAGCAGCTGCCGGTGCAGGAAGCGCCGCAGGCCCGGGGCGCGGACGCCGTCCGGCAGGACGGTGAGTTCGGCGACCAGCTCGGCCGGACCGGTGGAGATCAGCACGTTGGCGGCGGTGCGCTCGGCGACCTCGGGGCGGCCGCCGGCGGCCATGATGGTCATCCCGCCCATGCTGTGCCCGGCCAGCACCGCCCGCTCCCCCGCCGGGACGGTCCGCTCGAGCACGGCGGCCAGGTCCTCGGCGAGCGCGCGGGTGGAGTAGCGGACCCGGCTGGGTGGGATCTCGCTGTGCCCGTGGCCGCGCTGGTCGTATACCACCACCCGGTAGCGGTCGGCGAGTTCACGGATCACCGGGGCCCAGAAGGCGGTCGAGCAGGTCCAGCCGTGGGAGAGCACCACGGTGGGCGCGCCCGGCTGGCCGTGCACCTCGACGTGCAGCCGGATGCCGTCCGCCGAGCGGACGCTCAACTCCTCGACGGGTGTGGGCGGTACGTACTCGGCGGGCAGGTGGACGGCGGTCATGCGGTGGCCTCCTGGACGGCGGTGCCGGCGGCGGAACCGGCGGTGGTACGGGCGGCCCTCGGGGTGGTGCGCATGATCAGCTCGTACTCGCCGAGGTCGACCTTGCGGGTGGCCCGGCGGAAGGACGCGGTGGAGCCGGGCCAGAGCACGGTGTTCCTGCCGCTCGCGTCCAGGTACCAGCTGCGGCAGCCGCCGGTGGTCCAGACGGTGCGGTCCATCCGATGCTGGAGTTCCAGGTTCCACTGCCGCTGGGCGCGGACGGTGGGCTGCATGGCGGTGGCGCCGACCGCGTCGAGCGTGGTCAACGCATCGATCATGTAGTTCAGTTGGGACTCGATCATGAGGATCATCGAGCTGTTGCCGAGTCCGGTGTTGGGGCCGATCACGAAGAACAGGTTCGGGAAGCCGCGCACGGTCGAACCGCGCAGCGCCTCCATGCCGCCCTTCCACTCCTCGGCCAGGCTCGTCCCGTCCGCCCCGAACACCCGGGCGCCGATGGGCATGTCGGTGACGTGGAAGCCCGTGCCGAAGACGATGGCGTCCACCTCGTGCTCGCTGCCGTCGGCGGCCACCAGGGTGGACCCGCGCAGTTCGCGGAGACCGGAGGAGACGACCTCGGTGTTGGCGGCGGCGAGCGCCGGGTAGTAGGTGTTGCTGAGCAGGATGCGCTTGCAGCCGATCCGGTAGTCCGGGGTGAGCCTGGCGCGCAGCGCCGGGTCGGCGACGCCCTGGGCGAGGTGGCGTTCGGCGAGTTGCTGGACGACGCGCAGCAGCCCGGGGCGGCGGACGAAGGCGTCCACCTGGATCTCGCGGAGCGCGAAGAGCGTTCCCCGACGGATCTTGGCGGTGACCGGCAGACGGCCGTGCAGCCACTTCTCCACCTGGGTGATCTCGCGGTCGCGGCGCGGCAGCACCCAGGCCGGGGTGCGCTGGAAGACGGTCAGCTTGCCGACCTTGGGCTGGATCGACGGGATGATCTGGGCGGCGGACGCCCCGGTGCCGACCATCGCGACGCGTCGGCCGGTCAGGTCGAAGTCGTGGTCCCAGCGGGAGGAGTGGAACACCTTGCCGGGGAAGCTGCTCAGGCCGGGCAGGTCGGGGATCTGCGGGTCGGCGAGCGGCCCGGCGGCGGAGACGATGGCGTCGGCGGTCCACTGGCCGGCCGAGGTGGTGATCCGCCAGCGGGTCCGCTCGCTCTCCCAACGCGCCTCCAGCACCTCGGCGTTGAAGCGCAGGTGGGGGCGGAGGCCGAAGACGGTGGCGACCTTCTCCAGGTAGGCGCGGATGTCCGGCTGGCCGGAGAAGCTGCGCGGCCAGTCGGGGTTGGGCGCGAAGGAGAAGGAGTAGAGGTGCGAGGGCACGTCGCAGGCGCAGCCGGGGTAGCTGTTGTCGCGCCAGGTGCCGCCGACGGAGTCCGCGCGCTCCAGGACGACGAAGTCGGTGATCCCGGCGCGGCGCAGCCGGACGGCGGCGCCCAGGCCGCCGAAGCCGGAGCCGATCACCGCCACCCGTACGTGCGGCACGGCCTCCGCCGCAGCGCTGGGGTCGGTCGCACCGGCCGTTCCGGTCGCGCCCGTCGCACCGGCCGTTCCGGTCGCGCCCGTGGCACCGACCGCGCCGACCGCGCCGGTGTCGCCCATAGCGCCGGTGTCGCCGGAGCGTGGGCGCTTGCTGCTGGATGCCATGCGGCCTCCTCCTGAGGGTGGGGCGGTGGTCTTCACGCTCTTCCGGGGGCTGCGCTCCGGAACCTCCGGGGCCGTCCCCGGAACCCTGCCAATCGCGCCAGTAATCACTGGCATGATTGGCAGGGTAGCCCTTGCCGACACCGGATGGAAGAAGCGCGGCAGCGCGGATTCACCGGAAGTTCCCGAAGCTCCCGCAGGCTCCCGCGCCGACCCGACGGACCTATGCTGATCGCCGTGGACAAGGTCAGAGCTGCTGCGGACGACAGAAAACGCGAGTACCGGGTGGAGGAACTGGCCGAAGCGGCCGGGATCACCACCCGCACCCTGCGCTTCTACCGCGAGCGCAAACTGCTCCAGCCGCCCCGCAAGGAGGGCCGGATCGCCTGGTACGGCGAGGAGCACCTGGCCCGGCTGCGGATGATCGGCGAACTGCTCGAACGCGGCCACACCCTGGGCGGGATCGCCGAACTGATCGGCGCCGGCGAGAGCGGACGGGACGTCGCCGAGCTGATCGGCCTCGAAGCCGCCATCGTCGCCCCCTGGTCGGACGAGACCCCGGTGCGGCTGGAGTGGGACGAGCTGAAGGCCGCCTTCGGGGACCAGCTCACCGAGGAGAACACCGCCGAGTCCATCGCCCAGGGCTACATCACGGTCGAGGACGACGGGATCACCCACGTCAGCCGCCGACTGATGGACGCCACCACCGAGCTGGTCGCCGAGGGCGTGCCGCTCTCGGCCGTCCTGGACGCCAGCCGGCGCACCCGGGAACACGTCGACGCCATCGCCGAGATCTTCATCGAGGTGGTCAGCGAGCACCTGCTCAGCGTGCTCTCCGGCGACACCCCGCTCGCGCCCGGCGAGGCGGCCCGGCTCACCGAGCGCATCCTGCGGGTGCGGCCGCTCGCCCGCACCGTCGCCGACGCCCAGTTCACCCTCGCGATGGACCGCCGGGTGCGCGCCGAGTACGACGAACTGCTGCGCCAGCGAAGGGAGTACGGCTCCGAGGCGTAGCGGGACTGCCGGGCGGGCAGGGATTCCCGCGCCCGTACGCCCCGTGGGGGTGCCCGCCCGTTGGAGGCCCGCCGTGGGGCGCCCGCTCGCTGGAGGCCGCCCGTTGGAGGAGCCGCTGATGACCCGAACCCTCAGCCGCCGCACCGCGCTCGGCCTCGCCGCCGGGCTCGTCCCGGGCCTGGCGCTCACCGCCTGCGGGCCCGACTCCCCCGCACCGGGCGGCAGTTCGGCCGGCTCCGGCGGCACCCGGACGGTCAAGCACGCACGCGGCGAGAGCACCGTACCGGCCCGGGCGAGCCGGGTGGTGGCACTGGACACCGACGCCCTGGACTCGGTGGTCACCCTCGGCCTGGCCCCGGTCGGCGCCACCACGGTCAGCGAGGGGGCGCCCTTCCCCGCGTACCTGCCCGCCGGACGGCTGACCGGGACGAAACCGGTCGGCGTGATCGGCCAGCCCAACCTGGAGGCGATCGCCGCGCTGCGGCCGGACCTCATCCTGAGCAACCAGGTGCGTGACGACAAGCGGTACGACCAGCTCTCCAAGATCGCGCCCACCGTGCTGTCCGAGACCACCGGGCCGGCCTGGAAGGCGAACGCCCGGCTGCACGCCGAGGCGATGGGCCGCCGGACCGAGGCCGAGGCGACGGACGCGGCGTATCGGACGAGGCTGCGCGACGTGGCCACCGCGCTCGGCGGGCCGACCAAGGCGGCGGCCACCCGGGTCGAGATGGCCCGCTTCCTGGCCGGCGCGCCCACCCGGCTCTACCTCGACGACACCTTCGTCGGTTCGCTGTTCAAGGACCTCGGGCTCGGCCGCCCGGCCAACCAGGACAAGCCCGGGTTCTCGCTGGAGATCAGCCCCGAGCAGGTGGACCAGGCGGCGGCCGACGTCATCTTCTACTCGGTGTACGGGGACCGGGCGAAGTCCGACCACACCAGGATCACCGAGGGCGCGCTGTGGAAGAACCTGGACGCCGTCCGCAACGGTCGGGTGTTCGAGGTGGACGACAACCTCTGGATGCTCGGCATCGGCTACACCGGGGCCGGACTGATCCTGGACCAGATCCGCAAGGACCTGGCGTGACGGCGGACGGCCGGTGCCCGAACGCACCGCGGTCCGAACGCGACACGGTCCGAGCACAGCGCAGCCGACCGAGCACCGCACAGTAGAGCACAGCGCAGTAGAGCACAGCGCAGCCGAACACAGCCCAGCCGAGCGCGCAACGCCGTCGAGCGCAGACGACGGCGGGGGCGACGGTGGTCCGCACACCGTCGCCCCCGCCGTCAGGTCCGGCCGTTCGGCACCCACAGTCCGGCCGGACCCACTCGGGCGTGGACCGGGCCGGGCCTGCCCAACACAGGCCCGAACCCGGTTCGGACCCGAGTCAGTTGACGTTGACCGCGGTCCAGGTGGCCGCGACCGCGTTGTACTCGGCGCTGTTCGCACCGTACAGGTCCGACGCCGCGCTGAGGGTGGCCGTACGGGCGCCCGCGTAGTCGGTCGTCGAGGTGAAGTAGGCGGTCAGCGCCTTGTACCAGATCTGCGCGGCCTTGTCGCGGCCGATGCCGGCGAGCGAAGAGCCGTCGGCCGTCGGGCTGTTGTAGCTGAACCCGTTGACCGTCTTCGCGCCGCTGCCCTCGGACAGCAGGTAGAAGAAGTGGTTCGCCACGCCGGACGAGTAGTGCACGTCCAGGTTGCCGACGTTCGCGTCCCAGTAGTCGGCCGACGAGCCGTCCTTGCTGGGCTGGTCCATGTAGCGGAGCGGGCTGCCGTCGCCGCGCAGGTTGATCAGCTCGCCGATCTGGTAGTTCGGCGGGTTGGAGGGCAGGTTGGCGTACCACTCCACCATGGTGCCCATGATGTCGGAGGTGGCCTCGTTGAGGCCGCCGGACTCGCCCGAGTAGTTGAGGGCGGCGGTGGCCGCGGTGACGCCGTGGCTCATCTCGTGGCCGGCCACGTCTATCTCGGTGAGCGGGGCGGCGTCGCCGCTGCCGTCGCCGTACGACATGCAGAAGCAGTCGTCGCTCCAGAACGCGTTGACGTAGTTGGAGCCGTAGTGCACCCGGCTGAGGGCGCCGACACCGTCGTTGCGGATGCCGTTGCGGCCGAAGGCGCTCTTGTAGAAGTCCCAGGTGGTGGCGGCGCCGAACTGGGCGTCCACGGCGGCGGATTCGCGGTTGCCGTTGGTGCCGTCGCCGAAGCTGTTGCTGGTGTTCGCGAACAGCGAGCCGCTGCCCGACTCGCTGTTGCTCATGTCCACGGTGGACTGGCCGCCGCGGCTGGTGTCCTTGAGCTCGTACTGCGAGCCGTTCTGGTTGGTGTTCAGGCCGACCTTGCCGACGAAGATGCCGGTGCCGGTGCCCGCGGCGGTCTCGATCTTCTCGTGGGTGGAGAGGACCTTGCCGTCGGCCGCGTCGGTGACCAGGATCTGGGCACTCGGGGTGCCGTCGGCGCGCACGCCCTCGACGGTGGTCCGGTACGCCAGTCGCGGGGTGCCGTCGGTGGCCCAGACGACCAGCTGGGCCTTGCCGACCTGGTGGACGTCGGCCAGCGGGGACTCGTCGGCGTCGATGGTCTGCCCGATGGTGGCCTTGACGTTGCCGGAGGCCTGGTCGGCGGCCTTGTCGGCCGGGATCTTCGGGGTCAGGCTCGGCAGCGCGATCTGGGCGGCGACCGCCTTGTCGACCGACTTCACCGCACCGTCGGACTTCTGGTGGACGACCAGGTCGCCGCCGATCACCGGGAGGCCGGCGTAGGTGCGCTCGAAGCGCAGGTGGCGGGTGCCGTCCTTGTCGACGACGGCGTCCTTGGCGACCAGCTTCTCCTGGGAGCCGAGGCCGAGCGCCTTGGCGAGCGGCGCGGACTGGCCGCTGGCCACCGCGAGCACGGCCTCGTGCTGCTGGGCGGCCTGCGCCTGCAGCGAGGGGGCCGCGGGGGCGGCCTGGGCGGCGGTGGTGGCCACCTGGACGACACCGGTCAACATGGCCGTGGCCGAGATGACGGCGACAGCGGCGAGCTTTCGCTTCACGTGCGAGTCCTTCCGGGAAACCGCGTGTGGGCGCGGTCGCACCGCGTCCCGGGGGCCGGGGTCGGCACCTGTGGGGCGGGACGGGCGCTGACGTGCTGAAACCCCGTACGGTCGAGCGGCTCGCCACCGAGGGGTGGGGGTGGGGGCTACCGCTGGGGGATGACCAGAAGCATGACAATCCAGCAGGTGAATTGACAGGTCTGCCTCAGTTATTGGCCAGGTCCCGCCAGTTGGTAAAGGGATTCAAAGGGTGGTCAAATCGGGGCAATCCAACGTGCCTTGCAGAGGGTTCCGATTCGAACCAGGGCCGAGCCGCCTGCGTCGACGACCGATCGCTCGCCAACCGTCAACGCGACGATCACTATCGATCATCATCCGATCGACTTTTACATCCTTGTAGAAGTTTCCATACATACCCTTGACACCCGAGTGGCGAGGTCCCGCCACCGGCCACCCTTGCCCCCCGAGCGGCGGCCTGCTAGAGGCCCGGCCGGGCACCAGGCACTACGCACCAGGCGACGAAGGCCGCCTACGCGCCGTACTCACGTACCGCAGCCAGTAGTTGACGCAGCGAAGGGTTCACCATCGGGCGGCCGACCACGGTGACCGTCGGAACGGTCTCGTTCCCGTCCGCGACCGAGCGGACGAAGGCGGCCGCGTCCGGGTCCTTCCAGATGTTGACGCGCGTGAAGCGGCGGCTGTAGCGAAGGCGCGTGAAGAGCAGGCCGAAGCGCAGCTTCATGCAGAAGCTGCACAGGGGGCGCCAGTAGAGCACCACGCCATCCCTGCGGCCCGTCACTGCAACCGCCATTCCTGTGCCGTGTTCCCGGGCGTGCACGCGACCATGGTGATCGCGTTGCCCGGTCCGTTGTCCGTCATGCAGGACTGGTTCTGGTAGTCGGCCAGGGTGTACGAGCCCGCGGTGCTCCCGGCGCGGACCGTCCACCGGGTGAGGAAGCTGAAGCCGTTGCTCAGCACCACCTTGCCGTCCATGGTCTGGACCAGCTGAGGGCCGCCGTTGTTGCAGGCATTGAACAGGATCCAGCTGCCGGGGTCGGTGGAGCGCACCCAGCCGTACTGCGAGGCGCCACCGAGGACGAGCGGGTTGTCGCCGTTCAGGTTGTCGTCGCGCATCCCGATCGGACGGCTGTCCTTGACGCTGACGATGGAGCTCCAGTTGCCGCCGCCACAGGACGCGGGCCTGCCGGCGGTCTGCGGGGGCGGATTGCCACCGGCGGACGAAGCACCCGAAGTGCCGCCCTGCGAAGCCGAGTTGCCCGGCTTGGCAGGCGGCTGGTCGGCCGCGGTGCCCCCGCCGGCGGGCTGGTTGGCGGCCTGGCCGCCCGAGGAGCCGCCGGGCGCCGCGCCGCCGCGCTCCCCGCCCCCGCCCCCCCCCCCCGCCCCGCCCTGCCCCGTCCGTCGCGATCCGCCCCTCGAGGTGGCGGCGCAGCCGGGTGGTGGCCGGTAGCAGATCGGCGGGGAAGGCGGCGTGCGGCCAGCGGGGCAGGCGCGCGGTGGTCGCGGCAGGTCTCAT
>NZ_MECK01000077.1 GCF_014596465.1 Streptomyces sp. CBMA123 | reverse complement strand
CCCCCCCTCCGGTCCCGCCCCTGTCCCCGGCCCCCGCCCCCCCCCCCCCGCACCCCCCCCGCGCGCCGCCGCCCCCGCACGCCGCCGGGCGACGCCCTCACCCCCGTCGCCCGCCCGGGGGGCCGAACCCCCGCGCAGCGGCAACGCTGGACACGGCGCCCCGGTGCGGGTTCAATGACCCGAGATGTTTGAACGCCGTTCTAACATCACCCGGAAGCCACCGGCCCCGAGCCGGCCCCCTCCCCGGCGACCGCGAGCGAGGAACCGTGCGACTGACCCCCACCGAGCGGGACCGGCTGCTGATCTTCACAGCAGCCGAACTGGCCCGCGCCCGCCGCGCCCGGGGCGTACGCCTCAACATCCCCGAGGCGACCGCCCTGATCGCGGACACCGTCTGCGAGGCCGCCCGCGACGGCCGCCGGCTGGCCGAGGCCATCGAGGCCGGCCGCTCCGTCCTGACCGCCGACGACGTGCTGCCCGGCGTGCCCGACGTGGTCACCGTCGTCCAGGTCGAGGCCGTCTTCGAGGACGGCACCCGCCTCGCCGTCGTCGACGACCCCTTCAAGGGCGCCGGCTCACTCGGCGACGAAGCCCCCGGCGGCGCGCTGATCGGCGACGGCGCCGGCTACGACCCGGTCGAGGAGACCCTGGTCATCCCCGTCCACAACACCTCCCAGGTGCCGATCTCGGTCACCTCGCACTTCCACTTCTTCGAGGTCAACCCGCGCCTGGCCTTCGACCGCGCCGCCGCCTACGGCACCCACCTCGCCGTCCCGGCCGGCTCCTCGGTGCGCTTCGACCCGGGCGCCACCGTCGAGGTCGGCCTCGTCCCGATCGGCGGCGAACGGGTCGCCATCGGCTTCGCCGGACTCGTGGACGGCCCCCTGGACGCCCCCGGCGCCAAGGAGGCCGCCCTCGCCAAGGCCCGCGCCACCGGCTACCTGACCGGCTTCGACGACACGGAGGTGCCCTCATGAGCCGTATCTCCCCGCACGACTACATCTCCGTGCACGGCCCCCGGGCCGGCGACCGGATCCGGCTCGGCGACAGCGGACTGATCGTCCGCGTCGAGTCCGACTCCCAGGCCCCCGGCGACGAGTTCCTGGCCGGCTTCGGCAAGACCGCCCGCGACGGCCTCCACCTCAAGCCCGCCGCCGTCCGCGACACCTGCGACGTCGTGATCAGCAACGTCCTGGTCATCGACGCCATCCAGGGCATCCGCAAGACGTCCATCGGCCTGATCGGCGGCCGGATCGCCTCGATCGGGCGGGCCGGCAACCCGGACACCCTGGACGGCGTCGACGTGGTCGTCGGCACCGGCACCACGATCGTCTCCGGCGAGGGCCTGATCGCCACCGCCGGGGCCATCGACACCCACGTCCACCTGCTGTCGCCGCGGATCATGGAGGCCTCGCTCGCCTCCGGCGTCACCACCGTCATCGGCCAGGAGTTCGGCCCGGTCTGGGGCGTCGGCGTCAACTCCCCCTGGGCGCTGCGCCACGCCTTCAACGCCTTCGACGCCTGGCCCGTCAACATCGGCTTCCTCGGCCGGGGTTCCTCCTCCGACCCGGCCCCGCTGATCGAGGCCCTGGCCGAGGGCGGCGCCTCCGGCTTCAAGGTGCACGAGGACATGGGCGCCCACACCCGCGCGCTGGACACCGCGCTGCGCGTCGCCGAGGAGTACGACGTCCAAGTCGCCCTCCACACCGACGGGTTGAACGAATGCCTGTCGGTCGAGGACACTCTGAAGGTGCTCGAAGGCCGCACCATCCACGCCTTCCACATCGAGGGCTGCGGCGGCGGACACGTCCCCAACGTGCTCAAGATGGCCGGCGTGCCGAACGTCATCGGCTCCTCCACCAACCCCACCCTGCCGTTCGGCCGCGACGCCCTCGGCGAACACTTCGGCATGATCGTCTCCGCGCACGGCCTCAAGGTCGACCTGCCCGGCGACGCCGCCATGGCCCGCGACCGCATCCGGGCCGGCACCATGGGCGCCGAGGGCGTCCTGCACGACCTCGGCGTCATCGGCATCACCTCCTCCGACGCCCAGGGCATGGGCCGGGCCGGCGAGACCGTCCGCCGCACCTTCGCCCTGGCCGGCAAGATGAAGGCCGAACTCGGCCCGCTCGACGGCACCGGCTCCTACGGGACCACCGAACACGGCGACGACAACGAGCGCGTCCTGCGCTACATCGCCAAACTCACCGTCAACCCGGCCATCGCCCACGGACTCTCGCACGAGGTCGGCTCGATCGAGATCGGCAAACTCGCCGACATCGTGCTCTGGCGCCCCGACCACTTCGGCGCCAAACCGCAGCTCGTCCTCAAGTCCGGCTTCCCCGCGTACGGCGTCGTCGGCGACCCCAACGCCTCCACCGACCGCTGCGAACCCCTCGTCCTCGGACCGCAGTTCGGCGCCCACGGCGCCACCGCCGCCGACATCTCGGTCGCCTTCGTCGCCCAGGCCGCCGCCGACGCCGGCTCCCTCGACCGCCCCGCCGACGGACTCCCCACCCGCCGCCGCCGCGTCGGCGTCCGCGGCACCCGCGGCATCGGGCCGCGCGACATGGTCCGCAACGCCCGAATCGGCCGGGTCGAGGTCACCGAGACCGGCCTGGTCTCCCTCGACGGCGCAGCACTGCGCTCCGAACCCGCCGACAGCGTCTCGCTCAGCCGCCTCTACTTCCTCTGACCCCTGCCCCCTACACCCCTGCCCCCTGACCCCTGACCCCTGGGACTCGACGATGACCACCCCCACGCCCGCCGCGCTCGGCTACCGGATGCCCGCCGAGTGGCACCCCCACGACCGCACCTGGATGGCCTTCCCCACCGCCAACCCCACCTTCGACACCCCCGAGAACCTGCACGCCGGCCGCCAGGCCTGGGCCGCCGTCGCCAACACCATCGTCCGGTACGAACCGGTCACGCTGGTCGTCAACACCGGCGAGACCGCCGACGCCCGCAGGTACGTCACCGAGGCCGTCGAGATCGTCGAACGCCCCCTGGACGACGCCTGGATGCGCGACATCGGCCCGTCCTTCCTGATCGACGGCAAGGGCTCGCTCGCCGCAGCCGACTGGATCTTCAACGGCTGGGGCGCCCAGTCCTGGGCCCGCTGGGACAAGGACCAGCACATCGCCGAACACCTCAGCGAACTGACCGGCGCCCAGCGCTTCGCCTCCCGGCTGATCAACGAGGGCGGCGGCATCCACGTCGACGGCGAGGGCACCGTGCTCGTCACCGAGACCGTCCAGCTCGGCGAGGGCCGCAACGCCGACTGGACCAAGGAGGACGTCGAAGCCGAACTGCACGCCCACCTCGGCACCACCAAGGCCATCTGGCTGCCACGCGGACTCACCCGCGACTACGACGAGTTCGGCACCCGCGGCCACATCGACATCGTCGCCTCCTTCGTCCGCCCCGGCGTCGTCGTCGCCCACGTCCAGCCCGACCCCGCCCACCCCGACCACGCCGTCTGCCAGGAACTCGTCGCCATCCTGCGTACCGCCACCGACGCCCGTGGCCGACAGCTCGAGGTCATCGAACTGCCCGCCCCCACCGTCCTGTTCGACGAGGACGGCGAGCCCGTCGACTACTCCTACATCAACCACTACGTGGCCAACGGCGCCGTCGTCCTGTGCGCCTTCGACGACCCGCGCGACCAGGAAGCCGCCGACACCCTCGCCAAGGCCTACCCCGGCCGCACCGTCGAACTCGTCGACGCCCGCGAGATCTTCGCCAACGGCGGCGGCATCCACTGCATCACCCAGCAGCAGCCCACGGCCTGACCGCCCCGGGGTGGGGGCCCGCGCCCCCACCCCGGTACCCTTCGGTCCTCCCCCTCTCCTCCCAGGAAGCAGCCCCGCCATGGCCGACCCCCGCCCGCGCCGCCCGGCGCGCCCCCGCGAGGAGGTCTACGCCACCGCCCGGGCTGCCATCGCCGAACACGGCCTCGCCAGACTCACCATGGCCGGGCTCGGCAAACAGCTCCAGATGAGCGCCGGACACCTCCTCTACTACTTCGGCAGCAAGGACCAGCTGCTGCTGGAAACCCTCCGCTGGAGCGAGGACCAACTCGGCACCCGCCGCCGCCAGGCCCTCGCCGACCCCGCCCTGGACCCCTGGCAACGCCTCGACGCCTACCTGCGGCTCTACCTGCCCGAAGGCCCCGGCGACCCGCGCTGGATCCTCTGGGTCGAAGTCTGGGGCCGCTCCCCCGCCAGCGCCGAACTCCGCCAGGGCCAGCAGGAGATCGAAGCCCCCTGGCAGGCCGACCTGGTCACCCTCATCGAACAGGGCGCCATCACCGGCCACTTCACCCCCGGCCCCGCCGCCGACCGCGCCACCCAACTGCGCGCCCTCCTCGACGGCCTCGCCGTCCCCCTCGCCATCGGCCTTCCCGACACCCTGCCTCCCACCGCCCTCACCCACGCCACCACCGTCGCCACCGTCCTCCTGCGCACCTGAGCAGCTCCCGCCGGTGGGCTCGCGCGCGCCGGAAGTCGGACGGGCCGACGTCCGGTGCGAAGGCCGTGCCGGTCGGGCGGGGTTGCGAGGGCGAGCCCCGGGGGCGGGGTGCGGCGCCGATGGCTGGGGCTGAGCGGTGGCTCGGGCCTGGGCGGTGACTCGGGCGCTGGACGGTGGCTCGGGCGCTGGGGGCGGCGCTTCTATTCGGTCCAGATGGCGGCGGCGGTGCGGTCGTCGGCGTAGCCCTTGGCGCGGACTTGGACCTGGCGGAGGAAGTCGACGGTGCCCGGGGGGTGGGGGTGGGCCCAGTGGGAGGAGAGGAAGTGGGCGACGGCGGGTTCGTCGGCGATCGGGCGGGACAGGCCGGGGGTGCAGAGCAGCAGGATGTCGCCCGGGGTGGCGGGGACGAGACGGAAGCGGAACGGGCGCAGTTCGGGTGCGGGGGCTTCCGGGACGGGGGGCTGGCCGTCCGGGTGGTGGAGCAGCCGGGCCGCGTAGGCGTCGATCCAGTGGCCGGAGCGCAGCAGATAGAGCCCGCCGGGGCCGACGCCGAAGGCGGCGCGGTAGCCCGCCGCCGGGTCGAGTGACACCAGCAGGCAGTGCAGCGAGGCCGGGGACGGGGTGCCGTCCCCCTCGGCCCGGGAGGCCAGCGCGCGCAGCGGGGCGGCGGCACCCGTGGCCAGGCGCTGGAGGCCGTAGCGCAACCGGTCTCGGGCACCGTCGCGCAAGTCGGCGGCGAGGCCGGTCCGGCTGCGGCCGATGGCGGCGGCGAGCTGGCGGCAGGCCTCACCGGTGGCCGCGGCGACGGCCTGCGAGGTGAGCGACTCGTCCTCGGCGGCGCCGGTGCGGTCATGGCCGGCCAGGACGGCGAGCAGCAGCCCGTCGGGGCCGTCGCCGAACCTGGTGACCAGCAGGCTGTCTCGGCGCGGCTCGCCCCGGTAGCGGGCGGAGTCGCCGCGGACGGAGACGGCGCGCAGCACGGTCGTCCCGTACTGGGCGCCTTCCAGGGCGGTGTCCGGCACGACCGTGTCGAGCGAGTCCGGGTCCGCCTCCGGTACGGCCGTCGGCTCCGGCCCGTAGGTCGGCGGGCGCCCGCCGACGTGGGGGACGGCGGGAGGGTTGCCGGCGAGCGGGGTGCGGATGGCCAGGCGGGGGTCGGGGACGGGGACGGCGGCGGGTTCCGGGTCGGGCTGCGGCGCGTGGTCGGGCTCGGGTTCGGCGGTGGGTTCCTTGGCGGCGGCCGGGGGTTCGGGGGTGGGTTCCGGTTCCGGTTCGGAAGCCGCTTCGGGTTCCGGTTCCGGCTCGGGAGCCGCTTCGGGTTCCGGTTCCGGTTCCGGTTCGGAAGCCGCTTCGGGAGCCGGTTCGGGAGCGGGTTCGGGTTCGGGTTCGACGGCGGCCGGAGGCTCGGGGGCCGGCGGCGGGGCGGGCTTCTCCAGGGAGACCGGCGTGGCCGGCACCTCGGGCTCCGGCGCGTGAGCGAGTTCAGGCGCAGGCTCAGGATCGGGGCCGGGCTCGGGCTCGGTCTCGTTGGTGAGGGTCTCGGTGGAGGTGCGCTGGTGTCCGATGCCGCCGGTGCCCTCGATCACACCGAGCGCGTCGTCGAACCAGTCGTCGATGCTGTCCCGCACCTCCGCGGGGCAGGCGGCCACGTCCGCGATCGGCTCCGTCACCGGCTCCGTGACCGGTTCCGGTGGTGCCACGCGCTGTGCCCCGATGAGCCCGGCGGCGGTGTCGAACCAGTCGTCGACGCTGCCGTCGCCGGAGTCGGCGTGCGGGGTGTCGAGGAGGGTGCCCGCCGGGCCGTCGTAGACGGTGTCCCACCAGCCGTCGTCGGGCCGGGGCGGCTGTGCGGGTGCACCCTGCGTGCTCATCTGGCGGCTCCTGGTCGGTCCGTGGTCGCGCCGCCCCCGGCGGGGCCGGACTGGCGTCATTGTCTCCAAGTGCAACGACGCTGTCCGGGTTTCGGCGACAACCGGTCACCGATCGGATCATCCCGGCCACCGCGCTCACCTGCCGGTTCGCCGCCGGCGGGGTGGTGGGGCGGCGGGGGCGTCGCCGCCGGGTCGGTTTCCGTTCCGTCCGTGCTTGCCGGATGTGCCCCGAGCAGGGCGTTTCCTGGTCATTACGGGGTGTTGGGGACCAAAAATGAGGGCCGAGGAGGGGCATCGCTTCACCCGTTCGGCTGATTAAATGTGCGCATGACCGCGTCGGCCCCAAGCTCGCCCCGACCGGGGAGGGCCGCACCGGCGGGCCGCCCGGCGGGTGCGCTGTTGGTCCTGCTGCTGGTCGCCCTGCTGAGCGCGCTGCCGTGTTCGGGTCTGGCGAAGGCGGACACTCCCGTCCGCCCGCCCGCGGCCCCGGTGAGCGCCGTGTCGGTGGTCAGCGCGGCGCAGGCCGCTGTCCTGACCCCGAACGCCCGTGACACCGTCGGGGTGTCCGATCACCAGCACCGGCTCGTGGAGCAGCAGGACCACTGGATCCTGTGCACCGCCGACGGCCAGCCGCCGCGCAACAACGGCTGTTCCAGCCACCCGTTCTGCCCGCAGGACGCCCAGCTCCCGAATCCGCCGCCGCACCCGCAGCCCGTCGTGTCACCGCTCGCCGCCCCGGCGCCGGAGGCGCTGCCGCGGGTGGTGCCCGCAGGTCTGCTGGACGGTCCGCGCCCGGCGCCGGATCTGCACGAACTCCAGGTCCACCGGTCCTGAGCGGAACCCACCGCCGACGTTCCGTCGGCGGGTCCGCACCTCCCCCCACCTCAGCCGACCGCTGCCACATCCGTGCGCGGCGGGGACAAGGACAACCATCATGGGTTCCGCCTCCAAGCAGTCCAACAAGCCCGGCAGCAAGGGCGGCGTCGACCGCCGCACCCGGATCGCCGAGCTGCGCGCCGCCGAGCAGCGCCGCGACCGCCGCAACAAGATCGTGGCCTCGGTGGCCGCCGGTGTGCTGGTGGTCGGCGCGATCGCCACCGGCACCTGGATCGTCATGGACCAGAACCAGAAGAAGAAGGACCGCGCGGCCGCCGCCAACGCGGACATCCCGGGCGTGAAGACCTTCGGCGACCTGAGCCGCACCCACGTCACCAACAAGGTCAACTACCCGATGACCCCGCCGGTCGGCGGCGACCACAACGCGGTCTGGCTGGACTGCATGGGCCACGTCTACGACAAGCCGGTCGAGAACGAGCGCGCCGTCCACTCGCTGGAGCACGGCGCGGTCTGGGTGACGTACAACGGCAAGGCCACGGCGGACGACATCAAGACGCTCTCCGACAAGGTCAAGACCACCCCGTACTCGCTGATGAGCCCGTACCCGGACGAGCAGGGCACCATCACCCTGAACGCCTGGAGCACCCAGCTGATCGTGGACAGCGCCAGCGACCCGCGGGTCAACGAGTTCTTCACCAAGTACGTCCAGGGCAAGCAGACCCAGGAGCCGGGCGCCTCCTGCACCATGGGGGACATGTGACCGCCGCCGGGCCCCGCCCCGAGAAGCTCGCGAAGGACCGCGCGAAGGACGACGCCGAGCGGGCCGCCGAGCACGTCACCGAGGACTTCACCGAGACGGACCCCGAGCAGTCGCAGGAGGCGGCCGCCGCCCGTCCCGGCCGCCGACGGCTGTGGTGGCCGGCGGCGCTGGCCGCCGCGGTGGCGCTGGCGCTCGGCGTTCCGGCCCTGGTGGCCGGCGGGACGTCGGCCACCGGCTCGTCCTCGCTGGCCGTTCCGGCGGACGACTCCCCCGAGGCCGGGTTCGCGCGCGACATGGCGACCCACCACCAGCAGGCGGTGGACCTGTCGTTCATCGTCCGGGACCGCACCTCCGACGAGCCGACCCGCACCCTCGCCTTCGACATCATCAACACCCAGGCCAACCAGCGCGGCATGATGATGGGCTGGCTCGACCAGTGGGGGCTGTCGCAGCACTCGCCGGCCACGCCGATGGCGTGGATGAGGATGGGCCACGACTACCAGGCCCACGACGGCTCGCTGATGCCCGGCATGGCGACCAACACCCAGATGGCGAAGCTGCGTACGCTCAGCGGCCGGGACGCCGAGGTGTACTACCTGCAGCTGATGATCGAGCACCACAAGGGTGGCGTCGAGATGGCCCAGGGGTACGTCGACATGGCGAAGAACGACATCGAGAAGCGGCTCGCCCAGTCGATGGTGGTCGCCCAGACCTCCGAACTGCAGCTGATGACCGACATGCTCAAGGAGCGCGGCGCCGCCCCCGGCGTCCCCGCCTCCTGACACCTGCTGTTCCCCGGACGGCCGGGGCGCGAGGGCGGTTCCGCAACCTGCCCGCAGCGCTCCGGCCGTCCGCCGTTCCCCACTCCTGGAGTACCCGGATGACCACCGACACGCCCTGGCTGATCGCCGGACTGGGCAACCCCGGCCCCTGGTTCCGGCTGACCCGGCACAACGCGGGCTTCCTGACCGTGGACCGGCTGGCCGAGCGGCACGGCGCCCGGTTCCGCCGACGCGGGATCGGCGCCGTGGTCGCGGAGATCGAGCTGGACGGCCGGCGGGTGCTGCTGGCCAAGCCGCAGTGGTTCATCAACCTGTCCGGCCGCCCGGTGGCGGCCCTGCTGCGCCGGTACGGGGTACCGGTGGAGCACCTGGTGGTCGTCCAGGACGACCTGGACTTCGCTTACGGCGTCGGCAAGTTGAAGCGCGGCGGCGGACCGGGCGGGCACAACGGGGTGCGCTCGGTGGGCGAGGTGCTCGGCACCCGGGACTTCGTCCGGCTGCGCTTCGGCATCGGTCGCCCGCCGAAGGGGCAGAGCGTCGGCGACTACGTGCTGAAGAAGTTCTCGGACGAGGAACTGGCCGCGATGCCGGGGGTGTCGGACCGCTGCGCGGACGCCCTGGAGACGCTGGTGCGGCTCGGCCTGAACCGGGCCCAGGACGCGCTGAACGTCAGCTCGTCCTGAGGCCTTCCACCGGGCCGGGCCCCGGTCGGGGCACGGCCGGGCGGGTCAGGGCGGCGGCCGCCACCGCGACCGCCGCGAGGGCGACCAGCACCGTCCGCCCACCGGACGCCGCGCCCGCCAGGTGGACACCGAGGACGGACAGCGCCATGCCGAGCGCGGTGCCCAGGCTGCGCGCCATGTTCACCATGCCGCCGCCGACCGCCGAGCACTCGGCCGGGATCGCCCGCATCACCAGGGCGTTGTTGGCCGGCAGCAGCAGGCCCAGCCCGTACCCGGCGACCAGCAGCGGCGCCGCCACCGCCGCGCCGGAGACCGGCAGCACCGCGAACAGCAGCAGCCCGACGGCGGCGAGACCGGAGCCGAAGCGGCACCTGGTGACGTCCGACCAGCCCCGGGGCAGCAGTGCGCCGCCGACCGTCGCGGCGACCGCGAACGCGGCGGGCAGCAGGGTGACCACCAGTCCGGCGGCGGCCGTGGACACGCCCGCGCCGGTGAGCAGCACCGGGCCCAGCACCAGCGGGCAGAACAGCAGCAGGTAGCCGATCAGCGCGACCACCAGCCCGGACCGCACGCCCGGGGTGTTGACCAGCCCGGGCGCCAGGATCGGCCGGGCCGCCCGCCGCTCCTGGCGCACCAGGGCCAGGGCGAGGAGGGCGGCGGCCGGCAGCAGCACGGCCACGGCCCAGCCGGGCAGCGGCAGGCCGGAGGCGGTGGACAGGGCGAGCAGCAGCGCGGTGGTCGCGCCGGTGAGCAGCAGCATGCCGGGCAGGTCGAAGCGGGGCTCGCGCGAATCGCCGGCCCGCGGCTCGCGCGGCTCACGGGTGCGCGGCTCACGGGTGCGGGGCTCACGGGCGCGCGGCTCGGGGACGGCGACCGATGCGCGGGTCCGGGTGCGGGGCAGCAGGTACCAGCCGGCCACGATGCCGAACACCGCGATCGGCACGTTGACCCAGAACACCCACTGCCACGAGGCGTGTTCCACCAGCAGCCCGCCCAGGCTCGGCCCGAGCGCCAGCCCGAGGCCCTGGGCGGCGGCCTGGATGCCGAGCGCGCGCCGCATCGCGTGCTCCGGGACGCCGCGGGCGACCAGGGCGACGCTGTTGGCCTGCATCATCGCGGCGCCGACGGCCTGCACGGCCCGGCAGCCGACCAGGATCCACAGGCTGCCGGCGAATCCGGCGCCGAGGGAGGAGAGGCCGAAGACCGCGAAGCCGCCGATGTACATGGTCTTGCGGCCGACCAGGTCGGACAGCCAGCCGATCGGGGCCAGCAGGGCGACCAGGACGAGCAGGTAGGCGAGGGCGACCCATTCGACGGCGGCGAAGCCCGCGTCGAAGTGGCGGCCGAGGGCGGGGAAGACCAGGGCGATGACGCTGGCGTCGAGCTGGCCGAGGAAGGCGCCGAGACAGACGGTGCCGACGGCCAGCCAGTGGGCGTGGCGCCAGCCGGCTATGCCGCGGGGCCGGGGGCGCTCGGTGAGCAGGCGCGTGGCAAGGGCGGTGGCGTTCATATGCCAAATATATCGGATGCAGATATGTTCTTTCTACGAGTTGCTCGCCCTGCGATACGAAAGATCTCGCGGTGCGTCCACCCCGCGTCCGAGGAGCGGACGGCACCCCGAGAACGCCCCGTACCAGGCGATACGCTGTCCGCCATGCCGTCGTCACCACACGTTCCCGACCCCGCCACCGAAAGCCCCGACCCGGCGGTCGAGCACGCCCGGCGGCTGACCGACACGGTCACCCGGCTGCGCCGCGCCCTGCGCAGCAGCATCCGCACCGACTACCCGTGGGAGTCCCTGCCGATGGCGCAGGTCGAACTCCTCCAGACGCTCGCCGCCGCCCCGCTGCGGGTCGGCGAACTCGCCGCCCGCCAGCGCCTCGCCCCCAACACCGTCAGCGGGCTGGTCGGCAAACTGCTCGAAGCCGGATTCGTCGACCGCCAGGCCGACCCCGGCGACCGGCGCACCGCCCGGATCGCACTCACCGCCGCCGGACGGCGCCAGCTCGACGACTGGCAGCACGCGCATGAACGCCGGATCGCCAGCGCCCTGCGCACCCTCGACCCCGCCGACCGCGACGCCGTCGTCCACGCACTGCCCGCGCTGGAACAGCTCGCCCGCGCCCTCGCCCAGCCGGGAACCGGCCCCGAGGGGCCCGCCGCCGGATGAAACCAGTGGCCACCGGAGCGCCACGGGCACTACCGTCCCCCGCATGACCAGCACCGAGGTACGGATCGAACCCTGGACGGACGCCGACCTGGCGCTGCTGCGCCGGGTGAACACCCCTGAGATGAAGACGCACGTCGGCGGGCCGGAGACGGAGGAGCAGCTGCTCGTCCGGCACGCGCGCTACCTGGACTTCGTCCCGTCCGGACTGGGCTGCATGTACCGGATCGTGCTGCTGCCCGAGGGCGAGGCCGTCGGCACGGTCGGCTACGGCACCCGCACCTGGGACGGTGAGACCGTGCACGAGATGGGGTGGAACGTCCTGCCCGGGCACCAGGGGCGGGGCATCGCGGCCACCGCCACCCGGGCCGCCGTCGCGGCCGCCCGGCGCGAGGCCGCGCACCGCTTCCTGCACGCCTTCCCCTCGGTGGACAACCCCGCCTCCAACGCGGTGTGCGCGAAGGCCGGGTTCACGCTGCTCGGCGAGACGGCGTTCGAGTTCCCGCCCGGACGGCCCATGCGCAGCAACAACTGGCGGGTCGACCTTCGGAGTTGAGCGCCTCCGGGGGCGCGCAGGTCAGCAGGGAGCGTTCGGCGTTCAGCGTTCAGCGTTCAGCGTTCAGCGTTCAGCGTTCAGCGTTCAGCGTTCAGAAGAGGGTGCCGCTCTCCAGCTCCAGCAGTCGGCGCTTGCGGTCCACGCCCGCGGCGAAGCCGGTGAGCGAACCGTTGGCGCCGAGCACCCGGTGGCAGGGGCGGACGATCAGCAGCGGGTTGGCGCCCACCGCACCGCCGACCGCCCGGACCATCCGCGGCGCCTGCCCGGCCAACTCGGCGAGTCGGCCGTACGTGACGGTCGTGCCGTACGGGACCTCGTCCAGCGCGGCCCAGATCCGGCGGCGGAACTCGGTGCCCTCGGGGGCGAGCGGGAGGTCGAAGGTGGTGCGCTCCCCGGCGAAGTAGGCGGTCAGCTGGGCGACCGGCTCGGCGAGGGCGTCGGGGTCGAACTCCCAGTCGTCGGCGGGCTCGGCCAGCGCGTACTTCTGCCCGGGCGCGGTGACGGTGGCCAGCGCCGCCGGACCGCCGTCCTCGGGCAGCACGCCGCTGAGCAGCAGGCGACCGAAGGGGCTCTCCATGGTGGTGTAGACGGTGGTGCTCATGCCGGGTCGTTCTCCGTTCCGGTGCAGGGGGTGGTGCTGGTGGTGATGCTGGTGCTGGTGGTGGTGCTCGTGGTGCCGTTGCTCGGGACGGGGCCGGCCCACAGCCGGTGGACGGCGTAGGAACGCCACGGGGCCCAGGCCTCGGCGGCGCGGGCGGCGGCCTTCGGGTCCCCGGGGGCGCCGAGCCGGAGCAGGCCGTGCTTGACGCCCAGGTCGCTCGGGAGGAAGACGTCGGGGTCGGCGAGGGCGCGCATCCGCAGGTAGCCGACCGTCCAGGGGCCGATGCCGGGCAGGTCCAGCAGCCGGGCGGCGGCCTCCTCCCGGTCGACACCGCCGTCCAGACGCACCACGCCCTCCGCCAGCGCGGCGCACAGGCCGGTGAGCGCACGGCGACGGGCCGCGGGCATCGCGAAGTCCTCCGGGTCGGCGGTGGCCAGGGCCGCTGCCGTGGGGAAGAGCAAGCGCAGGCCGCCGCTCGGCTCGGGCAGCGCGGTGCCGTACTTCTCGGCGAGCCGGCCCGCCAGGGTACGGGCGGCGCCGACGGTGATCTGCTGGCCGAGCACGGCGCGGACGGCGAGCTCGTGCGGCTCCACGTGTCCGGGCGAGCGCAGACCGGGGCGCTCGCGGACCAGCGGGCCGAGCACCGGGTCGGCGCCGAGCTGCTCGTCCACCGTGTCCGGGTCGGCGTCCAGGTCGAACAGGACGCGCAGGCGCTGGACGGCGGTGGGCAGGTCGCGCAGGTCGGCGAGCAGCAGACGGCAGTCGAGCCAGCCGCGGGTGCGCCGGTCCTCCGGCGCCAGGCCGTCGACCTCGGCGATGCCGTGCCCGTACGGGAGCGCGAGGGTGCGCCGGTAGGTGCGCACGCCGGGGCGCGCGCCGGGCACGACCTCCTCCACGCCGGGGACGGCGCGCAGTTCCAGGAAGTCGATCAGGTGGTCGCTGTCGAACGCACCCCGGTAGGCCAGGCGCAGCGTGAGGCCGCCGGCCGGGGTCGCGATGCGGCGGCCGGCCGTCACCTCGGCGCGCAGGCCGCTGGGAGTGCGGTCGTAGACCTCGCGGACGGTGTCGTTGAACTGGCGGACGGAGGCGAAGCCGGCCGCGAACGCGATGTCGGTGACGGGCAGCTCGGTGGTCTGCAGGAGCAGCCGGGCGGTCTGGGCACGGCGGGCGCGGGCCAGCGCGATCGGGCCGGCCCCGAGCTCGGCGGTGAGCTGGCGCTGCAGCTGCCGGGCGCTGTAGCCGAGCCGGTCGGCCAGGCCCGCAACGCCCTCGCGGTCCACCACGCCGTCGCCGATCAGGCGCATCGCGCGGCCGACCAGGTCGGCGCGGTGGTTCCACTCCGGGGAGCCGGGCACCGAGTCCGGGCGGCAGCGGCGACAGGCGCGGAAGCCCGCGCCCTGGGCGGCAGCGGCGCTCGGGTAGAAGCGGCAGTTGACGCGCTTGGGGGTCACGGCGGGGCAGCTCGGCCGGCAGTAGATGCCGGTGGAGGTGACGGCCGTGAAGAAGACGCCGTCGAAGCGGGCGTCTCGGCTGTCCACGGCTCGGTACCGGATGTCGTCGTCGATCACGCTGTCCAGTTTGCGGCACTGGGCGGGGGGTGACTGGCGGGAATCGGACATCGCCGTCGGGGGGCCGCTCTGGGGGTTTCTCCGTCGCCGCTCCGGCGGTGCCGGAGCGGCGACGGAGACTGCGGCTCGGGAAGTCGTCGCAGTTACGGACTTGACTCCCGGGGCCCTCCCTCCCCCTCCCCCCGCCCACCCTCCGCCGCCACCACCTCCGCGCCCAGCCCACCCTCCGCCCCGCCCACCCTGCCCACCACACGCACCGTGCCCACCGCACCTACGCGGCTAGCCGGCCTGGCCGCGCAGGCCCCGGCGTCCCGGACCGATCCCCGCACCACCCCCGCCTCGCCATGCCCTGCCCAGCGTTGCCACGCCTCGCCCTGCCTCGCCCCGCACTGGCCGGCCGCCGGCCGACCGGTCAGTGCGGGTGGTCACGCCCGGCCGCGCCGGGTCGAGGCTCAGCTGTCGGACCAGGGGGCCAGGCCCCGGGCCCGACCAGGCCCGGCCCCAAAGCCGGCTCAGCGCTTCACCGGACCTCCCGCAGCACGCATCGACTTGGTGATCGCCTTCCACTTGTTCAGCCGGGCCTTGGCGACCCGGGCGTCCGTGCGCGAGGCGATCCATTCGCTCTCGCGCTGGAGCTTGAGGTAGCTGTCCATCCGGCGCTGCGGCAGGGTGCCGTCCTCCAGCGCCGCCCGGACCGCGCAGCCGGGTTCGGTGTGGTGGTTGCAGTCGTGGAAGCGGCAGTTCTCGGCCAGCTCGGCGATGTCCGCGAAGGCCAGGTCCACGCCCTCACCACCGTAGAGGCCGACCTCACGCAGCCCGGGGGTGTCGATCAGCACGCCACCACCGGGCAGCGGTATGAGTTCGCGGGTGGTCGTGGTGTGGCGCCCCTTCTGGTCGACCTCGCGGGCCTCCTGGACGGTCATCACGTCGGCACCGACCAGCGCGTTGGTGAGAGTGGACTTGCCCACACCGGACTGGCCGATCAGCACGGTGGTGCCGGGAGCGCAGGCGCGGAGCACGTCGATGCCCTCGCCGGTCTCGGCGCTGACCACCAGTACGGTGACGCCCGGCGCGACGGCTTCGACGTCGGCCCGGATGAAGTCGGCGTCGTGGACCAGGTCGGCCTTGGTGAGGACGACCAGCGGTTCGGCACCGGACTCCCAGGCCAGGGCGAGGAAGCGCTCGATCCGCCCGAGGTCGGGATCGACCGCGAGCGAGGCGGTGATCAGGACGGTGTCGACGTTGGCGGCCAGCACCTGACCGTCGGAGCGCTTGCCGGCCACCTTGCGGATGATCGCGGTGGAGCGCGGCAGCAACGCGGAGACAGCGGCCATCGGCAGGGCGTGCAGGTCGACGGCTGCCCAGTCGCCCGTGCACGGGCAGTTGATCATGTCGGCGTCGCCCACCGGCCGGGTGTCGAGCCGGACGGTGCGCAGCCCGCCCGTTTCCGGGTCGGCCAGGACGGCGTCGCACTGGCCGCGGTCGACTCGGACGATCCGGGCCGGGAGCAGCCCGGCTTCGGCGAGCGGGGCGAAGCGTTCATGGAGCTCGGGCGTCCAGCCGTAGCGGGCCAGCGGGGAGCTCTCGGTGGCGAGGGGGGAGGAGAACGACGGAACGGAGGCAGCGTTGAACAACGCAGTGGCCCTTCGGGAGGAGATGATCCCGGCGGGCTACGGCTGGCGCGAAGGGCTCAGCCGGCGGCCGGGAAGAGGAGGTGAACGCGCGTGCTGCCCAGGGCAGCTATCGGGGCGACAACGACCACGGGGGTTCACCTCCTGCTCTCTACTCCTCGGGCGGCCCAATGGCTCCCGAACCTGATGTGTCACACGCTAGTGGGGCAGTCGATCGCTGCCAACCTGTTTTTGACCTGCGGAAATGCGCTCCGAAGGGCCGTAGCAGGGCCGCAACAGGGCCGCCAGGGGCCAAAGTTGGACCGGCCGCCGAAGAGCCAGCGAAGAGCCGCCGAAGAGCCGGCCGAGGAACCGGCGGAGAGCCGACGAGGAAGCGCCTAGCCCCCGTACCGGTGCTTCAGGTTCGGATCGTCCAGCCACCACGGCCGCATGCCGGTCTCCTCTTCCTCCGGCAGTCCGGCCTCCCTCGCCTGCGCGGCCTGCGCCTCGAAGCGGGCGTCCAGCTCGGCGTCCACGGCCTTGATCTCCTCGCGCCCCTGCACCACCATCCGCCGCACCAGCGCGGCCACGAACGGCAGCCCGACGAGGTCCCCCAGCACCCAGAAGGCGTTGCCGCCCCAGGTCTGGTCCTGGGCCAGGCTCGGCCCCCAGGGCCGCCCGAGCGCCACGTAGTAGTGCTCGGCGACGAGGTGGCCGCCGTAGATCAGCACGATCCCCAGCCCCGCGTCGAAGATCACCTCGGCGAAGGTGATGAACAGCCCGACCAGGTGCGGGTACTCGTGCCCGACGGGGTCGAGCTGCAGCCGCGGCCAGAAGTAGGCGAGGCCGAGCAGCACCAGCGCCAGGTGCAGCACCACGTTCCCGACGCCGCTGGAGAGCGACCACTCGTACCAGGGCGTGAAGTAGAGGAGCCACGGCGGCGCCATCAGCAGTGCCGTGGAGACCGCCGGGAACATCAGCACCTTGGACGGCCGGCTGCGCAGCGCCCGCAGGATCCGTTCCCGCCGGCGCTCCGGCGAGGACTCGGCCAGCAGCGAGACGGGGGCGCCGAGCGCGAGCAACAGCGGGACGACCATGAGCAGCAGCACGACCTGCACGGCCCGGTCGGTGAAGAGGATCCGCTCGTACACCCCGAGGCCGGAGCAGGTGCACCAGATCCAGAGCAGCAGCCCGCCGAGGAAGGCCGCGGTACGGGTGGGCTGCCAGCGGCCGCCGTCGCCGCGGTTCACGGTGCGCACCGCGGTCAGGTACCAGGCGCCGAGCAGCACCGACAGGGCGAGCACCAGCGGTTCGAGGGTCCAGGAGGTGGCCAGGTCGGACCACTGCCACGCGGGCGGTCCGCCGTAGGCGAGCGTCTGGACCGCACCGTCGTGGCCGAGCATCCGGACCGCACCGTCGTGGCCGAGTGCCTGGGCCGCGCCGCCCGCCGCGCCGTTCATCCGTCCGCCCGCCTCTCCCGCACCCGCCACCCGGCCGTCGCCGGGGAGGCGCCGGGAGTCGCCGGGCAGGGGCCGCGGCGCCCGGCCATGATGGCCCTCCCGACCCGCCCCGCCGCAGCCGGGGCCCACCTCTATACCCCGCCCTGACCAAAGCTTTACCTGAGCCCAACAAAGCTTTACCAAGGCAAAGTTCTGCCCTTGCCGGGCCCGGAGGCGCAACCGGCGCGGGGTGAGGTTCGTCTGGCAGGATGCACCGTCGGCGATACCGGCCACGTGGGTGATGAACAAGGGGACGACAAGAGGTGCAAAGCTCTGCACGCGGCGAGGGCCGCCGGCTGGCCGCGCGCCACCGCAACATCGAGCTGGGCCTGCTGGCGCTCGCGGTGGCCGTCTGTCTGGCCGGACACATCGACGCCTCGCTGGCGCTGACCGACAAGCTGCCGCCCGGGCTGCTCGTCCACGGCCTGTCCCTCGGGGCGCTGGTCGTGGTGGCGCACCTGGCGGTGCGCCGGTTCGCGCCGTTCGCGGACCCGCTGATCCTGCCGCTGGGCGTGTTCCTGACCGGCTTCGGCCTGATGCTGCTGGACCGGCTGGACTTCAGCTACAAGGCCGCGCACGCCGCCAAGGGCGACTACCAGAAGCTCCCGGCCGCGCCGTCGCAGCTGATGTGGGTGTTCATATCGGTGGCGGCGGCGCTCGCGCTGATCGTCTTCGTCAAGCACCACCGCTTCTTCCAGCGGTACGTCTACGTGATGATGGCGGGCGCGCTGGTCCTGCTGGCCGCGCCGGTGTTCTCGCCGACCGACAGCTTCGGCGCCAAGCGCTGGATCAAGCTGCCGGGGCTGCCGTCCTTCGAGCCGGACGAGTTCGTGAAGGTCGCGATCACGATCTTCTTCGCGGGCTATCTGATGGCCTCCCGGGACGCCCTGGCGCTGGCCGGGCGGAAGGTCTGGGGGATGACCCTGCCGCGCGGCCGGCACGCCGGGCCGGTGCTGGCGATCTGGGTGGTCAGCCTGATGGTGCTGATCTTCGAGCGCGACCTCGGCACCTCGCTGATCTTCTTCGGCGTCTTCATCGTGATGCTGTACGTGGCGACCGAGCGCACCAGCTGGGTGGTGCTGGGCCTGCTGATGGCGGTCGGCGGCGCGGCCGTGGTCGGCACCGTGGAACCGCACGTGCACGGGCGCGTCGAGGCCTGGCTGCACCCGCTGAACTACTACCCGCCGGTGAGCGACAAGGCGATCTCCGAACAGCCCGCCGAGGCGCTGTTCAGCCTCGGCACCGGGCACATGACCGGGACGGGCCTGGGCTCGGGCCGGCCGTGGCTGATCGGCTTCGCCGGGCGCAGCGACTTCATCTTCACCACCATCGGCGAGGAGCTGGGCCTGGCCGGGGTGACGGCGGTCCTGCTGGTGTACGTGCTGCTGATCCAGCGCGGCCTGCGCACCGCGATCGGCCTGACCGACCCGTTCGGCAAGCTGCTGGCCACCGGGCTGTCGGCGGCGCTCGCGCTGCAGGTGTTCGTGGTGGTGGGCGGGGTGAGCGGGCTGGTGCCGCTGACCGGCAAGGCGCTGCCGTTCCTGGCGGCCGGTGGCTCCTCGCTGCTGGCGAACTGGCTGATGATCGCCCTGCTGATCAAGCTGAGCGACTCCTCGGGGCGCACCGCCCTGGACCCGGTCCAGCCGACCCCCGAACCGCTCCCGGCACAGCCTGGACCGGCCGCCCGCCCGGTCGGCTCCGACCCGGCCTCGCCGGGTGCGGGCCAGACCTCCGGAGCGGGCCCCGGCCCGGGCCAGACCCTGGGCGCCGGCCAGACCCTCGGCGCGGGCCCGGACCCGCTGCCGGGCGC
>NZ_MECK01000076.1 GCF_014596465.1 Streptomyces sp. CBMA123 | reverse complement strand
TCTGATTCCCCGTCATGTCTGGATGCGTCCCCCGGCCGGTACCGTCCACGGTCCGGTGGGACGGGTGAGATTGGGCACCATGCTAGTGGCGGCCGGTTTCAGGCCGCCGCCAGGACCACGGAACCCCCCCCCCCCCCCCCCACAAAGCCCCCACCCCCAACCCCGACCACCCCCCAGCCACCAACCCCCCCCCCGTTCCCGCGCCCGGCCCGGCACCCGCCAAGGCCAAGGCCGAGCCGGCCGCCCCTGCCAAGGCCAAGCGCGGCGGCGCGAAGAAGCTCGTCAAGCTCGGCGTCTACGCCGTCGGCGGGGTGTTCTTCCTCGGCGCCGCGGCGTACGGCACCGGCCTGATGCTCAACCAGTCCGACATCCCCAAGGGCACCGTGGTGCTCGGCACGGACATCGGCGGCAACGGCCGCGACCAGGCGATCCACGCGCTGGACGCCTCGGTCGGCAAGGCCGGGCAGCAGCCGCTGAAGCTGAAGATCGGCGATCAGTCGGTCGACCTCGACCCGACCGTCGCCGGGCTGAGCTTCGACACCACGGCCACCGTGGACGGCCTCGCCGCGCACAGCTACAACCCGGTCGACGTCATCAAGTCGATCCAGGGCGGCACCAAGGCCGTCGCCCCGGAGGTCCGGATCGACCGCGCCAAGCTCAAGGCCGCGCTGGACTCGCTGGCGGCCGGCTCGGGCCAGGGCCTGCAGGAGGGCTACGTCAAGTTCGCCGACAACGGCGACCCGGTCGTGGTCCCCGGCAAGGCCGGGCAGGCGGTGGACTCCAACGCCGCCCTGGACGTCATCGAGCAGGCCTACCGCGACCGCGCCGCCGGCAAGCCCGACCAGCCGATCGCGCTGGCCGTCACGGCCGCCCAGCCCAAGGTCTCCACCCAGGCCCTGCAGGCCGCCGCCGACAGCCTCGGCAAGCAGGTGACCAGCGGGAAGATCCACCTCCTGGCCGGCGCCAAGCCCTGGGACTTCGGCAGCAAGACCGCCGCCAAGGCGCTCACGCTGACCCCGGACGCCTCCGGCAAGATCGTGCCCAAGTGGGACCTCGACGCGCTGAACTCCCAGCTGAACGGGGTGTTCGACAAGGTGAAGGTCAAGAAGAACGGCCAGAGCGCCGCGATCACCCCGCAGGACGTCGCGGACGCCGTCAGCTCGCTCTTCGACAAGACCGGCGACAAGGATCGCACCTACAAGTTCCCCGTCGCCTGACGTCACCCGGCACCCGCTCCGGCTCGGGGGCCGACGAACCGGACACGAACGACGGGCGGGACGGCCGCATCCACCGGATGCCGCCGTCCCGCCCCTCGACAACCCCCCTCCCGGTCAGCAAGATGTGACGCCACACCATCCGTCACAGTCACCCCGGGAGTCACGCCGATGGGCCGCCGCCTCCAGCACCACCGGACGGCACTGCTCGCCGGTCTCACCGTCCTCACGCTCTCCCTGGCGCTCTGCTCCTGCTCCTCCGGGTCGGACGGCGGCGCCGCCGCGGACGCGCTGCCCGCCGCCGGGATGCCCAAGCTCACCTCGGTGGACATCAACGCACACGCCCGCGCCCAGCTGCGCCCGGGCGGCACCCTGAACCTGGCGATCGCCCAGTTCTCCCACCAGTGGTCGCCGATCCACACCGACGGCACCGTGTCCTCGACCGTCGCGGTCAGCAAGCCACTGCTGCCGACCTTCTTCCGCTCGGACGCGGCCGGCACCCAGACCGTCAACCCGGCCTACCTCCAGGAGGCCCACGCCGAGGTCAGGGACGGCCGCCAGGTGGTCACCTGGACGCTCAACCCCAAGGCCCACTGGTCCGACGGCACCCCGATCACCTGGCGCGACATCGAGGCCAACTGGCGCGCCATGAACGGCAAGGACCCGGCCTACCAGCCGTCCAGCACCTCCGGCTTCGACCTGGTCACCTCGGTCGAGCGGGGCAAGGACGACTTCCAGGCCGTGATGACCTTCGACCGGCCGTTCTCCGAGTGGCAGTCGATGTTCAACAGCGCCGCCAACGCGCCGCTGCTGCCCGCGAGCAGGATCGCCACCCCGGACCTCTTCAACTCGGCCTACCTGGACGCCATCCCGCTCACCGCCGGCCCGTTCAAGGTCGAGCGCCTGGACCCGACCGCGCAGACCGTCACCCTGGTCGCCGACCCGACCTGGTGGGGCGACAAGCCCCTGCTGGACCGGATCGTCTTCCACACCATGCTGCCCGACGCGATGCGCACCGCCTTCGCCAAGGGCGAGATCGACCTCCTCGACAACGGCCCGGACGTGGCCGGCTACCAGGTCATCAAGAACACCAAGGGCGCGGCCGTCCGCCGGGCCGGCGGGCCGGACTACCGCCAGCTCACCCTGAACGCCCGCACCCCGCTGCTCACCGACCCGACCGTCCGCCAGGCCGTCTTCCAGGCGATCAACCGGGACGCCCTGATCCGCACCGACCTCAACGGCCTGGACTGGCCCGCCGTCCCGCTCAACAACCACCTGCTGGTCGCCAACCAGAACGGCTACCGCGACAACTCCCTGGGCCTGTCCCGCTTCGACCCGGCCGAGGCCGCCCGCAAGCTGGACTCGGCGGGCTGGAAGCTCGACGGCGACGTGCGGAAGAAGGACGGCCACGAGCTGAACCTGCGGATGGTCGTCCCGGCCGGGGTCGCCATCGCCCAGAACGAGACGGCGTCGCTGTCGAAGATGCTCAAGGACGTCGGGATCAAGGTCACCCCGGTCACCGCCACCCCCAACGAGTTCTTCGACAAGTACGTCAACCGCAACGACTTCGACATCGCCGTCTACGCGCTGCTCGGCACCCCGTTCCCGGCCAGCGGCAGCCGCGCCGGCTACGTCCAGAACAGCGCCGGCAACCGGTCCGGTGCGGGCAGCGCCGCGGTGGACGCCGCGCTCGACCGGGCGGCCGGCGCGGCCGACGCCGGCACCGCCTCCGAGGCGATCAACCAGGCCGACGGCGAACTCTGGAAGGTGGCCGGCGTACTGCCGCTCTACCAGCGCCCCCAGCTGTACGGCGCCCGCGCCGACCTCGCCAACATCGGCGCCCAGGGCCTGTCCGACATCGTCTGGGAGAACGTCGGCTTCACCAAGTAGCGCCGGGCCTCAGCCGTGCAGGGTCTCCCGCCAGTAGTGGCAGGCGCTGCGGCGGCCCGGCAGCTCGGCGCCGTCCTCGGTCGCCACCGGCACCAGCGGCGGGAGTTCGGTCCGGCAGAGGTCCTGCGCCCGGTCGCAGCGCGGGTTGAAGGCGCAGCCCTCGGGGATCCGCAGCAGGCTCGGCGGCAGACCCTTGATGGCGTGCAGGTCCTGGCCCTTCTGGTCCAGGCGCGGGATGGAGGCCAGCAGGCCCTTGGTGTACGGGTGCGCGGGCCGCGCGTACAGCTCGTGCACCGGGGCGGTCTCGACGATCCGGCCCGCGTACATCACCGCGATCTTGTCGGCGACGTCGGCGACCACACCGAGGTCGTGGGTGATCAGGATCAGGCCCATGTTGAACTCGGCCTGCAGTTCGGCCAACAGGTCCATCACCTGAGCCTGGACGGTGACGTCCAGCGCGGTGGTGGGCTCGTCGGCGATGATCAGGTCGGGCTCCAGGGCCAGCGCCATGGCGATCATGATGCGCTGGCGCATCCCGCCGGAGAACTGGTGCGGGTAGTCGCCGACCCGCTGCCTGGCGGCCGGGATGCGCACCCGCTCCATCAGCTCGACGGCCTTCGTCTTGGCCTCGGCGCGCGACAGCCCCTGGTGCACCCGGAACATCTCGCCGAGCTGGTAGCCCACGCTGAGCACCGGGTTGAGGGCGGACAACGCGTCCTGGAAGATCATCGCGATCTGCCGGCCCCGGACCGTCCGCCGGTGCCTGGGGCTCATGGTCAGCAGGTCCTCGCCCCGGAACAGGATCCGCCCCGAGGTGATCTTCGCGGGCGGCACGTCCAGGATGCCCATGATCGCCTGCGCGGTCACCGACTTGCCCGAGCCGGACTCGCCCAGCACCGCCAGCGTCTCCCCCGCCGACACCGAGTAACTCACCCCGTTGACGGCCTTGGCCACGCCGTCCTGGGTGTGGAACTCGATGTGCAGGTCCTCGACCTCCAGCAACGGCGTCCCGGGCGCCAGGTTCTCCCGTCCGCCGCCGGTCACCTCCACCACGTCCATGCGGGCAGCCCTCCTCAGCGCAGCAGCGACCATCGACAGGCGCAGAGCAACTATCAAGGAACGGAAGCCACTTGGGGAGCCTGCGGTAGATCTCGGTTCCATCACGGCGAAGGGCGCGCCCTCGTTGCGAGGACGCGCCCTGGGTGCGGAACCGGGTACGGCACCCGTCAGCCGGTGCCCGGCCCGTCGTCCCGCTCCGCCGGGCCCGGCCCGATCTCGCGCTCCGCCGCGCTCTGCCCGATCTCGCGCTCCGCCGCGAAGTGACACGCCGAGTCGTGCCGCGCCGCGCCCGACAGCCAGCCCGGCGCGGCCAGCAGCGGGACCTCGACCGCGCAGCGCTCCTGCGCCTTCCAGCACCGGGTGCGGAAGCGGCACCCCGAGGGCGGGTTGGCCGGCGAGGGCACGTCCCCGACGAGCACGATCCGGTCCCGGGTCTCGCGCGCCGTCGGGTCCGGCACCGGCACCGCCGAGAGCAGCGCCTGGGTGTACGGGTGGGTCGCGTGGTCGTAGATCTCGGCGTCGCTGCCGATCTCGACCATCTTGCCCAGGTACATCACGCCGACGCGGTCGGAGATGTGCCGGACGATGGAGAGGTCGTGCGCGATGAACATGTACGACAGGTTGAAGTCGCCCTGCAGCTGCTCCAGCAGGTTGATCACCTGTGCCTGGACGGACACGTCCAGGGCCGAGACCGGCTCGTCGCAGATGATGATCTCCGGCTTGAGCGCCAACCCCCGGGCGATGCCGATGCGTTGGCGCTGGCCGCCGGAGAACTGGTGCGGGTACCGGTTGATGTACTCGGGGTTGAGTCCGACCACGTCCAGCAGGTCCTGGACGGCCTTGCGGCGGTCCCCCTTGGGCGCCACCTCGGGGTGGATCTCGAACGGCTCCCCGATGATGTCGCCGACCGTCATGCGCGGGTTCAGCGAGGTGTACGGGTCCTGGAACACCATCTGGATGTTGCGCCGGACGGCCTTCAGCGCGGATCCGGACAGCCGGGAGATCTCCTCCCCCTTGTAGCGGACGGACCCTCCGGTGGCCGGCTCCAGATTCATCAGCACCTTGGCCAGCGTGGACTTCCCGCACCCGGACTCGCCGACGACGCCGAGCGTCTCGCCCTGCATCAGGTCGAAGCTGACCCCGTCCACCGCCTTGACCGCGCCGACCTGCCTCCTCAACAGCACGCCCTTGGTCAGCGGGAAGTGCTTGACCAGGTCCCGGACTTGCAGGATCGGCTCACCGCGCGGCACCTGCTGGGCGAAGGCGACCTCCTCCGGCACCACCACACCCATCGGGCTGGCCCCGTTAACGGTCATGGAGGGTCTCCTTCCAGAAGAAGCAGGCGCTGCCGCGCCCCTCCAGCGGGGTGCCGTCGTCCTCGGCGACCGGGAACAGCTCCGGCACCTCGGCCCGGCAGATGTCCTGCGCCCGGGGGCAGCGGGGATTGAAGGCGCAGCCCTTGGGGATCCGCAGCAGGTTGGGCGGCAGGCCCTTGATGGCGTAGAGCTCCTGACCCTTCTGGTCCAGCCGGGGGATGGAGTCCAGCAGGCCCCGGGTGTACGGGTGCGCGGGGTTCGCGTACAGGTCGTGCACCGGGGCGGTCTCGACGATCCGGCCCGCGTACATCACGGCGATCTTGTCCGCGACGTCGGCGACCACACCGAGGTCGTGGGTGATCAGGATCAGGCCCATGTTGTACTCGGCCTGGAGCTCCGCCAGCAGGTCCATGACCTGGGCCTGGACGGTGACGTCCAGGGCGGTGGTGGGCTCGTCGGCGATGATCAGGTCCGGTTCCAGGGCCAGCGCCATGGCGATCATGATGCGCTGGCGCATGCCGCCGGAGAACTGGTGCGGGTAGTCGTTCACCCGCTGCTCGGCGGCGGGGATGCGCACCCGGTCCATCAGCTCGATGGCCTTGGCCTTGGCCTCGGCCCTGGAGGCGCCCTGGTGCACCCGGAACATCTCGCCGAGCTGGAAGCCCACGCTGAGCACCGGGTTGAGGGAGGACAGCGCGTCCTGGAAGATCATCGCGATCTTCCGGCCGCGGATCTTCCGCCGTTCGTCCTTGCCCATCTTCAGCATGTCCCGGCCGCGGAAGCGGATCTCCCCGCGCGGGATCCGGGCCGGCGGCATGTCCAGGATGCCCATGATCGCCTGCGCGGTCACCGACTTGCCCGAGCCGGACTCGCCGAGCACCGCCAGCGTCTCCCCCGCCCGGACGCTGTAGTCGACCCCGTTGACGGCCCTGGCGACGCCGTCCCGGGTGACGAACTCGACGTGCAGGTCCCGGATGTCGAGCAGCGGCCCCTCGTAGGGGGTCTCCCGTTCCTGCTTGGTGGTCTCCACAGCAGTGTTCACGATGCGCTCCCCTCGCTCAGCGAAGCTTCGGGTCGAGGGCGTCGCGCACCGCGTCGCCCATCATGATGAAGGCCAGCACGGTGATGGACAGTGCCGCGGCCGGGAAGAACATCACGTACGGCGCGGTCCGGATCACCTTCTGGGCGGAGGAGATGTCGATGCCCCAGGAGATGGTCGGTTCCTGCAGGCCGATGCCGAGGAAGCTCAGCGTCGCCTCGGTGGCGATGTAGCCGCCGAGCGCGATGGTCGCCACCACGATCACCGGGGCCACCGCGTTCGGCAGGATGTGTCGGAACATCAGCCGCCCGGTCCCGGCACCGAGCGCCCGGCCCGCCACCACGTAGTCGGACTGCTTGACGGTCAGCACCGCGCCGCGCATGACGCGGGCGATCTGGGTCCAGCCGAGGACGACCAGCGCGAACACCACGGCCCAGACCGTACGGCTGGCGAAGCCGTTCAGCAGCACCAGGGCGCCGAGCAGCAGCGGGATGCCGAAGAAGATGTCGATGATCCGGGAGATCACCGCGTCGACGGCTCCACCGAAGTACCCGGCGACCATGCCGGTCAGCCCGCCGAGCAGGGTGACCCCGGCGGTCACGACGATGCCGACGGTGATCGAGGCGCGGGCGCCGTAGATCACCCGGGCGTAGATGGACCGTCCCTGGGCGTCGTAGCCGAACCAGCCGGCGCCGAAGAAGTCGGTCCAGTCGGGCCGCTTGAGGTAGTCGTGCACCAGGTCGGCCTTGCGCGGGTTGGCGTCGGTGAAGGCCCACGGGAAGATCGCCATGAGCACCAGCAGGACGATCAGCAGCACCGAGATCAGGAAGATCGGCCGCCGCCGCAGGTCCCGCCAGGCGTCGCCCCAGAGGCTGCGGGCCTGCTCCCGCTTCTCCACGTCGGGTTCGACCAGGGTCTCCTGCTCGACCGCCATGCCCTGCTCCCCCGCGAAGTCCAGGCGGTCCACGCCCGGCTTGGGGTGCCGTTCGTACGAGTCCTCGTCGTGGATGTCAGGCATAGCGGATCCTCGGGTCCAGGACCGCGTAGAGCAGGTCGACGAGCAGGCTGGCAACCAGGTAGATGATCACCAGCACGGTCACGATGCCGACCACGGTGGGGCCTTCCTTCTGGTTGATCGCCCGGTACAGGACGTTGCCGATGCCCTGCACGTTGAAGATGCCCTCGGTGACGATCGCACCGCCCATCAGCGCACCGAGGTCGGTGCCCAGGAAGGTGACCACGGGGATCAGTGAGTTGCGCAGCAGGTGGCGGGTGATGACGGTCCGCCGGGGCAGGCCCTTGGCGGTCGCGGTCCGGATGTAGTCGGCCCGCAGGTTCTCGCCGATGGAGGTCCGGGTGAGCCGGGCGACGAACGCGAGCGAGAGCGAGGCCAGGACGACCGCGGGCAGGACCAGCTGGGTGAGGTCGTAGCTGTCCTGCACCGTCGGCGTGACCCAGCCCAGGTTGGTGGCGAACACCGTCTGGGCGATGTAGGCGAGCACGAAGACCGGGATCGAGATCACCACCAGGGTCAGGACCAGCACCAGGGTGTCCGCGATGCTGCCGCGCTTCAGCCCGGAGACCACGCCGAAGGCGAGGCCCACGACGATCTCGAAGGTGAAGGCCAGCAGTGCCAGCCGGATGGTGACCGGGAAGGCGTCCGCCATGATGTCGGCGACCGGGCGGCCGGTGAAGCTGGTGCCGAAGTCCCCCTGGAAGAGGTTCCCCATGTAGTGCAGGTACTGCTTCCAGACCGGCTGGTCCAGGAAGTACGTGTGCTTGATGCTCGCGACCACGGACGGGTCGGCGGCCTTCTCGCCGAACAGCGCCACCACCGGGTCGCCCGGCAGCGTGTAGACCATCACGAAGATCAGGAACGTGGTGCCGAAGAACACCGGAATCATCTGCAGCACCCGCCGCAGTACGTAACTGCCCATCCGGTCCTCCTTCCTAGGTGTCCGACCGGGGGGAGCCGGTCGGCCGGGAGACCGGGCCCCGCCCTCCGTGCGGGGAGGGCGGGGCCGGCGCGAGGGATCAGGGCCGGGGCGTCAGCCCTTGACCTCGACCTGGGTCCAGGCCGGGTTGCCGAAGGAGTCGAAGGCCACGTTCTGCACCTTGGTCGAGTAGCCCGAGTTGGTGCGGTAGTACCAGAGCGGGATGGTCGGCATGCCGGACGCGAGCACGGCCTCGGCCTGCTGGTAACCGGTCGTCGAGTCGCTGACGCTCGGGGCCTCGTCGGCCTGGGTGGCCATCTGGTCGAACTGGGGGTTGCTGTAGCCGGTGTCGTTGGAGGCGGCACCGGTGCGGTACACGTCGGCCAGGAAGTTGGCGTTCAGGGGGTAGTCCTGGACCCAGCCGGTGCGGAACGCGCCGTTGAGCTGGTGCGAGGTGATGGCCTGGCGGGCGGTCTTGAAGTCCGGCTTCGGGTCGCCGAGGCAGTCGACGCCGGTGTTCTGCCGGATCGAGTTGCAGACCGCGTCGACCCACTCCTTGTGGCCGCCGTCCGCGTTGTAGGTGATCAGCACCTTGTTGCCGGGGACGCCTCCGCCCTGCTGGATCAGCTGCTTGGCCTTGGCGACGTCGAAGTTGCAGAAGTCCCCGCAGGTTCCGGCCTTGTAGCCCTGGACGCCCTCGGCGACCCAGGCGCTGGCCGGCGCCCGGGAGCCCTGCAACACGGTCTTGGTGATGGTCGCGCGGTCGATGGCCATCGACAGGCCCTGGCGCACCTGGGCCTTCTCGGGCGCGGCCCAGTCGGCCTGGTAGAGCGTGAAGCCGATGTTCTGGATGGCACCCTGCGGGGAGTCCACCGCCCGGTCGCCGAGGTCGCTCTTGTACGTCGCCAGCGCGGACGGCGGGACCTGGTCCATCACGTCGAGGTTGTTGGACTGCAGGTCGGCGTAGGCGGCCTCGGACGTGGTGTACATCTTGAAGACGATGCCGCCGTTCTTCGGCTTGTCCACGCCCTTGTAGCCCGGGTAGGACTTGGTGACCACCTGGGTGTTGTGCGCCCAGCTGACGAACTGGTAGGGGCCGTTGCCCACCGGCTTCTGCCCGTACCCGGCCGGGTCGTTGAAGAAGGCGTCCGGCAGCGGCGAGAAGGCGATGTAGCCGAGCTTGTACTCGAAGTACGAGACCTTGTGGTTCAGCTTGATGGTGAAGTGCAGGTTGTCCGTGACGGTCAGCCCGGACATCTTGGCCGCGGTCGGACTGCCGGTGGCCGGGTGGACGTCCTGATAGCCCTCGATGTCCGAGAACCAGGAGCTGTTGATCTGGTTGTTCGCCGGGCTGGCGGCCCAGTTCCAGGCGTCGACGAAGTTCTTGGCCTGCACGGGGGTGCCGTCGTGGAACGTCCAGCCGTCGTTCAGCGTGACGGTGAAGGTCTGGGAGTCGCTGGTGTCGATCGCGCTCGCGACCTGCATGCGGAGCTGGGCGTTGCTGGGGTTGTAGTCGACCAGCCCCTTGAAGAGGTTCTGGATGATGCGACCACCGCCGACCTCGTTCGCGTTGGCGGGTTGCAGCGGGTTCTGCGGCTCGTTGCTCTGGTAACTGAAGGTCTTGCTGGTGTCCGACGAGCTACTGCCTCCTCCGCCGCCGCTGCTGCTGCACCCGGTGGCCACCAGGACCACGGACGTCGCAGCGGCGAGGACCAGGCGAGCACGGGCGGCTACGGGCATGGAGGTCCCTCCTCATGGGGTGTGTGTCGCATCACACCCCATGAGAAGCGCGCCCCGGCGACGGCGCGAGTCGGGAGCACCCGGACGGGTGCCGTGACCTCCCGCCGAGTTGACGCCGCGACGGATCCGCGCAACGCCGCGGCACCGGCTCCTCCGAATGCCGGAAGGGCCCGTGGCCGGAGCCACGGGCCCTTCCGGGTGCGTACGGGACGTCAGGCCGCGGCCGACTCCCGGACCTCGGCGAAGTGGCAGGCCGAGTCGTGGGCGGCCGGGCCCTCCAGCGTGGTCGGGATCGCCAGCAGCGGGACCTCCTCGGCGCAGCGCTCCTCCGCCTTCCAGCAGCGGGTGCGGAAGCGGCAGCCGGACGGCGGGTTGGCCGGCGAGGGGATGTCCCCGCTGAGGATGATCCGCTCGCGGTTCTCGCGCGCCGTCGGGTCCGGCACCGGCACGGCCGAGAGCAGCGCCTGGGTGTACGGGTGGGTGGCGTTCTCGTAGATCTGCTCGTCGGAGCCGATCTCGACCATCTTGCCCAGGTACATCACGCCGACGCGGTCGGAGATGTGCCGGACGATGGAGAGGTCGTGCGCGATGAACATGTACGACAGGCCGAACTCGCCCTGCAGCTGCTCGAGCAGGTTGATCACCTGCGCCTGGACGGACACGTCCAGGGCGGAGACCGGCTCGTCGCAGATGATGATCTCGGGCTTGAGCGCGAGGCCGCGGGCGATGCCGATGCGCTGGCGCTGGCCGCCGGAGAACTGGTGCGGGTACCGGTTGATGTACTCCGGGTTCAGACCCACGACGTCCAGCAGGTCCTGGACGGCCTTGCGGCGGTCGCCCTTGGGCGCCACCTCGGGGTGGATCTCGAACGGCTCCCCGATGATGTCGCCGACCGTCATGCGCGGGTTCAGCGAGGTGTACGGGTCCTGGAACACCATCTGGATGTTGCGGCGGACGGCCTTGAGGGCCGCACCGCCCAGGGTGGAGATGTCCTCGCCCTTGAACAGCACCTGACCGGAGGTGGCCCGCTCCAGGTTCATCAGCACCTTGGCCAGCGTGGACTTGCCACAGCCGGACTCGCCGACGATGCCGAGCGTCTCGCCCTTCTTCAGCTCGAAGCTGATGCCGTCGACGGCCTTGACCGCGCCGACCTGCTTCTTGAACAGGACGCCCTGGGTCAGCGGGTAGTGCTTGACCAGGTCCTTGACCTCCAGGATGTTCTCAGCCATGGAGGGTCTCCTTCCAGAGGTGGCACGCGCTGCGGCGGCCGGTGAGCTCCGTGCCGTCCTCGTCGGTCACGTGGTGCAGCGCCGGGGTCTCCGTGCGGCACAGGTCGGTGGCGACGTCGCAGCGGGGGTTGAACGCGCAACCGGCCGGAACCTTCAGCAGGTTCGGGGGCAGGCCCTTGATCGCGTACAGCTCCTGGCCCTTCTGGTCCAGGCGCGGGATCGAGCGGAGCAGGCCCTTGGTGTACGGGTGCGCGGGGTTCGCGTACAGGTCGTGCACCGGGGCGGTCTCGACGATCCGGCCCGCGTACATCACGGCGATCTTGTCCGCGACGTCGGCGACCACACCGAGGTCGTGGGTGATCAGGATCAGGCCCATGTTGTACTCGGCCTGGAGCTCCGCCAGCAGGTCCATCACCTGGGCCTGGACGGTGACGTCCAGGGCGGTGGTGGGCTCGTCGGCGATGATCAGGTCGGGCTCCAGCGAGAGCGCCATGGCGATCATGATGCGCTGGCGCATGCCGCCGGAGAACTGGTGCGGGTAGTCGTTCACCCGCTGCTTGGCGGCGGGGATGCGCACCCGGTCCATCAGCTCGACGGCCTTGGCCTTGGCCTCGGCCTTGGAGGCGCCCTGGTGCACCCGGAACATCTCGCCGAGCTGGTAGCCCACGCTGAGCACCGGGTTGAGGGAGGACAGCGCGTCCTGGAAGATCATCGCGATCTTCCGGCCGCGGATCTTGCGCCGCTCCTCGTTGCCCATCTTGAGCATGTCCCGGCCGCGGTACAGGATCTCGCCCTGGGTCACCTTGCCCGGGGGCATGTCCAGGATGCCCATGATGGTCTGCGCCGTCACGGACTTGCCGGAGCCGGACTCGCCGAGCACGGCGAGGGTCTCGCCGGCCGCGACGGAGTAGTTGACGCCGTTCACGGCCTTGGCGATGCCGTCCCGGGTGTGGAACTCCACGTGGAGGTCCTTGACCTCCAGGAGCGGGGTTCCGACTTCGAGACGGTCACTCTTCTGGCTGTTGTTCTCGATCACGGTGGTCATCGGGTCGTCACCTCTTCTCTCAGCGGAGCTTCGGGTCGAGGGCGTCGCGCACCGCGTCGCCGAGCATGATGAAGGCCAGCACGGTGAGGCTCAGCATGCCGGCGGGGAAGAACAGGGCGAACGGCGCCGTACGGATCACCTTCTGGGCCGAGTTGATGTCGATGCCCCAGGAGATGGTCGGGTCCTGCAGACCGATGCCGAGGAAGCTCAGCGTGGCCTCGGTGGCGATGTAGCCGCCGAGGGCGATGGTCGCGACCACGATCACCGGGGCGATCGCGTTCGGCAGGATGTGCTTCATCAGGATCCGGGTGGTTCCGGCACCGAGCGCCTTGGCGGCGGTGACGAAGTCGGCCTGCTTGATCGTGATCACCGAACCGCGCATGACACGGGTCATCTGGGTCCAGCCCAGGGCGACGAGCGCGAAGACCACGCTCCAGATCGTGCGCGAGGTGAAGGCGTTCAGGATCACCAGCGAGCCGAGCAGCAGCGGGATGCCGAAGAAGATGTCGGTGACCCGGGAGATGAGCGTGTCGACCCAGCCGCCGAAGTAGCCGGCGAGCATGCCGGTGATGCCACCGAGGATGGTCACACCGAGGGTGACGCAGATGCCGACCACGACCGAGGCGCGGGCGCCGTAGACGACGCGGGCGTAGATGCTGCGGCCCTGGAGGTCGTAACCGAACCAGTCCGCCTGGAAGAAGTGGTCGTACGCCGGCTTCGTCAGGTAGTGGTTGCGCAGGTCGCCGGCCCGCGGGTCCACCGAGGTGAACAGGCCCGGGGCGATCGCGATGACGATCAGCAGCAGGATGAGCAGTGCGGAGAGCACGAAGATCGGCTTGCGCCGCAGGTCGTGCCAGGCGTCGGAGCCGAGGCTGCGGGCCTTCTCGGGCTTGGCGGCCGCCGCGACGGTGGCCGGGGCCGGGATCTCCTCGGCCGTCTTCTTCTCGGTCAGGTCAGGCATACCGGATCCTCGGGTCCAGGACCGCGTAAAGCAGGTCGACGATCAGGCCGGCGGCCAGGTAAACGAGCACCAGGAAGGCGACGAAGCCGGAGACGGTCGCGCCCTCCTTCATGTTGATCGCCTGGTAGAGCGCGTGGCCGACACCCTTGACGTTGAAGATGCCTTCGGTGACGATCGCGCCGCCCATCAGGGCACCCAGGTCGGTACCGAGGAAGGTGACCACCGGGATCATCGAGTTGCGCAGCAGGTGGGTGCCGATGACCTTCCGGCGCGGCAGGCCCTTGGCCACCGCGGTGCGGACGTAGTCGGCCTTGATGTTCTCGGCTATGGAGGTACGGGTGAGGCGCGCGACGTACGCCAGCGAGAGCGAACCGAGCACGATGGCCGGCAGCACCAGCTGGGTGATGTCGTTGCTGTCCTGGACGGTCGGGGTGACCCACTTGAGGTTCTGCCCGAAGACCGTCTGGAAGATGAAGCCGAGCACCGGAACCGGGATCGAGATCAGCAGCAGGGTGAGGACCAGCGCGCCCTTGTCGAAGATCTTGCCGCGGCGCAGACCGGCGATCAGGCCGATGCCGATGCCGAGCACGATCTCGATGGCGAACGCGAACAGCGCCAGCCGGACCGTGACCGGCAGCGCCTCGGTGATCTTGTCGAGTACCGGACGTCCGTCCAGGGCGGTTCCGAAGTCACCGGTGAGCAGCTTCCCCATGTAGGAGAAGTACTGCTGGACCAGCGGCTGGTCGAGTCCCTGCTGGTGCTTCAGGGCGGCAAGCTGCACCGGGTCCGGCGCCTTGTCACCCCACAGTGCTGCCAGCGGGTCGCCGGGCAGCAAATGCACCATGAAAAAGATGAGTGCCGTCGTTCCGAGGAACACCGGGATCATCTGGAGCAGTCGCCTCGCGACAAAGCGCCCCATCGTGCCTCCATGTATGACTCTGCCGGGCCCGTCAACCCGGCAAGAGATAAGTCGGCGTGCCAACGGCCGGTGCCAGTCCCCGCCCTTGTGGGGATGGGACGGGCACCGGCCGTTGTCACCGGGTCAGGCGGTGCCGACCGATTACTTCTTCTTCTTGACCTCGACGTCGGTGTAGACCGGGTCGCCGAAGGAGTTGAACTTCACGTTCTGGACGTTGTTGGAGTAGCCCGAGTTGGTCTTGTAGTACCAGAGCGGGATCTGCGGCATGTCCTTGGCCAGAACGGCCTCGGCCTGCTGGTACAGCTCCGCGGTCTTCTCGACCGTGGTGGCCGCGTCGGCGTCGTGCGACAGCTTGTCGAACTCGGGGCTCGAGTAGCCGGCGTCGTTCGCGGCGGCACCGGTGCCGTAGACGTCGCGCAGGAAGTTGGCGTTCAGCGGGTAGTCCTGCACCCAGCCGGTACGCATCATGCTCGAGACCTGCTTCTTGGTGACGATGTCACGCGAGGTCTTGAAGTCCGGCTTCGGGTCACCGAGGCACTCGACGCCGGTCGCCTGGCGGATCGAGTTGCAGACCGCGTCGACCCACTCCTTGTGGCCACCATCGGAGTTGTAGAGGATGGTGACCTTGTTGCCCGGGACGCCGCCACCCTCCTGGATGAGCTGCTTGGCCTTGGCCGGGTCGTACTTGCAGGCGTCACCACAGGTGCCGGCCTTGTAGCCCATGACGCCCGGCGCCACGAACGAGTCGGCGGGCTGACGGCTGTTGTTCAGCACGGTCTTGGTGATGGTGTCGCGGTCGATCGCCATCGAGAGGCCCTGGCGGACCTTGGCCTTGTCCGCACCCTGCCAGTCGGCCTGGTACATCGCGAACGAGATGTTCTGGATGGCGCCCTGGGCCTGGTCGATCGCGCGCTTGCCCAGGTCGTCCTTGTACTTCGGCAGGTCGGTCGAGTCGACCTGGTCCAGGACGTCCAGGGTGTCGGACATCAGGTCCTTGTACGCGGCCTCGGGCGAGGTGTAGCTGCGGAAGACGATTCCGCCGTTCTTCGCCTTGTTGCTGCCGGTGTACTTGTCGTACGCCTTCAGCGTGATGGCCTTGTTGTGCTCCCACGAGACGAACTGGTAGGGGCCGTTGCCGACCGGCTTCTCGCCGAAGCCCTTCGGGTCCGCGAAGAAGCCGGTGGGGAGCGGGAAGAACGCCGAGTAGCCGAGCTTGTACGTGAAGTACGAGACGGGCTGGGTCAGTTCGATGGTGAAGTGGGTGTCGTCGACGACCTTGAGACCGGTCATCTCCTTGGCGGTCGGGTCGCCCTTGTCCGGGTGGACGGCGTCGTAACCGACGATGTCCGAGAACCAGTCGGAGTTGATCTGGTTGTTGGCCGGGTTGGCGGACCAGTTCCAGGAGTCCACGAAGGACTTGGAGGTGACCGGGGTGCCGTCGTGGAAGGTCCAGCCGGACTTCAGCGTGACGGTGTAGTTCTTCGCGTCGGTGGTCTCGATCTTGTCGGCCACCTGGTTGCGCAGCGCACCGGTCGCGGGGTCGTAGTCGACGAGGCCCGTGAAGAGCTGCTTGACGATACGGCCGCCCTGGTTCTCCATGGCGTTGGCCGGCTGCAGCGGACGCTGCGGCTCCGCGCTCTGGAAGCTGAACGTGCCCGAGGGGTCGACCGCGGCGCTGTCCGAGCTCCCGCCGGAGGAGTCGCTGCTGCCGCTGCTGCTACAAGCAGTCGCGGCGAGCGCGACAGCAACAGCTGCGACAACCCACTTGGCCTGGCTCACACCACGCATCGGTGTGCCTCCTGAATTCGACGTTTGCGACGAGGAGGGCACTACGGAACGGTTGTCACCGGGCCCGCAATGCCGTCCGCGCTCGTGGTTTCGGCGCGCACCCCTGCGCGTTAACCCTTGACCCGAGCCTGACTGCACCCACTATCCGTCACGCACGGACACGAAAGTGACCAGTGACGATCTCAATTAGGTCACATGAACAGTCGGTAAGTTTCGAAAACCGGACATTTGAGACATAGCCAGACAGGCACCAAACGGACAGTCGTCACGGATGACGAACTGTCACGTCCGCTCAGCGGACACCTGGGTGTGATGAGCGCTATTCCGTTAATAGCGGCCCCGACAACTTGGAGTAGTTGAAAAAGTTCGCCCCCCTCTCCATCGGAAAGGGGGGCGAAGCATTCCGGCCAAAGGCCGATCAAGCCGTCCGGATCATGCCTTCTTGGCGCGCGAGGCGGTGCGGCCGCGGTCCTTCTGGTCCAGCACGACCTTACGGATGCGAACCGTCTCCGGGGTCACCTCGATGCACTCGTCCTCGCGGCAGAACTCCAGCGACTGCTCCAGCGAGAGCTTGCGCGGCGGGACGATCGACTCGGCCACGTCCGCGTTCGCGGAACGCATGTTGGTGAGCTTCTTCTCCTTGGTGATGTTGACGTCCATGTCGTCGGCGCGGGAGTTCTCGCCGACGATCATGCCCTCGTACACCTCGGTGCCCGGCTCGCAGAAGAGCACGCCGCGCTCCTGCAGGTTGGTCATCGCGAAGGCGGTGACCACACCGGCCCGGTCGGCGACCAGCGAACCGTTGTTGCGGGTGGTCAGCGTGCCGAACCACGGCTCGTGGCCCTCGTGGATCGAGTGGGCGATGCCGGTGCCGCGGGTGTTGGTGAGGAACTCGGTACGGAAGCCGATCAGGCCGCGGGACGGCACCACGAACTCCATCCGGACCCAGCCCGAGCCGTGGTTGGACATGTTGTCCATCCGGCCCTTGCGGATGCCCATGAGCTGGGTGACAGCACCCATGTGCTCCTCGGGCACGTCCACCGTGAGGCGCTCGACCGGCTCGTGGGTCTTGCCGTTGACCTGCTTGGTGACCACCTGCGGCTTGCCGATGGTCAGCTCGAAGCCCTCGCGGCGCATGGTCTCGATCAGGATGGCCAGCGCCAGCTCACCGCGGCCCTGCACCTCCCAGGCGTCCGGACGCTCGGTGTCCAGGACGCGCAGCGAGACGTTACCGATCAGCTCGCGGTCCAGGCGGTCCTTCACCTGGCGGGCGGTGACCTTGCGGTCCACCTTGCCGGCCGCCTTCGCGTCCGCGCCCTTGCCGCTGCCGCCCCGGCCGACCAGCGGCGAGGTGTTGGTGCCGATGGTCATCGAGATGGCCGGCTCGTCCACCGTGATCAGCGGCAGCGCGACCGGGTTCTCGGGGTCGGCCAGGGTCTCGCCGATCATGATCTCGCCGATACCGGCGACGGCGCAGATGTCACCGGGGCCCGCCACCTCGGCCGGCTTGCGGGTGAGCGCCTCGGTCATCAGCAGCTCGGAGATGCGGACGTTCTGCATCGAGCCGTCGCGCTTGATCCAGGCCACGGTCTGGCCCTTGCGCAGCTCGCCCTGCTCGACGCGCAGCAGCGCGATGCGGCCGAGGAAGTTGTCGGCGTCCAGGTTGGTGACGTGGGCCTGGAGCGGCGCGTCCTCCTCGTAGCTGGGGGCCGGGACGTGCTCCAGCAGGGTGGAGAAGAACGGCTCCAGGCTGGTGCTGTCCGCGGGGACGGTGCCGTTCTCCGGCTTGGTCAGCGACGCGACGCCGTCACGGGCGCAGGCGTAGACGATCGGGAACTCGATCTGGTCCTCGTCCGCGTCCAGGTCCAGGAACAGGTCGTAGGTCTCGTTGATGACCTCGTCGATCCGGGAGTCCGGGCGGTCCGTCTTGTTGATGCAGAGGATGACGGGCAGACGGGCCGTGAGCGCCTTGCGGAGCACGAAGCGGGTCTGCGGCAGCGGGCCCTCGGAGGCGTCGACCAGCAGGACGACCGCGTCCACCATCGACAGACCGCGCTCGACCTCGCCACCGAAGTCGGCGTGGCCCGGGGTGTCGATGATGTTGATGGTGATCGGCGCGCCACCATCCTTCGGGTGGTACTTGACGGCCGTGTTCTTCGCGAGAATGGTGATGCCCTTCTCGCGCTCCAGGTCGTTCGAGTCCATCATGCGGTCGTCGAGGTGCTGGTGGGCGGCGAAGGCGCCGGCCTGCTTCAGCATGGCGTCGACCAGCGTGGTCTTGCCGTGGTCGACGTGGGCGACGATGGCGACGTTACGGATGTCGTTGCGCGTGGGCATGCCTTGCTGATTCTCCCGGAATCGTGGGTTGCGGCGCCCGGCTGCGTGACGCGCACTTGCGATCCCTGTCGATCGCCGCCGCCCGTTCCGCCTGCTACTACCGGTCCACCCGCCGGGCAATGGACATGCCTCGGCTTCCTCCTATCGTACGGGGAAGCGCTCAGGTGGGCAGAAACGAGCAGGTCGGGCGGGACCAAGATCACAGCTGGGGCACACGGTCTTCACCCGGCGGTCGCGTTCCGGCACTCTTCCGTCTCCTATCCGACGACTCCGGACCGCGCCGCCCCGGCGCCCGCACCGCCCGCCCGCTCGGTGGCCTGAAGCCTCCAGCCCACGTCCTGGAACCGCGGCCACCCGAACCCGAACACCCCGGCCCCGGTCACCCCGGCCCGTACCCCGACCAGCTCCGGCCGCTGGTACAGCGGCACCGAGTGCCCGAGCTGCCAGATCCGTACGTCCGCCTCCTGGAGCAGGTCCAGCCGGGCCGCCGGGTCGAGCTCGGCGGCCGCCCGGTCAAACAGCCGGTCGATCTCCTCGGTGCCGCTGCGGCCGTAGTTCCCGCCGGAGTCGAGCGTCCCGTCGGCGTCCGGCCGGGGCTTGGCGTACGCGGCGCGCTGCTCGGCGGCCGGGCTGGGGCCGGCCGGCCAGGAGAAGAGCGCCAGGTCGTAGTCCCCGGCGGTCAGGTGGTCCTGGACGAAGGTCTCGGCGGGCGCGGTCTGCGGCCTCACCGTGATGCCGTAGCCGGCGAGGTCGGCGGCGAGCGCGTCGGCCGTGCGTCTGGCGGTCGCGGAGCCGGCCGGGACGAGCAGGCCCAGGGCGAGTTGCTTGCCGTCCTTGACCCGGGTGGTGCCGCTCGTGAGCTTCCAGCCCGCCCGGTCCAGCAGCCGCGCCGGGTCCGCCGGTCCGACCGCGGCGCTGTCGTCCCGGTAGCCCTCCTGGTCGGCGGCGAGCAGGTGGCTGCCGAGCGGGGCGCCGGGCAGCCCGAGCGGGCCGAGCGCGGCAGCGGCGATCC
>NZ_MECK01000075.1 GCF_014596465.1 Streptomyces sp. CBMA123 | reverse complement strand
CGGCGGCGGGGAGCACGCGGCCGGCGCGGACCTGCCCGCCCCGGCCCCCGGCGGGCAGAGCGCCACCCCGGCCCCGGTCCCGCAGAAGCCCCAGGTCGTGCTGATCGGCGACGGCTCCACCTCGGACACCGGCGCCCAGCCCCGCCAGCCCGTCCCCGAGCAGCTCCAGCCCGGCCAGCGGCCCCCGCAGTTCGTGGTCTTCTCCTGGGACGGCGCCGGCGAGCTCGACAACGGCCTGTTCGCCCGCTTCCGCCGGCTGGCCCAGGAGCACAACGCCTCGATGACCTTCTTCCTCAGCGGCCTCTACCTGCTGCCGGAGTCCAAGAAGGACCTGTACCGCCCCCCGCAGCACAAGGTCGGCGCCTCCGAGATCGGCTACCTGAGCGACCAGCACATCCACGACACCCTGGAGAACGTGCACGCCGCCTGGCTGGAGGGCCACGAGATCGGCACCCACTTCAACGGCCACTTCTGCGGCTCCACCGGCGTCGGCAAGTGGTCCCCGGAGGAGTGGGACAGCGAGATCCAGCAGGCAATGGACTTCGTGACGAACTGGCGCACCAACACCGGCTTCACCGACCTGCCCGCCCTGCCCTTCGACTACCGCAAGGAGCTGATCGGCAGCCGCACCCCGTGCCTGGAGGGCCAGCGCAACCTGCTGCCCACCGCCGTCAAGCGCGGCTGGCGCTACGACAGCAGTGGCAACGGCACCCAGGTGTGGCCGCAGAAGATCCAGGGCGGCGCACTGTGGGACCTCCCGCTGCAGTCCATCCCCTTCCCCGGGCACACCTTCCAGGTGCTGTCGATGGACTACAACATCATGTTCAACCAGTGCGGCCCCAACACCAAGGCCGATCCGGCGCTCTACCCGGGCTTCCAGGCCCAGGCCCGGGACTCCTACCTGATGGGCTTCGACCGCACCTACAACAGCAACCGGGCGCCGTACGTCATCGGCAACCACTTCGAGGAGTGGAACGGCGGCATCTACATGAACGCCGTCGAGGACGTGCTCAAGTCGATCGCGGGCAAGCCGGAGGTCCGGCTGGTCTCCTTCCGCCAGCTGGTGGACTGGCTGGACGCCCAGGACCCGGCGGTGCTGCGCAAGCTGCAGGGCCTCGGCCCGGGCCAGTCCCCGGCCGGCGGCTGGGAGAGCTTCCTCGGCACCCCGGCGGCGCCGCCGGCCCCCTCCCCGACCGCCACGGCCGCCGCCGGCTGACCTCAGCCCCTGGTACGGACCCGGCCGGACAGCAGCGCCCCCAGCGCCGCCACCGCGGCCATCACCAGCAGGATCACCGCGAAGGCGCCGGGCGAGCCGTCAGCCCCGGCGACCTCGTGGGCGGCGGCCAGTGAGCCGCCGCCCAGCGCCGCGAACAGCACCCCCGCCAGACCGGTCAGCAGCACGTTGCCCAGCGCGTCGCTCATCTGCAGCGCGGCCGAGTTGGCCCCGGCGTCCTCCGGCGCGGAGAGCTTCATCATCAGCACGCTGACGCTCGCGACCGTCAGCCCCATCCCGATGCCGCCGACGCCCCAGGCCACCGACGCCGCCCAGGCCGGCACCGCCGGGACCAGCACCAGCGCGACGCCCGCGATCGCCACCGCGGTCAGCACGAAGCCGCCCCGGATCATCGCCTCGCGGTAGCGCTCGGCCCCGGGCCGCCCCTGCAGCCAGGAGCCCAGCGCCCAGGTGAGCCCGCCGCTGGTCAGGGTGAGCCCGGACAGGGTCGGCGAGAGGTCCCGCTGGGTGGTCATCATCAGCGGGACGAAGGCCTCGGCGCCGAGGAACGCACCGGCCGCCAGGCCGCGCAGCAGGATCACCGTCGGCAGCCCGCGCCCGGCCCGCAGGGTCCGCTTCGGCAGCAGCCCCAGCACAGCCGGCACCAGCAGCGCCGCCCCGGCGATACCGGGGAGCAGCCCGACCAGGTCGCGCCGCTGGCCCGCGTACTGCAGCAGGCCGGCGCCGACCGCCGCCATGGCGGCCAGCAGGGTGCGGCGGCGGTCGAACCCGGCTCCCTTGAGCACCGGGTGGTCCCGCTCGGAGCGGGCCAGCGCCGGGCCCATCACCACCAGCGGCAGCAGGATCAGCACCGGCACCGCGAGGAAGACCCAGCGCCAGCCGAGGTGCTGGGTGACCGCCCCGGACACCAGCGGTCCGACGATGGAGGGCAGCACCCAGGCCGAGGAGAAGGCGGCGAACACCGCCGGCCGCAGCCGCTCCGGGTAGGCCCGGCCGACCACCACGTACAGCGCGACGATCACCAGCCCGCCGCCCAGCCCCTGGACGGCCCGCCCGGCCACGAACACCCACATGCCGGGCGCCGTCCCGGCCAGCACCAGGCCCACACCGAACACCGCGATGCCGGTGAACAGCGGCCGCAGCGGGCCGCGCCGGTCGCACCACTGGCCGGAGACGACCAGGGCGAACAGCGTGGTGGTGAAGTAGCCGGAGAAGGCGAAGGCGTACAGCCCGAGGCCGTTCAGCTGCCGGGCCGCGGTCGGCATCGCGGTGTTGACGGCGGTCGCCTCGAAGGCGATCACCAGGACCACCGACACGATCCCGAGCGTCAGAGCGCGGTAGCGGCCGCTCATGACTCCGCCGCCGGGGTCGGTTCCGGAGGGTATCGAGGGGGAGTCGACCGAGGTGGGGGAGGCAGTGGTCATACGTGACATCGTAAGAGCCGTCCGCCTCCGTGACTCCTGACCGCGGTCCCTGACCGGGTCCGTCGCCGGCCCTGGGCCCACGGCTTCAGTGCAGCACCTTGAGCCCCACCACGCCGGAGACGATCAGCAGCAGGCAGCCGATCCGGGCCATGGTCGCCGCGTCCCCCAGGACGGCCATGCCGTAGAGCGCGGTGCCGACCGCGCCGATGCCGACCCAGACCGCGTAGCCGGTGCCGATCGGGATGGTGCGCATCGCGTACGCCAGTCCGCCCATGCTGAACAGCAGCGCGACGCCGAAGACGAGGCTGGGAACGAGGCGGGAGAAACCCTTGGACGATTCCAGGGCCACCGCCCAGACGGTCTCCAGGAGACCCGAGACGATCAGAACGAGCCAAGCCATGACGGCCGTACCTCCGCAGTCCACAGCGGCCGGATTGCCGCTGAACTGCGTCGTCTTGTCGTCACCGGGTACGACGCTCTCGTCCGGGGTGGCGGGAATACAGCCACCGACTCCGACGGTAGCACACATTGCCACACAGAATTTACAGAAGTTCGTTGACCTCATTCCGGGGATCGGCCATCCTGAATTCACTGGCCGTGTGCCCGAGTGGTTCAGGGAACCGTCTGCAAAGCGGTGTACGCGGGTTCAATTCCCGCCACGGCCTCGGAAACGGGAATTGCCGGTCGACTCGAAAGTCGACCGGCAATTCCGCATTCCCCGTTCCGTCTTCCCGTTCCGCTTTCCCGCCCGCGCCCCGCTCAGGCGGTGACGGCGTCCTCCGGGCGGATCGGCAGCCGGCCGACGGGCAGGCCGGTGGCGGCCCGGACGGCGGCGGCGACGGCCGAGGGGGCGACCACCGCGGGCACGGCGCTGACCGCCTTGGCGCCGAAGGTGGCGACCACGTCCCGCTCCTCCAGCAGCGCGGCGATCCGCACCTCCGGGGTGTCCAGCGAGGTGGGCAGCCGGTAGCCGGTGAGCGAGGGGTTGCCCAGCAGCCCGTCCTCCGTGCGCAGGTCCTCCATCAGCGCCAGGCCCACGCCCTGGGCCACGCCCGCCTCGATCCGGTCCTCGATCTGGCGCGGGTTCAGCGCCCGGCCGACGTCCTGGGCGACGGTCATCTCGACCACCCGGACGGCCCCCAGCTCGATGTCCACGTCCACCACCGCGCGCATCGCGCAGAAGGAGATGGAGACGAAGGCGTCGCCGTGCCCGGACTCGTCCAGCGGCTCGGTCGGGTGCGGACGGCACTGCGCGGTGGCCCAGAGCTCCTTGCCCTCCAGCGCCTCGGCGACCGGCATCCCGAGCACCCCGTCGTAGGAGGTGATCTTGCCGTCGGCGATCTGCAGCAGCTCCACCGACATCCCGAAGTTGGCCGCGATCGGCTGCAGCAGCTGGTGGCGGACCATCAGCGCGGCCCGCTCGACCGCCCCGCCGGAGACCCAGGTGTGCCGGCCCCGCGCGGACGGCCCGGCGATCGACTGGTCGCTGTCGGCCGGCGCGATGTAGACCTCGCTGACGCCCAGTACGGTCTGCACGATCTGCCGGGCCAGCGTGGCGAAGCCCTGCCCGGCGTCGACGGCCGCGCAGATCACCGTGGCGTGGTCGCCGCTGACCCGCACGGTGGCGGTGGACACCTCGTCATCGCCCTCGGCGCCCAGCATGTGCACCATGCCGACGGCGTAGCCGATGCCGCGGCGCACCGCGGACGGGTCCCCGGCGCCGCCGGGCCCGCCGGGCAGCAGCCACTCGGCGTCCGGGTCGTCCACCGGCAGGGCCGGCAGCGGCTCCGCCGCCACCGCGTCCAGCAGCGCCCGCACCGGCGCCGGGCAGGTGACGGCCTGTCCGGTGGGCAGCGGGTCGCCGGTGGACATCGCGTTGCGGCGGCGGATCTCCACCGGGTCCACGCCCACCCGGGCGGCCAGCTGGTCCAGCTGCGACTCGTACGCGAAGCAGGCCTGCAGCGCGCCCTCGCCGCGCATCCGCCCGGCCGGCGGGTTGTTGGTGCGCACCGCCCAGGCGTCCACGAACACGTTGGGGCAGACGTACGGGCCGACCGAGAAGGCCGTCGCGGCGGCCAGCGCCTCGGCGGAGACGTCCGCGTAGGCGCCGCCGTCCAGCAGGATCTGCGCCTCCACCTTCACCAGGGTGCCGTCGGCGTCGGCGTGGTGGCGGTAGCGCAGCAGCGCGGGGTGGCGCGAGGTGTGGGTGTGGAAGGACTCCTCGCGGGTGAGGGTCATCTTGACCGGGCGGCCGGTGCGCAGCGCCAGCAGCGCCAGGGTGACCTGGAAGGAGATGTCCTCGCGGTCGGTGGTGGCGCCGGGCACGCCGGTGACGACCAGTCGGACCCGGTCGGGCTCCAGGCCCAGGCAGGCGGCGGTGCGTTCGCGGTCGCCGTGCGGGTCGGTGGAGGACAGGTGCAGCTCCACGCCGCCGTCCGGGCGCGGCACGGCCAGCCCGGCCTCGGCGCCGAGCGGGGCCGGGTCCTGCCGGCCGACCTGGTAGAGGCCCTCGACGATGATCTCGCCGGCCGCGTCCGGGTCCCCCGTGCGCAGCGGCAGGTGGCGGAACAGGTTGCCGTCCGGGTGCAGCGCCGGCGCGGTGAAGGCCTGCTCGGGGTCGGTGACCGCCTCCAGCGGCTCGTAGTCGACCGCGATCAGGCCGACGGCCAGCCGGGCGGTGTCCGGGTGGTCGGCGGCGACCGCGGCGACCGGCTCGCCGTGGTGGCGCACCACGCCGGCGGCCAGCACCGGGCGGTCGGCGACGATCGGGCCGGCCGGGGCGCCGTCCGGGGTGCCGTCCGGGCCGGGCGGCAGGTCGGCGGCGGTGACGACGGCGTGCACCCCGGGCAGGGCGAGTGCGGCCGAGGTGTCGATGCCGCGGATCCGGGCGTGCGGGTGCGGCGAGCGCAGCACCGCGCCCCACAGCAGCCCCTCGGCCCACAGGTCGGCCGCGTACGGGTAGATCCCGAGCGCCTTGGGCAGCGCGTCGCTGCGCAGCGGGGAACTGCCCAGGCCGAACGGCTCCGGTACGGCGCCGCCCTCGCCGCCGTCCTGCTGGAGTGCTGCGCCGATGTCGGTAGGCGACGTCATGATGCGTGGTCGTCCTCGGAGAGCCGGATGCCGTGGGCGGGGGTGGCGCCGTAGGGGACGCCGGTGGTCGGGACGCCGGCCTCGGCCGGGGTGCCGTGCGGGTCCGTGTACGGGGTGCCGTGCGGGGGCGTGCCGTCGTGGACGGCGCCGGGCAGCGGGGTGCCGTGCGCGGGGGTGGGCTCGTAGACCGGGGCGTCGTAGCCGGTGTCGTAGCCGTGGTGCTGCTGGTGGCCGTCCGGGTAGCCGGCCGGCACGTAGGTGCCGTGCGCGGGGGTGGCCTGGTACGGCTGCTCGGGGTAGCCCTGCGGCGGGTAGTACACCTGGTCGCCGGTGGCCTGGGCGGGGATGCCGGGCTGCATCGCCGTCAGGGCGGAGGTGTCGTACACGCCGGTGTCGTAGCCGCCGTCGCCGTACGGCTGCTCGGCCGGGGCGGGGGCCGGAGCGGGTGCCTGGACGGGTGCGGCCGCGGCCTCGGCGGGCGGCTGGGGGACGTGCTCGATCCAGGCCTCGTCGGAGTAGACCGGCGGCTCGACGGCGGCGGGCTGCCGCTCGGCCGGGGAGGCCTGGTCGGCCGGTGCCCCGGCCTCGGCGGCCGGTTCGGCGGCGGCCGCGGCGGCGCCCTCCGCCTCCTCGGCCTCCAGCGCGCGGGCGTCCGCGACGGTCTGGACGGCGGCCAGCACGCCGCGGTAGCCGGTGCAGCGGCACAGGTTGCCGCACAGCGCCTGCCGGGCCTCGACCTCGGTGGGCCGGTGGTTGCGCTGAAGCAGGTCGTGCACGGCCATCGCCATGCCGGGGGTGCAGTAGCCGCACTGCACGGCGCCGGAGGCGGCCAGCGCCTGCTGGACGTCGCTCGCGCCGCCGGCGGCGGACAGGCCCTCGACGGTGTTGATCTCGCTGTCGGCGGCCAGTGCGGCGGGCACCAGGCAGCCGGCCACCAGCTGGCCGTCCACCTGTACCGAGCAGGCGCCGCACTCGCCCTGCTCGCAGCCGTCCTTGGCGCCGGCCAGGCCGAGCCGCTCGCGCAGGACGTAGAGCAGGCTCTCGCCGATCCAGGCGTCGGTGACGGGCCGTTCGGAACCGTTGACCCGCAGCGTGTAGGAGGCGCACGGGCGCAGCTCCCGGCTGACCTGGGGGGTGAGGCCGAGCGGCTCGGCGTCGAGGGTCTCGATGGGGTCTGTGGTCACTTCAGCGCCCTTCCCAGTGCCCGTCGGGCCAGCACCGATACGGTACGCCGTAGCCGAACGGCGGCCGCGGTCGGCCCCTCGGTCACGGCCTCCCAGGCGCCCTCGGCGCCGTAGTTGTCGGGGACGCAGGCGGCGGCGACGTACTCGCCGAAGGCGGCGCCCGCGGCCGGGTCGATCTCCCGGCTGCCGTCCCAGTCGATGCAGCCGGCCACCCAGGCCTCGGCCTCCAGCGGGCGCAGCGGGACAGGGGCGACGGCTCCGACGGCGCAGCGCACGGCGCGCCGGGCCGGGTCGAGAACGAGGGCGACGGAGGCGGTGGCGCGGGCCGGGCCGCTGCGGCCGGTGGCCTTGAGGAAGACCTGCGGCGCGTGCAGCAGCGGGACGCGCACCCAGGTGAGCAGTTCGCCCGGGCGCACCGGGTCGAGGCCGGTGAGCAGGTGACTGACCGGCACCTCGCGGCTGGCGCCGGCCCGGGCGAGGGTGACGCTGGCCTCCAGGGCGGCGAGCACCGGGAGGGTGTCGCCGGCCGGGGCGGCGGTGACGATGTTGCCGCCGAGGGTGCCGACGTTGCGGACCTGCGGCGGGCCGGCGGTGCGGGCGGCGTCGGCGAGGGCGGGGATGAGCGCGGCGAAGTCGGGGCGGTCCATCCGGGCGTGGGTGAGTCCGGCGCCGAGGACGGCGGTGCCGCCGTCCTCGTAGCGCCAGCCGCGCAGTTCGGTGATCCGGCCGAGGCCGACCAGGGCGGCGGGGCGCAGCCGTCCGGCGTTGACGGCTTCCATGAGGTCGGTGGCGCCGGCCACCGGTACCGCGGCCGGGGCGGCGGCCAGCGCGTCGACGGCCTCGTCGAGCGAGGCCGGCAGCATGATCGTCCGGTTCACCTGGGTCCCACCGTGCTCCACTTGCTCATCGATCGTCTGCCGCCCGCGGCCGTGGCCGCACTGTCCGCGTCAGCAGCCCGGCCTGGCCGTAGGGTACGGGCGATCGGGCCGGGTTGGGCAACTCTGGCACACAATGCTCGATGATCATTTCGGGGCCGGTGAACGGGACTGCCCGTTTGGGACGGATACCGGGCGGTATCTGCCCCGACCCGAACGGGCCGGGGTCAGATGTTCATCTCTTCTTGACGTCAGATGACCGTCCATAAGTTCCCGACGGACACATCAGCACACCGGCGGCACCGGCTAGCGCACCGGCGGCGGCCCCTCGATCGGCCGCCCCACCACGCCGGGCCGGCGCTGCCAGGGGTGCGGGCCGTCGACGGGGCGGTACTCGACGCCCAGTGCGTCCAGCACCTCCAGGTGGGCGCGCAGCCGCCGCTCGAAGCCCGGGTAGTCCCGCTCGGCCGGCCGGGCGGGCAGCTCGGACCAGGCGACCTCGGCGAAGGCGACCAGCCGGGGGAAGGCCCGGTAGTCGATGTCCCGGGCGCTGTCCATGAACTCGCTCCACAGGTTGGCCTGGGTGCCGATGACGTGCCGGGCGGCGGCCTCGTCCAACTGCTCCGGGACGGGCTCGAAGCGGTAGACGTCCTCCAGCGTGCGCACGAAGCCGACCGGGATCGGCTCGTCCGGCCCGTCCGCCTGCCGGTGGTCGAAGTAGACGTGCTGCTCGGGGCACATCACCACGTCGTGCCCGGCCTTCGCGGCGGCGATCCCGCCGCCGAAGCCGCGCCAGGAGGAGACGGCCGCACGGGACCGCCCCCACGCCGCCGGGCGCTCGGCACCCGACACCGGCGCTCCTGCCTCCGGCGCCCCCTGTGGCGCGGTGGCGATGGCCAGCCCGCCCTCCAGGATCTCGTCCCAGCCGATCAGCCGGCGCCCGCGCTCGGCCAGCCAGCGGTCGAAGTGCCGGATGAGGTGGCTCTGCAGCTCGTCCTCGTTGGCCAGGCCGAGCTCGCGGATCCGGGCCTGGGCGGCGGCGCTGTCCTTCCACTGCTCCTTGGGGCACTCGTCGCCGCCGAGGTGGACGAACTCGGACGGGAACACCTCCAGGACCTCCTCCAGCACCCCCTCGAAGAACCGCAGGGTCTCCTCGGAGGCGTTGAGCACGTGGTGGCTCACCCCCCAGTCCGTCCAGACGCCGAGCGCGGCGGTGTCCACCACGTCGGTGTTGCCCAGCTCGGGGTAGGCGGCGACGGCGGCCTGGGTGTGGCCGGGCAGGTCGACCTCCGGGACGACGGTGATCCCGCGCGCGGCCGCGTAGGCGACGATCTCGCGCAGGTCGTCCTGGGTGTAGTAGCCGCCGTGCGGGCGGTCGTCCCGGCGCTGCCCGGCCCGGTAGCCGACCATCGAGCGCTCCCGCCAGGCGCCGCGCCCGGTCAGCCGCGGGTAGCGCTTGATCTCGATCCGCCAGCCCTGGTCGTCGGTCAGGTGCAGGTGGAGCACGTTGAGCTTGTGCGCGGCCAGCAGGTCGACGAAGCGCAGCACGTCGGACTTGGGCAGGAAGTGCCGGGCGACGTCCAGCAGCGCGCCGCGCCAGCCGAACCGGGGCGCGTCGGCGATGTCCGCGCCGGGCAGCACCCAGGCCTCCCGGCGCAGCGGGGAGCGCCGGTACGCGTCGGGCCCGAGCAGCTGCCGCAGGGTCTGGGCCGCCCACAGCGCGCCGGCCGGGCCGCCCGCGGTGAGCAGGGCGTGGCCGGGGCGCACCGTGATCCGGTACGCCTCGGCGGCCAGGGTGTCGTCCAGGACCAGCTCGATGCCGGCGCCCGGGCGGCCCGGGGCGAGCGGCAGTCCGGTGGCGGCGGACAGCGTGCCGCGCAGCCACCGCTCGGCGTCGGCCAGCCCGGGCGGCGCGGTCAGCGTGGTGGTGGCGTCGAGCGGGAAGTCCTCGCCCGGGCGCCGGACGGCACTCGAAGGTGCGGGAATGAGGTCCATTCCGACATCCTGCCCAGGCCCGGAACGATTGGCATAGACCACTGCGGAATCGCGGTGCTATGCAAAACGGTGTTCCGCGGACGGCGCCGGACTACTTGTTGTTGTTGTCCCCGTCGCCACCCTGCGGCTTGCCGATGCCGTCGTAGATCTCCTTGCACATCGGGCAGACCGGGTACTTCTTCGGGTCGCGACCGGGCACCCACACCTTGCCGCACAGCGCCACGACCGGGGACCCGGAGAGCGCGCTCTCCATGATCTTGTCCTTCTGGACGTAGTGCGCGAAGCGCTCGTGGTCGCCGTCGCCGTGGGACACCTGGGGGACGGGCTCGACCAGGGTGCCGGTGCCGAGGCCGCGCTCGGGCTCAAGAGTGCTCATAGGTGCCAAGTCTATGGGCGCCCCCGGAAACCGGGCCAGTGTCATGCGACGCCCCCGGGCCCGGGGGCGGCCGCTCAGTTCATCGTCGGGTCGTCCGGGTAGGTCGCCAGCAGGGCCAGCGGGCCGCGCTGGCGGCGCAGCACCGAGCGCCACAGCCGCTCCGGATCGGGGCTGGAGACGTCCCCGGGCTCGCAGTCCACCAGGTACCAGGCGCCGCTCTCCAGCTCGCTCTCCAGCTGGCCCGGCGACCAGCCGGCGTACCCGGCGAAGATCCGCAGGCTGCCCAGCTCCCCGGCCAGCACCTCGGGCGGCGCCTCCAGGTCCACCAGGCCGATCGCGCCGTGCACCCGCCGCCAGCCGAGCGGCTGGCCGGTGCCCGGCTCCCCCGGCGCGACCGCCAGGCCGAGCGCCGAGTCCAGCGCCACCGGCCCGCCCTGGAACACCACCGCGGGCTGCCCGACGAGTCCGCCCCAGCCGTCCAGGACGCTGCCCACCTCGACCGGTGTGGGCCGGTTGAGCACCACGCCGAGCGCCCCCTCGACGTCGTGGTCGAGGAGCAGCACCACCGCCCGGGCGAAATTCGGGTCGGTGAGCATGGGCGTCGCGACGAGCAGACGGCCGGTGTGGGACCGGCCTCCGTGCGAATGGGCCGCCGTCATGCCACACATGATCCCGCAGAACGGCACCGGTCGGACACCGCAACACCCGAAACCACGCCACGCCGGACGAACACCCGTACGGCCGTACCGGCGGGCGGGAGCCGGGCCGGAGAGAGCACCATCACGGGAGAGGCTCACGGGAACCATCGGCACGCCCACTACCATCTACGGATGGTGGACGCCCCTCTACGGTGCCGACTCGGATTCTCCGGGGGCCCGAACGCGCCCGTACGCCCGTACCACCGGTCCACCTGCGGCTCCGTACCGGAGCCGTTCCCATTCCTCTGGCACCCCGGATTGCGAGAACGATGACCGACGACGTCCTGCTGGTCCACGGCGGAAACCCCCTCGAAGGCGAGATCCGCGTCCGCGGAGCGAAGAACCTGGTCCCCAAGGCCATGGTCGCCGCGCTCCTCGGCCAGGGCCCCAGCAGACTGCGCAACGTCCCGGACATCCGCGACGTCAAGGTGGTCCGCGGCCTGCTTCAGCTGCACGGTGTGACCGTGCGCACCGGCGACGAGGACGGCGAGCTGATCCTCGACCCCTCGCACGTCGAGAGCGCCAATGTCGCCGACATCGACGCCCACGCCGGCTCCTCGCGGATCCCGATCCTGTTCTGCGGCCCGCTACTGCACCGCCTCGGCCACGCCTTCATCCCCGGCCTGGGCGGCTGCGACATCGGCGGCCGCCCGGTCGACTTCCACTTCGAGGTGCTGCGCCAGTTCGGCGCCACCATCGAGAAGCACCCCCAGGGCACCTACCTGGTCGCCCCGCAGCGGCTGCGCGGCACCAAGATCGAGCTGCCCTACCCCTCGGTCGGCGCGACCGAGCAGGTGCTGCTCACCGCCGTCCTCGCCGAGGGCGTCACCGAGCTGCGCAACGCGGCCATCGAGCCGGAGATCGTCGACCTGATCTGCGTGCTGCAGAAGATGGGCGCGATCATCACCCTGGGCACCGACCGCACCATCCTGATCACCGGTGTGGACGAGCTGAACGGCTACACCCACCGCGCCCTGTCGGACCGCCTGGAGGCCGCCTCCTGGGCCTGCGCGGCGCTCGCCACCAAGGGCGACATCTACGTCCGCGGCGCCCGCCAGCTGGAGATGATGACCTTCCTCAACACCTTCCGGAAGGTCGGCGGCGCCTTCGAGGTGGACGACGAGGGCATCCGCTTCTGGCACCCGGGCGGCGAGCTCAAGGCGATCGCCCTGGAGACGGACGTCCACCCGGGCTTCCAGACCGACTGGCAGCAGCCGCTGGTGGTCGCGCTGACCCAGGCCACCGGGCTGTCCATCGTGCACGAGACGGTGTACGAGTCGCGGCTGGGCTTCACCGGCGCGCTCAACCAGATGGGGGCGCACATCCAGCTCTACCGCGAGTGCCTGGGCGCCACCCCGTGCCGCTTCGGCGCGCGCAACTTCCTGCACTCCGCGGTCGTCTCCGGCCCGTCCAAGCTGATGGGCGCGGAGCTGGTCATCCCCGACCTGCGCGGCGGCTTCTCGTACCTGATCGCGGCGCTGGCGGCCGAGGGCACCTCGACCGTGCACGGCATCGACCTGATCAACCGCGGCTACGAGAACTTCATGGCGAAGCTGCGGGACCTCGGCGCCCACGTCGAGCTGCCCAGCGAGCAGCTGGTCGACGCGTAACGAGCGCGCGCACGGCGAGAGGCCGGGCTCCCCGCGGGGAGCCCGGCCTCTCGGGCGTTCAAGGGGTGGTTCAGACGCCCTTGGCGGCTTCCTTCAGCTTGGAGCCGGCGCTCACCTTGGCGCTGTAGCCGGCCGCGATCTGGATCGGCTCGCCGGTCTGCGGGTTGCGGGCGGTACGAGCGGCACGGTGGGTGCGCTCGAAGGTCAGGAAACCGGGGATGGTGACCTTCTCGTCGCCCTTGGCGACGACCTCGCCGACGATCTCGGCGAAGGCGGCCAGAACGGCGTCGGCGTCCTTGCGGGTCACCTCGGCGCGCTCGGACAGCGCGGCCACCAGCTCACTGCGGTTCATGTGTACTCCTGTGGTCTGTTCGCTTGCGGTGTGCGGGGGCCCATCGGTGCTCCCACCGGGGGGCACCCGGATAGGCCGCAGGTCCGCACACTGTGCTCATGCAGGCATTGCGTGGTCGCAGGCCGGGTCCGTACCCGATGCCGCGCGCCGGAGCCGTCGAAGAGGCCCGCCGCCTGCCTGGGAACGAATCCTGCCCCGACCGGCCCCGAGAAAGCCAATCGGGCCCCGGCCGAGCCACCCGAATATCGCCCGCCCGTTGGAGGTGTGACGCTCCGTCGGCTCCGGCGGACCGGGCGCGGACGGCGGTCGGGACGACACGCCGGAAGACCAGGGGGACGTTCCGTACTTGTCGGACACGCCTGCCCCGTGCAGGGCTACCGTACGCCCTAGGCACGACAAGCCCAAACACGCCCCTCGCCCTTGTGTCGCAAGGGTTCGGGGCGGGATCGGGCGAGTATGGCCGCTAATCGGACATTTGACCGATCGGCGACACGTCGTCAGGGCGGACCGGCGCGGGCCCGGCGGCGGTCCTCAGAGCTTGATGGTCGGGAAGGCCGAAGTGTCGAGGGTGCCGACGATGCCGGGGGTCGGACGGGCCGGGGCGGGCGCCTGGGCGTCCGCCATGGCCGCCTCGCGCACCGCGGAGGCGACGGTCTTGGCGACGTCCTTGTGGAAGACGCTCGGGATGATGTAGTTGGCGTTCAGCTCGTCGTCGGCGACGGTGGTGGCCAGCGCGCGGGCGGCGGCGATCATCATCTCGGTGTTGACCGTGCGGCTCTGGGCGTCCAGCAGGCCGCGGAAGACACCCGGGAAGACCAACACGTTGTTGATCTGGTTCGGGAAGTCGCTACGGCCGGTGGCGACCACGGCGGCGGTCTGGCGGGCCACCGCCGGGTCGACCTCCGGGTCCGGGTTGGCCAGCGCGAAGACGATCGACCGGTCCGCCATGGTGGCCAGGTCGTCGCCGTCCAGGACGTTCGGGGCCGAGACCCCGATGAAGACGTCCGCGCCCGCCACGGCCTCCTTGAGGCTGCCGGTGCGGCCCGAGCGGTTGGTGTGCTCGGCGATCCAGCGCAGGCTCTCGTTGAGGTCCTCACGGCCCAGGTGGACCACACCGTGCACGTCGGCGACGGTGGCGTGCTCGACACCGGCGGCCAGCAGCAGCTTGAGGATCGCGGTGCCGGCGGCGCCGGCGCCCGACATCACCACACGGATGTCGCCGATCTCCTTGCCGACCACCTTCAGCGCGTTGGTGAGGGCGGCCAGCACCACGATCGCGGTGCCGTGCTGGTCGTCGTGGAAGACGGGGATGTCCAGGGCCTCGCGCAGCCGGGCCTCGATCTCGAAGCAGCGCGGCGCGGAGATGTCCTCCAGGTTGATGCCGGCGAAGCCCGGGGCGATCGCCTTGACGATGGCCACGATCTCGTCGGTGTCCTGGGTGTCCAGGCAGAGCGGCCAGGCGTCGATCCCGGCGAAGCGCTTGAACAGGGCCGCCTTGCCCTCCATGACGGGCAGCGCGGCGGCCGGGCCGATGTTGCCCAGGCCCAGCACCGCGGAGCCGTCGGTGACCACCGCGACGCTGTTGCGCTTGATGGTCAGGCGGCGGGCGTCCTCGGGGTTCTCGGCGATCGCCATGCAGACCCGCGCCACGCCCGGGGTGTAGATCATGCTCAGGTCGTCACGGTTGCGGATCGGCAGCTTCGAGGACATCTCGATCTTGCCGCCGAGGTGCATCAGGAAGGTGCGGTCCGAGACCTTGCCGATCGACACGCCGTCGATCGCCCGCAGCTTCTCGACGACCTCCTCGCCGTGCGCCACGGAGGAGGCCGCCACGGTCACGTCGATCCGCAGCGCCTCCAGGCCGGAGGCGGTGACGTCGAGACCGGTCACCGATCCGCCGGAGGACTCCACGGCCGTGGTGATCGCGCTGACCGCGTTGCCGCGGGCCGGGACCTCCAGTCGCACCGTGATCGAGTTGGAGACACTGGGCACCGTCGCCATCGACGCTTCCTTCTTCCGTCTGTCCCGCAGGCTCAACATTTTGTTGAAGGCATCGCCTGCGCATGCTAGACCTCGATCGTCGCACCTTCCAAGGGATTGCCAGAAATAACGTTCATTGAGTGTGCGGATCCGACAACCGGACCGGCTTGCCCACAGTCTCCGGCCGCACACTCCTTGCCTCTCCCGGCCGATGCGTTACATTGGACGGGACACCGGCTCGATCCAAGCCCCCGGGCCCAACCTTCGTCCCTTAGAGGGACCACTTGCCGCGAGGCGAGCATGGCGGGTCGGTGTCCTAAACGTCCGAAGGCCCCTCACCACCGGTGAGGGGCCTTCGTCGTGGGTGCGTCAGCCGTGCAGCAGCGCGGGCACGCCGGCCGCGTCCGGCAGGTCGTCAGGACCGGACAGCACGGTCAGCCGCTGGGTCGCCCGGGTCAGCGCCACGTACAGCACCCGCAGGCCGGCCTCCGACTCGCCGGCGATGCCGGTCGGGTCGGCGACCACCGTCGCGTCGTACTCCAGGCCCTTGGCCTCCAGACTGCCCAGCACCACCACGCGCTCGTCCAGGCCCTCGGCCCAGCCGGCCGCCTCGGCCCGGCGGTCCATCGGCACCACGATCGCCACGGTGCCGTCCACCTCGCCCAGCAGCCGCTCCAGCTCGGCCCGGGCGCCCCGGCCGAAGGCCTCCGGCGCGGGGTCGCCGACGGCCGCGAAGCGCGGCTCCACGCCGACGTGGCGCACCGCGCTCGGCGAGGGCGTGCCCGGCGCGGCCAGGGCCAGCACCTTGGCCGCGACCTCGGCGATCTCGGCCGGGTTGCGGTAGTTGACGGTCAGCGTGAAGCGGCGGCGCGGCTTGCCGGCCAGCACCTCGTCCAGCGCGGCCTGGGCCTCCTGGGGGAACGGCCAGGAGGACTGCGCCGGGTCGCCGACGATGGTCCAGGTGGCCATCCGGGACCGCCGGCCGATCATCCGCCACTGCATCGGGGTGAGGTCCTGGGCCTCGTCCACGATGACGTGGGCGTACTCCTTGCGCTCCACCGGCTGGCGCTCCCGCTGACGGGAGTTGCGGTCGGCGAAGGTGGTGACCTCCTCCAGGCCGCTCAGCAGGTCCACCGCGTCCACCTCGCGGACCTTCGGGCGGGCCGCCTCGCCGAGCAGCACCTGCAGCTCGTCCACCAGCGCCACGTCGTGCGCCGACAGCTCGCCCTCGCCCTGCGGGGACAGGTGCCGCCAGGAGGCCGCCAGCAGCCTCGCCTCGTCCGGGGTGACGGCGCCGCGGGCGATCCGGTTGGTGTGCCGGGTCTGCTTGAGCGTGCCGAGCACCCGGCGCGGGGTCAGCAGCGGCCACCAGGCGTCCAGGAAGTCCAGGAACGACGACTCGTCCGAGACGTAGTCGTCGAAGGACTCCTTCTCCTCCTGGCGCTGCTCCCGGGCGTAGTGGTCGGCGGGCCTGGGCAGGTGCCTGGTGGCCTCCTGCCACAGGGCGTCCAGCAGCAGCCGGCGGGCACGCGGGCGCAGCAGGTTCAGCGGGGTGCCGCCGGCGCCCACCACGTTGCCGCGGACGGCCCTCAGCCGGCCCGCGTCCAGCTTCAGCACCTCGCCGCGGGCGACCACCTTGAGCTCCTGCGGGGCGCCCAGCTCCAGCGCCGCCCGGGCGGCCCGGCGCAGCAACTGGACCATCCGGGCCGAGCCCTTGACCCTCGCCGCCTCCGGGCTGTCGTACGTGGCCGCCTCGACGCCGTCCACCAGCGAGCCGACCGCGCGGATCGCGACCTGGCCCTCCTCGCCGAGCGAGGGCAGCACGCCCTCGGTGTAGGAGACCAGCAGCGGGGTGGGCGAGACCACCAGGATGCCCCCGGCGTAGCGGCGGCGGTCCTGGTACAGCAGGTACGCGGCGCGGTGCAGGGCGACGGCCGTCTTGCCGGTGCCGGGGCCGCCGGTGACGAGCGTGGCCCCGGCCGCGGCGGCCCGGATCACCTCGTCCTGCTCCTTCTGGATGGAGGAGACGATGTCGCGCATCGAGTGGCTGCGGGCTCGGCCGAGCGAGGCCATCAGCGCGCCGTCGCCGACCACGGCCAGTTCCTCGCCGCCCAGGGTCGGGGTGAGGTCGGGACGCAGCAGATCGTCCTCGACGCCGATCACCTTGCGGCCCTTGGAGCGGATCACCCGGCGGCGGATCACCCGGCCGGGCTCGACCGGGGTGGCGCGGTAGAACGGCGCGGCGGCGGGGGCGCGCCAGTCGATCACCAGCGGGCCGTACTCGGCGTCCAGCACGCCGAGGCGGCCGATGTGGAGGGTCTCGGCGACGGCCGGGTCGGCCGGGTCCAGCGGGGTGTCGGAGGGAATGCCGTGTTCCTCCGGGGCGTCCGCCTGCTGGAGGTCGATCCGGCCGAAGAGGAAGTCCTCGAACTCGTTGTTGAGCCGCTGGAGGTGCGCGCCGGCCCGGTAGACCTGGGCGTCACGCTCGGCGAGGGCGCCGGGGGTGCCGACCTGCACCCGCTTGGCGGCGTCCTCGAGGATGTACTCGGCTTCGGCGAGCTTCTCCTCCAGCCGGTGGTAGACGGTGTCGAGGTGCTGCTGCTCACCGGCGATCTCGCGCTCGCGGACGGTCTCGTGATCGGTGGCGGGGGTGGTGTCCGTGTTGCTCTGCATGGCCTCGGGGGTTGCGACGGAATCCGGCTCCGGAAAACGAGCGGACGGATGATCCTACGCCGCGACCCCCCGCACGCGCTGCTCCGGAACGTACAAAATCGAAGGCCGCCCTCCGCATCAGCGGTGGACGGCCTTCGGTGTGAACATGGGGTGGTGGAGATGCCGGGAATCGAACCCGGGTCCAGTGGAGTTAATTCAGGGCTTCTCCGAGCGCAGTCCGCTGTGCTTTTCTCGGCCCTGGCGGTCACACGGACAAGCCGCCAACAGGCCCAGCTGCTGTTTGATTTCCCATCCACCCTCGCAGCCCGGGCGGACGGTTGAGTTCCCTAGATTATGCCAGGGTCCGGGTCGGGAACTCCCCGGTCTGACACCCAAGCGCTATCGGTGCTTATTAGGCAGCGAGAGCGAACTGCTGGGAATCGCGCTTAGAGTTGGCGATTATTTTTTTGCGACACGTGGTTAACGAGATCATTGCCGCGTTCCTCGGCTCGCTTCCCCTGTTTCAACATCCCCTGTCGAAACCGATCATCCCCATGTTTTTTTGAGAAACAGCTCGGACGATGACCGTCCGTGTTGCTTGCGCCATAGTACGCGAGGCGACGGTCGAGGGTCCAGCGGATTAACGCTGGCGCCGCCGGGCCGCCGCCACCGCGCGTGCCGTCTCGCGGGTGTCCTGCTTCTCCCGCAGCGTCTGGCGCTTGTCGTACAGCTTCTTGCCGACCGCCAGTGCGAGTTCGAGCTTGACCCGGCCGTCCTTGAAGTACAGGGACAGCGGCACCAGGGTGTGGCCCGCGTCGCGGACCGTGGTCTCGATCTTGCGGATCTCCAGCCTGTGCAGCAGCAGCTTGCGCTTGCGCCGGGCCGCGTGGTTGGTCCACGTCCCCTGGGTGTACTCGGGGATGAAGACGTTGTCGATCCACGCCTCGTGGTTCTGGATGTAGGCGTAGCCGTCGACCAGGTTGGCCCGCCCCTCCCGCAGTGACTTGACCTCGGTGCCGGTGAGTACGAGGCCGCACTCGTAGGTGTCGAGGATCGTGTACTCGTGCCGCGCCTTCTTGTTCTGCGCGATCAGCTTGTGTCCGGTTTCCTTTGCCATAGCGCCGTCATTCTCGCACTTCGACGCCCGGTCGGGCAGCTGCTTTAGGGGCGGGCGGCCGCGTCAGGACCGGGTGCCGATGCCGGCGAGCACCCGCAGGGCGAGCGCGTCGGCGTCCTCGCCGGCGCCGGCCGGGACGTCCGGGGTCAGGCCGGTGCCGTCCAGGGAGTGCCCGGCCGGGGTGTAGTAGCGGCCGACCGTCAGCTCCAGCACCGCGCCGTCGGCGAGCCTGCTGGGCTGCTGGACGGTGCCCTTGCCGAAGGTCCGCGAGCCCACCACGACGGCGCGGCTGCGGTCCTGGAGGGCCCCGGCGAGCAGTTCGGCGGCGCTCATCGTGCCGCCGTCCACCAGCACCACCAGCGGGGTGCGCCGGTCGCCGCCCGGCGGGGCCGTCAACTCCCTCTTCTCGCCGCGCTCCTGGTACGAGCCGACCGGGCCGCCGTCCAGGAAGCTCCCGGCGGTGCCGACCGCCTCGTCCAGCAACCCGCCGGAGTTGCCGCGCAGATCGAGCACCACGCCGGTGTGCGGGGCGCGCAGCGCGGCGCGCACCTGGTCGGCCACGCCGGTGGTGAAGGCCCGGACGGTGATCCGCAACACGCCCCGCTCCAGGTGCTCGGCGGTGACCTGCCGGCTGTCCAGCAGCACCCGTCGCAGCCGCAGTTCGCGCACCTCGCCCTCGCCGCGCCGCACGGCCAGGGTGACCTCGGAGCCGGCCCGGCGCTCGTCGCCCTGCCCGCGCAGCCGGGCGACCACCTCGGTGACCGGCAGCCGGTCGGCCTGGTCCCGGTCGATCCGCAGCAGCCGGTCGCCGGGGGCGATCCCGGCCTCGGCGGCCGGTCCGGCCGGGGTGACCTCGGAGACCTCGGTGACACCGTCCTCGCCGCGGCCGACCGACAGGCCGACACCGGGGTAGCGGCCGTCCAGGCCCTGGCTGAACTCGGCGTACTCCTGGGCGCTGTAGTACGCGCCCCAGCGGTCGCCGCCGGCCGCGAGCAGGTGCTCGGCCTGCTGCTCGGGCAGCGCGGCGCCGGCCGGGTCCGCCGGCGGCCCGGCGGC